>CANHUQ010000144.1 GCA_947463885.1 Burkholderiales bacterium
ATCGACATCGCTTTGCCAATGCACACCGCACACCATGCGGCTTTGACCGAAGGCGTAACCGCGCGCCAGCAACCGGTCGGCCCGCTCGGGTGACAGCTCAGCGAGGATCAGCGCCCAGGCCCAACCGAGGGCCGAATGACCCGACGGGTAGGAACCGTCTTTAGCCAGTTTCGCTTCCTCTTGCGGCACACAGGTGGCCGCCTGATTGCGCACGAAGGGGCGGGCGCGCTGGTAGCGGTCTTTGGCGCGATAAGTGGACAGGCCGGCATCGGCCAGCGTGCGGCGCAGCAGCATGTTCACGTGCGGGGTGCTTGATTCGCCGATGGGCAGATCGAGTGCGCAGGAAAAGGTGTCAGCGGCGCGCGGAAACTGCAATTCGTTGTCGCGCGCGGCCAGCTGCCAGCGGGCCGAGGCGCGCAGTGACTGCGTGGCCTGAAATGCAGCCTGGTCAGCGGCGAGCGCCGCCGAGCCCTCAGCGGGTGGGGGCGGCAGCAGTGCGAGACTGTCAGGCAATTCGCCTCGAGGCAGATAGCCAATCAGAATGCCCGAACCTGCCCGAATCTCGGCAATTTCGGCCGGCACAGTGGAGGGCAGCAGCGGCTTCGGGGGCGCACTGGCGCAGCCGGCCAGCACCAGGCTTAGGCCTGCCAGGGCGGCCAGCACACGCCCAACACGCGCGGATACACACGTGGGCTCAGGCCCAGGCGCCCAGGCAGCACTGCGTGACAGGTGGTGTGGATTCGAGGTCGAACAGGTCATCGCTGGTACTCCTTTGAACGCCGTGACAAGAGCGACGATCGATTCATCGCATCCGCACGCTGACTTCGCCGCCGATGCAGTGCTCGCGGCGGCCATCGTCGAATTGGACCACCAGCGCGCCGTGGCTGTCGACTCCGCAGGCCACGCCCGGTTCGCGCCGGCCATCGGGGCGCAGCAGGTCGATCGGCCGATCGGCCAGGAGATCCAGGGCGCGCCAGTGGGGCAGGAAAGGGTCCAGCCCGTCGCGTGCAAACCGATGGATGTCGGTTGCCACGCGCGCGCCGAGCGCCTGCGCGAGCGCGGGCCGATCCAGCGGCGCCGGGCCATCGAAGACCGCTGCGGTGGCCTGCCCGGTGCGACGCGCATCGAAGGCTGCGCGTGGCTGCAGATTCAGCCCCCATCCCGCCACGATGCGCTGCACGGCCCCGAACTGACGGACCTCGATGAGAATGCCACCCGCTTTGGCCGGCCCCTGAAGCGTTTCACGGTACAGATCGTTGGGCCACTTCAGGAGCAGCGATGCGCCCTGTGCTGCCAGCGCCTGCGCCAGGCTTACGCCGACTACCAACGGCAGCCCCAGCAGCGAGCGGCCGTCTGTGGACCGCTCCATGGCCACTGACATGGTGAGCGAGCCTTCCACATCTGACAGCCAGGCACGGCCATTGCGCCCGCGTCCGGCCACCTGCTCATCGGCCAGCAGGATGCAGGGTGGCGCAGGCAGGGCGGCGAAGGGTCGGCGCATGAGTTCGGCATTGGTCGAATCGATGCGCCCGACCTGCTCGAACCGCGGCGGGTCGATCATGTAAGCTCCGGCGAACGGGAACCGCCATGTTTACCACGATCGACGCGCTGCATCGGCCCCGCCGAACCACCGCGCTCATGCGTGCCCTGGCCCTGCTTTTCCTGGCAGCGCTGGTGTTCGCCACCCTCTTTCCGATGTCGGGCTGGACGGCCGCGCCCCATGGGCCGCTCGGCTTTGTGCTGCGTGGCCTGCCGCGCTGGTGGACCTGGTTCGATGTGCTGGGCAATCTGCTCGCCTATGTGCTGCTCGGGCTGATGCTCGCACTGGCCTGGTTCGAACGCGTGCCCACCGGGCGCACGGTCTTGCTGATGGGAGGCGCCTGCTGCCTGCTGTCGCTGACCCTGGAAGCGGCGCAAAGTTATCTGCCTGCGCGGGTGCCTTCTTTACTCGACTGGATCGCCAACAGTGCAGGCGGCGTGGCTGGCAGCCTCCTGGGGGCCTTGCTGAACCGCACGGCCCGTCGGTCAGACCGCCTGGCGCTGCCCATGCCCGAGCGCTGGTACGAGCAGGGCGCGCCCTCCGGCTGGGTGCTGCTGATCTTATGGCTGGCCACGCAACTGGTCCCCGAGCGCCTGCTCTTTGCGACCGGGCAATGGCGCCCGATGCTGCAACACCTGATCGACAGCCTGATGGGCCCGAATGCCCCTGACCTCGCACAGTGGCTCGATCGGCTCTGGAACGGTCCGACCCCGGCTGCCACCGGTGTGGCGGTCGAGGCCGCGGTGGTGGTCTGTGCGGTCTGCGTGATCGGTTCACTGGCGTTTGCGCTGGTGAAAGGGTCGCGGCGGCGCCTCGCGCTACTGGCAGCCATCGCAGCCGTGGCCCTGGGCCTGCGCTCCATTGCTACCCAACTGGTCTATGGCGCCGATGAACCCTTTGCATGGCTCACGCCAGGCGCGCAGGGCGGGTTGGTCGTCGGAGCGGCGCTGCTGTATGCACTTGAAACGCTCAGCGCGCGGGCCCGCGCCATCTGTGCGATGGTCCTGTGTACCGCGGGCTGGCTGCTAGTGAACTTCGCACCCGAGGACCGCTATTTCGAAAGCACGCTGGCCGGGGTGCGCGCAGGTCAGCTCGTCAACGTGCAGGGCTTGTTGCGCATCATCGGCATGCTGTGGCCCGTGGCAGCGCTCGCGTGGTTCATGCCGCTTGGGCGTCGGCCTGCAAGGCGCTGGCTATAATCGCCGATCCTTCGAGGTCAGCATGTCCGACAGTCATTTTGCCCAGCATGTGTTTTTCTGCCTGAACCGTCGCACTGACGGTCGCGAGTGCTGCGCCAGCCAGGATGCCGAAGCCATGCAGGCCTACGCGAAAGACCGCGTCAAGGCACTCGGTTTGAGCGGGCCCGGCAAAGTGCGCGTCAACAAAGCAGGTTGCCTCGATCGCTGTGAGCACGGGCCAGTCGTCGTCGTCTATCCCGAAGCCGTCTGGTACACCTACGTCGACCGCGAAGACATTGACGAAATCGTCGAGAGCCATCTGCGGGATGGGCGCCCAGTGGAGCGGCTGCGACTGCCGTGAACGCAGCCACTCGCATTCTTGGTGTGCCCGGTGCGGTCGGCCGGATCGATGTGGCGGTCGATCGACCGGAGCCCACTGCGCAAGACCCCCAGTCGGGCGTCGTGCGTGGCCTGGCTGTCATCGCCCACCCTCATCCGCTCTATGGCGGCACACGCGACAACAAGGTCGTCCAAACTCTTGCGCGCGCGCTGCTCGCACTGGGTTATGTGTGCTGGCGGCCTGACTTTCGGGGCGTGGGCGATTCCGAAGGCGTGCACGATGCCGGGACCGGCGAAACCGAAGATCTGCTTGCCGTGATCGCGGCCGCACGTGCGGCCGAGCCTGGCGGCGCAGACTTGCCGCTGGTACTGGCCGGATTCTCCTTCGGCACGATGGTGCAGTCGCGCGTGGCGGCGCGCTTGGTACAGGCCGGCACGCCGGCTGCCAAGCTCGTGTTCGTCGGCACCGCTGCCTCGCGGTTTGGCATCGAACCGGTGCCCGACGACACGCTGGTCATTCATGGCGAAACCGACGAGACCGTGCCGCTTGCGGCCGTGCTCGACTGGGCGCGCCCGCAGTCGCTGCCTGTCGTGGTGATTCCCGGTGCCGACCATTTCTTTCATCACAAGCTCACCGTCATCAAGCAGCTCGTGATGCGCGCGCTGCGCTGAGGATCGGTCGGCCATGGCTTCGCCTGATCCGCGGTTCGTCTATGCCCGCACGGCTCAAGGCGAGGCCGCGCTAAAAGATCCTTCGCATGTGATCAGCGTGCAGGGTCGTCGCTTGCTCACCCTGATCGATGGGCGACGCACGCTGGCCCAACTGCCGCTCAATGTGCGCCCCGATGAACTGCCGATGCGACTCGAAGAATTGCTGATGCAAGGACTGATCGCACTCTCGGGCATTCGTGATCCGGCGCCTGCCGCAACAACCGAAGGCCATGACCCCAGGCTCGAAGATTTCAAGCGGCGCATCGCCGGTGCAGTCGAGCGCGAGCTGGGTCCGGCAGGCAGCGTCCTTGAGGCCCGGTTGCAGGACTGTGTGAATCTCACCGTCATGCGCACCGTGATGCGTGAAGTCATCGATCGTGTGCGCGAGCGGGCAGGTGATGAACAGGCGGCACGGCTGGCTCATGCGGCGCAAAGCGCGGCGCGTGCCTGGTTGGAGCGTGACGGGTCACGCACCCGACCCGGTCCGGTGACCGACACGCGTTGACGCGCTGACATCCGCTGGGGCGGGCCGCACGCGGGCGCATCCCGAAATGCCCGAACGCCTGATCCGGAGGTCAGGCGAACGTCTTTGCGAACGCAGTTCAGAACGTCGTTCAGAACGTATAATCGCGCCCCTCCTTCAGGATGTTCCAGGACGATCCGACGATGGGTCCACAAGCCGGCCGCACCACACGCTTCAATACTCCCGAACACAGGCCTCATACCGCGCAGGGCCGTGAGCGCCGACACGCTGCCTTGAGTGCGCGTACGGCTTGCGCGCTGGCTGCCATGATCATGACGGCGGGCTTCCTGGCTGCGCCCACCGAGGCCGCACCACCCCGAGGTAAGACAGCCCCTGCCGCATCCGGGACCAACGCCAACACACCAGCCACCCCGGCCGTGCCGGCTACTCAAGGTCTGGCCCCGCGTGATGCGCCCCAGATTGCCGCACGCTCCTGGCTGCTGATGGACGTGACCACCGGGCAGCTGCTGGCTGCGAGCGACCCGGACATGCGGGTCGAGCCGGCATCGCTGACCAAGCTGATGACGGCCTATCTGGCCTTCACAGCCGTGAAGGAAAAGAAGCTCGCCACCGACGCCCGCCCGCCGGTCTCACCGCTCGCACACAAAGCGATCGGCTCACGCATGTTTGTGGATCCGGCCAGCCCGGCCACCGTCGATGAGTTGCTGCACGGCCTGATCATCCAGTCAGGCAACGATGCCGCGATCATCCTGGCCGAAGCCATCGGTGGCACCGAGGAAGCGTTTGCGCAGCAGATGAACCGCGAAGCCAAGCGCATGGGTCTGGCCAACACCCAGTTCGGCAATGCATCGGGCCTGCCGGGCGCGCAGCACTACTCCACGGCACGCGATCTGGCGACGCTGGCGATTCGCGTGATCGAGGATCACCCCGATTTCTACAAGCTGTATGCCCAGCGCGACTACACCTTCAACAACATCAAGCAACCTAACCGCAACCGCTTGCTCTTTGTGGATCCGACGGTTGATGGCATGAAGACTGGGCATACCGAGGCAGCCGGTTTTTGCCTGGTCGCCTCGAGTGTGCGCACCGCGCCCGGCACCGATGTGCAGCGCAGACTGTTGTCGGTGGTGCTGGGCACCGCCTCGGAATCGGCACGCACGATCGAATCGCAAAAGCTGCTCAATTACGGCTTTGCGTCATTCGATACCGTGCGCCTGTATGCACGCGACGCCGCTGCGGCCAGTTACCCGGTGTTCAAGGGCAGTGCCGACCAGATCAAGGCCGGGTTTTCCGGACAGGTCATGGTGAGCGTGCCGCGCGGTCGGGCCCAGGCGGTCAAAGGCGAGATCGAACGCGTCCAGCCGCTGATCGCGCCCATCGAAAAGGGGCAGCGCATCGGAACACTGCGGGTACAGTTCGAAGACAAGACCATTGCCGAGCACCCGCTCATCGCACTGGAGGCCGTCGGCTCGGCAGGCTGGTTCGGGCGGACCTGGGATTCAGTTCGGCTCTGGTTCCGCTGAGCGACCCGCACACGAAGGAGAAGGCGACATGAACGGACCCGGCGGCTCGCCCGCGCCTGAAGTGCACACCGAAGTGCGCACCGAAGCGAACACTGAACAGACCGTGTTTCTGAACGGCGCATTCATGCCGCTCTCGGAAGCCCGCATTCCGGTGCTGGACCGTGGCTTCATTTTTGGCGATGGGGTCTATGAGGTGGTTCCGGTCTACGGACGCAAGCCGTTTCGATGGGCACAGCACCACGCTCGGCTGGTGCGCAGCCTGGGCGAATTACGCATCGACAATCCGCGCGATGCTGCGGGCTGGCGTGAACTGGTCGATGCACTGATTGCCCGTCACCCCTGGGACGATCAATTCGTCTACATGCAGGTGACGCGCGGAGTGGCCAAGCGCGACCATGGGTTCCCCAAGGGCATCGTGCCCACGGTGTTCGCCATGACCAGCCCGCTGGCGCCTGTGCCCGCCGCCCAACTGCAGAACGGGGTGGATGCGGTCAGCCTGCCCGATCAGCGCTGGCTGCGCTGCGACATCAAATCGGTCTCGCTGCTGGGCAATGTCCTGGCACGCCAGGCCGCGCTGGATGCAGGCGCGGTCGAATGCATCATGTTTCGCGACGGCGAACTGACCGAGGGCTCATCGAGCAATATCTGGGTGGTGCAAGAGGGCAAGGTCCTGGCACCGCCGCGTGACAGTCGGATCCTTGAAGGGATCCGCTATGGGCTGCTGCAGGAGCTGTGCGAGGCCGAAGGCGTGCCCTTTGAAGTGAGAGCGATTCCGCGCGACACCGTGCGCCATGCCGATGAGCTGATGCTGTCATCGGCCACCAAGGAAGTGCTGGCCATCACGCGCCTCGATGGCGAGCCGGTCGGCTCGGGCCAACCCGGCCCGGTTTTTACGCGGCTGCATGCGGCGTATCAGCGCGCCACGGCGGCGTCCCGCTCATGAGCGGGACCGGCCCGGATGGTTTGAACGCCGGCGGCGGGTCAGGCTTTGATGGCGAGGTCGGCGAGCGGGTTGCGCGTTTGGCCGAGCTGCTGGACTTTCCGACGTCTTTTCCGATCAAGATCATGGGGGCGCAGAGCGAGGCCTTCATCGAGTCGGTGATTGGGGTGGTGCAGCGCCATGCTCCAGACTTCGATGCGCGCACGCTTGAAAAGCGGCCTTCGCGCCAGGGCACCTATCTGGGTCTGACGGCCACCATTCGCGCCACATCACGCGAACAACTCGATGCGCTGTACCGCGAGTTGACCTCGCACCCGCTGGTCAAGGTCGTGCTCTGAGCGCAGCGCCAGCGCTGCGCCGGTCGATCAACGCCCCAATCAAATCTTCAGCCGCCCGTGCCGTGTTGCGGTCGCGGTCGAGCTCGGGGTTGTATTCCACCAACTCGCAAGCCAGCAGCTGCGGGTCCCAAGCGAGCCCGTGCAGGGCGCCGGTCACTTCCGCCAGTCTTAAGCCACGCTCCACCGGTGTACCGGTGCCGGGCGCATCGGCCGGATCGAGCGCATCCAGATCAAAGCTCAGGCCCCAGGCAGCGGTGCCTTCACGGACCCGCGCGATCGCTTCAGACAAGCAGGCGGCGAACCCGCGGCGCGCCACTTCGTCACTGGCCATGACCCGCACGCCGAGGCGGGCCAGCAGCTCGGCTTCGCCCGACTCCCAGCTGCGACAGCCGATGAGCACCACATCGGCAGGCTTGAGCTTGGCGCCGCGCAGCGCCACCCCGGTGAGCGCATCGGGTCCGTGGCCCAGGAGTGAGGCCAGCGGCATGCCATGGGGCATTTGCGACTCGGAGGTGTCGGGCGTATGGGCATCCAGATGGGCGTCGATCCAGACCAACCCGAGCCGCGGCCCGCTGCGGTAGCGGTCCAGTGCGTCCGGGTCGGTGGGCGGCGGGCGGTGGCGCAGCGCCGCGACGGCACCGCTCCAGGTGCCCACCGCACAGGAGTGGTCACCGCCGATCACGACCGGCAGCCGGTGCGCGTCAATGGATGCACTGACCCGCGCAGCCAGACGCCCAGAAAATTCAGCCACCACGCTCATCGGGCCACTGGGCAGCGCGCTCAGGTCGGAGGCCACATCGGGGCCCCAGCGCACTTCACGTCCGCGCTCGAGCAGCCTGCGGCCCAGGCCCCATTGCCGCAACGATCCCGGCCCGGCGCGGGTGCGCCGGTCGGGCGCCCCTTCACCGATCACGGCACCGATCAGTTCGACCGGTCGCATCGCATCGCGCATGGCCACTCCCGAATGAGGGTTCTGAATGGGCGGTTACCATCGCACATTGTGCGCCAGTCCGGACCGGTTGCCCTGTGATCCACATCCGCCCTTTCCGCGTCGCAGACTATCTGCCGACCCTGCAGGCCATGCGCGACTTCACCGCAGCGCGCGATGCGGCCACACCCGATGAGATCTGGCTGGTCGAGCATCCGCCGGTCTTCACCCAGGGGCTCGCCGGAAAAGATGAGCATGTACTCACTGCCGGGGAAATCCCCGTGATCAAGACCGAGCGTGGCGGGCAGGTCACCTACCATGGTCCCGGTCAGGTGGTCGCCTACACCCTGATCGACCTGCAGCGACGCCGTCTGGGCGTACGCGATCTGGTGTGCCAACTGGAGGCCGCCGCGATCGCCACCTGTGGTCGATGGGGGGTGAAGGTGGTGCGCAAACCTGGTGCGCCCGGGCTCTACGTGCCTGCCGCCGACGGCACGCCGGGCGCCAAGATCGCCTCACTCGGTCTGAAGGTCAGTCGGGGCAGCACGTACCACGGCATTGCCCTGAACGTGGCCATGGACCTCGAACCGTTTGGCCGGATCAACCCCTGCGGGTATGCTGGACTGACAGTCACCGATCTGACTTCCCAGCAGGCGGCTGGCGTGGCGCCCCGCATCGACGACGTCGCCCGGCAGTTCGGCGCTGACCTCGCGCAACATATCGAGCAGGCATGACCCAAGACGCCCCCCTCCCCGATCCGACCGTCAAGCAAAAGGGCGCCGGCAAGACCGCCCGCATCCCGATCAAGGTCGTGCCGGCCACCGAAGTGCTGCGCAAGCCCGACTGGATTCGCGTGCGGGCCGCCGCCCCCGGCAGCCGCTTTCACGACATCAAACGCATCCTGCGTGAGCACTCACTACACACGGTATGCGAGGAAGCGTCCTGTCCGAACATAGGTGAATGCTTCGGCAAGGGCACGGCCACCTTCATGATCATGGGCGACAAGTGCACCCGGCGCTGCCCGTTTTGCGATGTCGGCCACGGTCGGCCCGATCCGCTGGATGTCAACGAACCGGCCAACCTGGCTCGGACGATCGCCGCCCTGCAACTGTCTTACGTGGTGATCACATCGGTCGATCGCGATGACCTGCGCGATGGCGGTGCCCAGCACTTCGTCGACTGTATCCGGGCGGTGCGCGAGGCCTCGCCCGCCACCCGCATCGAGGTCCTGGTGCCCGATTTCCGGGGTCGCCTCGACCGGGCGCTGGCGATCCTGGAAGCGGCGCCGCCCGACGTCATGAATCACAACCTGGAAACTGTGCCGCGCCTGTACCGTGAAGCCCGACCGGGGTCGGATTACACGCACTCGCTCAAGCTGCTGGCCGAGTTCAAGACCCGCGTGCCGGGCGTGCCGACCAAATCCGGGCTCATGGTGGGGTTGGGCGAAACCGACGACGAGATCCTGCAAACGATGCGCGAGATGCGCGCGCACGATATCGACATGATCACGATCGGCCAGTACCTGGCTCCCAGCACGCACCACCTGCCGGTGCGTCGCTATGTCCATCCGGATGTCTTTGCCC
>CANHUQ010000145.1 GCA_947463885.1 Burkholderiales bacterium
GCCGAAGTCGTGACGACCATGGCGCAGATCAGTGACTCGAGCCGACGCATCAGCGACATCATCGGTGTGATCGACGGCATCGCCTTCCAGACCAACATCCTGGCGCTCAATGCGGCGGTCGAAGCCGCCCGTGCCGGGGAACAGGGCCGAGGCTTTGCGGTGGTGGCCAGCGAAGTGCGCAGCCTGGCGCAGCGCAGCGCGAGCGCGGCAAAGGAAATCAAGGACCTGATCGGTGCCAGCGCGGTCAGCGTGCAGCGTGGCTCGAAGCTGGTGAGTGATGCCGGTGCCTCAATGCACGACATCGTCGGGCAGGTGCAGCGCGTGGCGTCGCTGATCGGCGAAATCAGCCTGGCGACCCGAGAGCAGACCAGCGGGATCGATCAGGTGAGTGAGGCGGTCTCCGATCTGGACCGCGTGACGCAGCAAAACGTGGCGCTGGTCGAGCAGTCGGCCGCAGCGGCCGAAAGCCTCAAGGAGCAAGCCGATCGGCTGCTCGAGTCAGTCAGTGTGTTTAGAACCTGAGTCGTATTTTCTAATTAGGAGTCACCATGATGCAGACCCCCCACCGCCGTGTATTCATGCTCAAAGTTGTGGCGAGCAGTGCCGCCCTCGCCACTGCAGGCAGCCTGCAGGCCGCTCCAAAGAAGGCAGAGGAAAGTGAGCCCAAGGCCGCTTCACTGGGCTACAAGCACGACACGGCAACGGTCGACACGAAGAAGTTTCCGAAGCATGCAGCAGGCCAGAAATGCAATGGCTGCATGGCCTGGCTGGGCAAACCGAGCGATGCCTGGGCGGAATGCGATCTGATGGTCGATCGGTTGGTGAATGCGAACGGGTGGTGCAGCTCGTTCGTCAAAACCAAAGGCTGATCACGGCGTCCGAGCGCCCGTCATGGCCGGGTAATGCACGGCCATGGCGGCACCGTTCAGCGGCTTATTGGCGCCCTTGTGACACGTGGCACAGGCCACCTTGGCGCTGTCGCCCAAGGGCCCCAGCCTGCCTGTCGGCAGCGTGGGGAACGCGGTGCTCAGGGGCTCCAGATACGACTGATTGATATCGCGCACCATGCGGATGCCGTGCCAGGCGGTGGCGCGCTGCGGGCGGCTCTCGTCCCAGCTCGCGAAGTTGCGCGTGTTGTGGCAGAACGTGCAGTTCACGCCCAGCGACTGTGACATGTGCATCATCAGGCCGTAGGTGTGTTCAGCCTGCTTGATCGAACGGGTATTGCCCGAAGGCAGCGCCTGGTCGCTGGCCACGCGGATGGTGCGTGCATCCTTGTCGGACAACAAGTAATGCGACAGCACTTCATTGGGCAAGGACGACAAGCCGACCACGGCCGCGGGCGCATTCTGGCCGGCGCGATCGCCCAGCACCGGATGGGCGGTATCGGGTACCGGGCGGAACCAGAGCGGCTGCGGCAGAGGCGCGCCGCGATGACAGGTGTAGCAGGTCACGCCGGTCTCGCCCACGTGCGGCTTCCAGTCGGCGTTCAGGTGCTGCGTCATCTGGATCATGCGACGCGCGACCACCTTGGTGTACTTGCTGTCGTCGGCAAAGTTGCCCTCGACATGACAATAGGCACAGCTTTGCGCAGGAGACACCCAATTGGTGATCGCGTTCATGGTGCGGCCAAACTCGGCCAGACTGAGATCTCCCAGCACCTTGACGTTCTGATACACATCGCCCGCCTTGGGGCCGCCAGGGCGCACCCTCGCGGCTGCGTCGATCTCGGGTACGGCGTGCAAGCCCGCCTGGCTGGCCAGTGTGCGGGGGTTGTAGATCTGGGCCATACCGGTGCCGCGAAAACCGGACTGTTCCGCCTCAATGGGCGGGCGCTCGCAGCCAGCCATCAGGCTGGCGACAAGAAGGCCAGCCGCCAGTCTTGCAGCGAGTGAGAAGCATCGAATCATGGTCAACCCCGGGGCGATTGGTCGAACGGCAAGTCGAACGGCACGACGTGCCTCCAGGGCATCCGTGCAACACAGTGTCCAACCTAGTGTACACCCCTAACTGTCAATTGCACTGGACAGTTACCGACGGCATGCTCCGAAATGGTGCTCAGTGCTTGACGCTGCGCAGCAACTGGCCCGGCCGCCCCGATGCCTCATGAGCCGCAAGGCTCAAGGCGCCCGACGCATCGGCCACCTGCACGCCATTGACCCACACGCCATGCACGCCCAATCCATCGGTGTGCAGCCTGGGCGCTCCGCCAGGCAGATCGTGCACCCGGCGCTTCGGGCCGCGGCCGACGGTGGCCGGATCGAAGAGCATCAGGTCTGCCGCGGCGCCCGGGGCCAGGACACCGCGCCCGGCCAGCCCGAACACGCGCGCCGGTTGGCCGGTCAGACGCTGGACCGCCGCCTGCAGTGACAAGGCACCGAGGTCACGCGACCAGTGTCCCAACAGATGCAGGCCGAATGCTGCGTCATTGAAGAAGGTCAGGTGTGCACCCGCATCCGACAAACTCACGAGGCTGTCGGGATGGTTGATCATGCGCGCGACCGCGGCTTCGTCGGAATTCAACAGGGTCGCGGTGAATACAGTCTTGAGGTCTTCCGACAAGGCCAGATCGAGCATCACGTCGAGCGGATGGCGCGCGGTGCGGGCTGCCAGCTCGGCCAGCGTGCGTTGCTCCATGTGCGCATGGGCGGCCTCGCTCACTTCCACGACCTGAACCTGGTCCCACTCGCCATTGAAGAGGCGAAAAGATGCAGGCTTGGCGAGCTCGGCGCGTACCCCATCGCGAAACGCCGTGCTGGCCAGCAGATCACGCAAGGCCCGGCCCTTCAAACCGAGCGCGGGTCGCCAGGCGCTGAGCCCTTCCACCGGGTAAGGTGATGCCAGCGTGAAGTCCATGGTGAGCGGGCAACAGGACACCGCACCGAGCAGCGCGTGACCACGGGCATTGGCCTGCGCGATGGCGTTGAGGTCGGCAAAGACCGCATCAGGGTTGGTCCGGTTATGCAACAGCGCCGCCACCACGACCGGGCGACCGCTGTCTGCTGCCAGCGACTCCAGGAAATCGATGCGGGTATGCCCGCCCTTGGTCAGCATGAATACGCCACGCCCGGACTCACCCATGGCACCCACCAGTGCGCGCAACTCGCGGTCATCGGCCAGCCGCGAGGGCATGGGCACGCCCCCTTCACCGTTGTGTGCCGGCGAGGTGCTGGTCGCAAATCCGATGGCACCGGCCTGCATGGCCTCGCGCACCAGGGTCTGCATGCGGATGATTTCGTCATCCGAAGCGGCGCGCTGTGTGGCCGCCTCGCCCATCACCCAGGTGCGGATGGAGGAGTGACCTGCAAAGGCCGCGATGTTGGGCACGGCGCCTTGGCGCTCGAGTTGGTCGAGATATTCCGGGATGGTCTCGAAGTCCCAGCGGATGCCCTGGCGCAGCACATCGAGTGACATGCCTTCGACCTGCGTCAGGTTGCGCATGATGCGCTCGCGATCGGCCGGCCGGCATGGCGCAATGGTGAAACCGCAATTGCCGATCACGGCGGTCGTCACCCCCAGAGCGGGCGATGGCGTAGCCGCAGGGTCCCAGGTGATCTGCGCGTCGTAGTGGGTGTGGTTGTCGATGATGCCGGGCATGAGCGCCAGGCCCTGTGCATCGATCGTCTTGTGTGCCTGGGCATCCACGCGCCCCATGGCCACGATCCGGCCTTGCGAGACCGCCAGATCACCCATGGTCGGGGCCGCGCCCAGGCCATCGAACAGGGTGGCATTGCGGATCAGCAGATCAAGCATCAGGCCTGCTCCTTGCGCCGGGCGATTTGCACGTCGCGATAGGCCATGTGATGCCGTGCCGTCTCGGTCTGACGAAAGCCTTTCGCGTAGCGGCCCAACAGCTTGACGATGCGCTCGGGCGCATAGCCCAACTGCGAGAAGGCCACGCCGCGATCGAAGACCTCCGCATAGTGCTGAATGAACCCATCCTTCAGTCGAAACCGGCTGGTGCCCTCGAACACGATGATCTCGCCATTGCTCTCGGGCTCCCGCGAGCGGTAACTGAAGGCATAGCGGGCATAACCGACTTCGCCGTTGCTCACAGGCTCGGTGAATTGCCACACGAAGGCTTCGCCGCCGTCATAGAAGCGGTCGAGCATGTGGGCGATCTCGCTGCGCCCGGTGTGCGGCCCGAAAAAGTAGTCGTCGTAGGTGCCATCAGGTGCAAACAGCGACGCCAGCGCGGCGGTATCGCGCGCGCCCACTGCGCTGGAAAAGCGTGCAAGAAGCGCAACAAACTGCTCGGTGTGATCAGACATGACGGGGCCTTCGCGAAAGCGGGTGGAACGGAGTGACCTCAGCGGGGCAGCAGTCTGCGTGCCTGCATGCGTTCAAGCCAATAGATGAGCGCGTCTTCGGTATCAAAGCAATCGGCCAACCCATGCTGGCGCAACTTGATCGGACTCAGGAAGGCGTGCTGCGGCTCGGTGGCGCCATAGGCAAAGGCCCGGTCGGCAAACTGCCACGAACTGCCCACCAGGCCCTCGAGCGTGAACGCACGCAAGCCATGCCGATCGACCACCCGCTTCCAGACCGCTTCGCGTTGCGGCATGGCGTCGGTCAGCCGCAGGGGCTTGTGCTCACCCGGCTCCATGCCGAAATGCCGCGCGACGGCAGCCCAGACATCGGGCCAGACCAAAACATCGCCATTGACCACGTTGTAGGTCTCGTTGGCAGCCACCTCATGCGTGGCGGCGAACTCGGCGGCACGCGCAATCAGGCGGCTATCACTTGCCCCATTGATGTAACGCACGCCGCCTGTGAAATGCAGCGGCTCGCCCAACTCACGCTGGACGGCCGCATAGGCGCCCAATGCCGCCACGACATTCATCGGACTGGAAATCGCATAGCCCATCACCAGCTGCGGGCGCAACACGGTGAAGGTCCAGGCGGCGCGCGCCTGGCGCTCACGCAGCAGGTCTTCCTGCAGCCAGTAGAAATTCTCGTGGGGGTGGCGTGGCCAGCGCTCCTTGCAGGGTGCCGGCACCGGCTCGACATGGGCGCCATAGGCCTTGGTGCCTTGCATCAGGGTGATGTGCCGCAGACCGCGAGCGGTCGGCTCCAGGGCATCGAGCAGGTTGCGCAGCATGGCCAGATTGACGGCCATCTGCTCGGGGTCGCGCCAGCCACCGACCAGGTCGGGTTTTTCGTACAAGGCTGCAAACAGCACGTGGGTCACATGCGTCAGCCCCTTGGCCGCCTCGCGGCAGGCTGCGGCATCGGTCAGGTCGAGCGCCACATGGCGCACACCTTCAGGTAACTCCGGCGCGCGGCGCGAGACCGCCACCACCTGCCAGTCGGGCAGTGTCGCGAAATGCTCGGCGGCCGCCGCACCCACCAGGCCGCCTGCACCGGCCACCAGCAGCGTGTGCTTGCTGCGTGGCGTCGTCGCTTGCGTCGTGCGTTGCGTTGTGGCTCCCATATCGGTCGTCGTCTGCGTCATGTGGTTCTGTATGAAGGGCGTCAGGCGCAAACAATACCCCAGGTCTTTTCGCAGTCGCACCGCACGTGACCGAACCGTAATACGGTCGCCGCGGCCCAGGCTGCATTTCAAACGCACCGCCACCCATGCAGCACCCGCCAATCGGCCGTGGGACAATGCAGGTTCTCAAGAGACCACCGCCGCGCCTGTCCGAGCGCGCCGGCACACGAGGCCGTCCGATGATCCGATCCCCCGCCGAATTCCTGCCCGAACTCGATCTCGAACTGCACGACGAGGCCGTGGTGCACCTTTTTGTGCGCGATGCTCTCGTGCAAAGCCTGGATGAACCGCGCGCGCTGCCCTGGCGCACCTGGCGAGCCATGGGCTTTCGCGCAGGCCGTGTGCAGCCCGTCGGGCGTCATCAGGGCTTGGACCATTTTGCCGTGGCGCTGCCCGACGATCATCCGGCTGACCTCATGCCAGACGGCTGGCGCGCGGCCAACCTGCGCAACTGGTTCGGTGCACTGGACGATGAAACCATCGCCATCGGCATGCGGGCTGTACAAATGTTGGAGTGGGACCGCACACACCGCTTTTGCGGGGCCTGCGGCACGCCCACAGAACAGATGCCGCGTGAACGCGCCAAGCGCTGCCCATCGTGCGGGCTCAGTGTGTACCCGCGCATCTCGCCAGCCATGATGGCCCTGGTCACTGACGGCGACCGCGTGCTGCTCGGGCGGGGCGTGAATTTCCCGGCAGGCCGCTACAGCGCACTGGCTGGTTTTCTGGAAGCCGGCGAAAGTATCGAAGATTGCGTGATCCGCGAAGTGCGCGAGGAAACCAGCGTCAGCGTCAAGAACCTGCGCTACTTCGGCAGCCAGAGCTGGCCCTTTCCGAATTCATTGATGATCGCGTTCACCGCTGAATACGCAGGCGGCGAAGTGCGTCACGATCCAGCCGAGCTTGCTGATGCGCAGTGGTTTCACATCGACGCGCTGCCCCAATTGCCCCCTCGGCACAGCATTTCTCGCGCACTGATCGATGCCACGGTGCGCCGCATCCGAACGGGTGGCTGACCCGCGCCGCCTCAACGTCCGGTAACGATCCGGGCGGGTGAACGGGCGGCGCTTGGCGCACGTCTGGTCTGCGTGACCGCACCCGGCGGCAACGCTACGAGCGTGTCGTCGGCGATCGCCAGGATCGATTCACCGGCCGCTGGGCGAATGAGGGCTGTGCCGGTGAAGTCGCCAAATGCAGGCAACAGCGTGCGTGTCGGGCCGATGCAAAAACAAGGCAGTCGCAGGCTACGCCCGGCACGCACTGCACACCGTACTGCAGGGTGCACATGACCCTCCAGGCGATGGCCGGGCCGAGCCAGTGATGGGTCAGGTGGCAGAACCTTTGCCTGACCCGTCTTGGTCGCGGTTGCATGCGCATCGGAATCGTCGTGACACAAATCGAAGGGTCCCATCGCATGGGGCGCCTCCACGACCTCGATACCCAAAGCTGCCGGCGGGTCACCCGCGTGGTGATCGTGATTGCCCCTGACCAGTGAGATACGCAGGTCAGCGTGCACCGAACGCCAGTCGCCGAACGGTTGCATCACTGCATCGGTGTGCGCGGCGCGTGCATGCAGCAGGTCACCGAGCACCACCAGATGCGCCGCCGAGCAGGCCTGCACGAGTTTCGCCAGCCGCTCCAGGGTGGCCTGCGTGGGGCCCGATGGCACCGGCACCCCCAGTGCGCGAAAGCTTTCGGCCTTGCCCAGATGGACATCGGCCACAAAGAGCGTGCGGGCTCGCGGCCACCACAGGGCGCGTTCAGCCAGAAAGCGAACGGACTCGCCAGCCAGCTCACGGTCCAGTCCTCTGAGCTGCGGCTCGCGCGACATATCTTGCATACCCTCGATTCTATCGGTGCAACAGTCGGTGCCGCTGCGCGGGCTTCGCCTCACAAGGTGTCTGCACATGGATCCTGCGTTAACCTAGACCGATGACACCGCTCTATCTCGACGACGCCACCGTGCGCCGACTGCTGCCGCTCGAGCAACTGCTGCCCGCCATGCGCGGCGCGCTCATCGACCTGTCTGCGGGGCGCGTGCTGCAGCCCCTGCGCAGCGTGGTCGAGATGCCCGAGCGCGAGGGCATGCTGTTTCTGAAGCCCGCCATGACGGCCGATGCGCTGGCCACCAAGCTGATCACGTTGTACCCAGGTAACCCTGCCCGCGGCCTGCCCACGCTGCTGGCCACCATCGTGCTGATGGACCCGGTGACCGGGCAGACACTGGCCGTCATGGATGGCACCTGGATCACCGAACTGCGCACTGCGGCCGTATCTGCCGTGGCAGCCAATGCCATCGTGAGTCCGGGGCCCAAAGTGGTGGCCATGCTCGGCAGTGGCGCGCTGGCACGCAGCCATGCGCTGGCGCTGCGGGCCGTGCGCCCAGTCAGCGAGATCCGCATCTGGAGCCGCAGCCCGGCCAATGTAGCGCGTTGCGCCACAGAGATCGGCGGACGTGCCTGCGAAAGCGCAGAAGAGGCTGTGCGAGGGGCTGACATCATCTGCACGGTCACCAATGCCACCGAGCCCGTGCTGCGTGGCGCCTGGCTGAAAGCCGATGCCTTCGTGGCTGCGATTGGCGCACCACGCCCCAGCTGGCGTGAACTGGACGATGAGGCCATGCAACACACCGTCATCGCAGACAGCCGCCATTCAGCTGAGCACGAGGCCGGCGACGTGATGCATTCAGGTGCGACCGTGTATGCCGAGATCGGCGAAATTCTGGCTGGCACGAAGTCATTCCCGCACACCGGAGGCATCGTGATCTTCAAGGCGCTGGGCCAGGCCGTCGAAGATGCGGTGGCGGCGCGTCTGGTCTACGACGCTGCCATGGCAGAGCGCGGATCACGCTGACTGAGCATTGAGTGAACACTGAGGTAGCACCATGACGCGCGAGGTGAACGCTGCGCCCTCATCTGAATCGCATGCATGGGATGCGCCTGTGGTTGATGTGCAGACCTGCGATGTCGCCATCGTGGGGGCAGGCATCGCAGGCGCGGCCACCGCATGGTGGCTCAAGCGGCTCGATCCGAGTCTGTCGGTGGTGTTACTGGAGCAGGACACAGGCTTTGCTCAGGCCTCCTCACAGCGTTCGGCCAGTTCGATCCGCCAGCAATTCAGCAGCCCCGTGAACATCCGCATGTCGCAGTTCGGGTTGCAGTTTCTGCGCGATGCGCCCTCGCTGCTGGCCATCGACGGCGAGGCGCCTGCGCTGGGGCTGACCCTGCCCGGATATCTCTATCTGGCCAACGCCGCGCAAGAGCCCGGGCTGCGCGCCCTGAACACCGTGCAGCGCGCCCACGACGCGGACATCGAGCTGCTCAGTCCCGATGCTCTGGCGCAGCGCTTTGCATGGCTGCATTCCGGTGATCTGGCGCTGGGTGCCCTGGGCGCGGGCGTGGAAGGCTGGTTCGATGGCCCTGCCCTGCACCAGGCACTGGTGCGATCCGCACGTGCAGCCGGTGTGCGACTGATGCAGGCCAAGGTCACGGGTTTTGAATGCGAAGCGGGCCGTGCGCAGCGGGTCCGGGCGGTGCGGCTGGCCGATGGGCAGCGCATCGCCTGCGGCTGGGCCGTGAACGCAGCAGGCGCCTGGTCGCGTGCACTGGCCGCACAAGTGGGGATCGACCTGCCGGTGCACGCACGTCGTCGTACGGTTTTCGTCTTGTCTTGCCCCGAGGCGCTGCCGCACTGCCCGCTGGTGATCGACCCGAGTGGTTTCTGGTTTCGGCCTGAAGGGCGCGGTTTTCTCTTCGGCACCACACCCGACCCTGATACCGATGATCTCCCACTCGAACCGAACCTTGCCGAGTTCGACGAAGCGATGTGGATGCAGCTTGCGCATCGAGTGCCGGCGTTCGAAGCCGTGCGCGTGGAGCGGGCCTGGGCCGGGTACTACGAGATGAATCTGTTCGACCACAACGCGCTGTTAGGCCTGCACCCCGGCTTCGACAACCTGCTGTGCATTACAGGGTTCTCAGGGCACGGCATGCAGCAGGCACCGGCCGCCGGGCGTGGGATCGCCGAGCAGATTCTGTACGGGCGCTACC
>CANHUQ010000146.1 GCA_947463885.1 Burkholderiales bacterium
GGTGATGGACCGAGGTGATGGACCGAGGTGATGGACTGAAGTGCGCGACTGCGATGCTCGCTGAAGTGCTCGCTTGAGATGCTCGCCTGAGTGGATCGTGAAGTGATGCGTCTGATTGCAGCGCTGCGCCGACCGGTGTAGGGTCGACTCGAGCCCTTCAAAACCGGCAGCGATCAGACCGGTGCGTACCCGCGTACCAGGGGCTGCAAGCCAAAACGCCCCGATGAAACGGGGCCATCAGAAGAACACCTGGAGGAGACGATGGTGTCGAAAAACTGGCTCAACGCTGTAGCGCTTGCTGCGGCGTGCGCCCTGCCGGCCACGGCCGGGGCGCTCACGGTGACCCCCACCGAATGTCAGGAGGGCAGCGATTTCATTCGCAATGCCGCGCACTCGCGCGATCAGGGCATGAGCGCCAAGGATTTCCTCGCACGCCTGGAGACCGACCTGGCCATGCTGCGGTTCATTCCGGTGCAACTGCGTTGGTTCGCACAGGACGAGGACGACGAGCGTTTGCTGCGAACGGCCGCAGAACGCGTGTTCGCCTTCCCGCGTGATCCCGAGGCCCATAGCCTGGAGTTTAGGGCCCAGTGCCGCGTAGCGATCCTCACGGCCGCCACCGAGCAGAGCAAGGTCGCTTCGCGAGGACATTCCAGCCGCTGACCCGCTGACATGCTGAACTGCTCGCACGATCGCACGATCGCACGGTCATCAGACGATCAGCCGGTCCGGCGGCCACCTGAACACCTGACGCGGCGCACAGGCCCGGGGCCGCGTCATTGCGGCCTACAATCGGGCGATGACTGCCCCTGCGCCGCTGCTGGCCATCACCATGGGCGATGCCTGCGGCATCGGCCCCGAAATCGTCCTCAAGGCCTGCGTGCAACTGCTCGCAAGCGGGTCGCAGACCGCGCATGGCCCACAGCCCAGCAATACGCCTGCGCGCTCATTGGATCCGTCGCAGCCGGGGCTGGTGATTTACGGCGACCCGTCCGTGCTCTCGCGCACCGCCGCAACGCTGGGCCTGCCGATCGAGCTCGTGGCAGTGAGCACGGTGCAAGAGGCCGCCGCCCTCATCAGCTCGGCGAGCGCACCCGCACCTGCACCCGCACCTGCACCTGCACCTGCACCTGCACCTGCACCTGCACCCGCATCAACAGCGGGCCATGCGTCGCCCGAGCGTGTGCGTGTCCCGGTTGTCGCCTGCAGCGATCTGCCGCCTGACCTCCCTCTTGGGCGCATCGATGCCCGCGCCGGCCATGCTGCCCACGAAGCGATCGTGCGCGCCAGCCGCGACGCCATGGCCGGGCATGTGGCTGCGGTGGTCACCGCGCCCATCCACAAGGAGGCATTGCATGCCGCGGGCGTGAAGCACCCCGGGCACACCGAAATCCTCGCTGCATTGGCGGGCGTGGACGATGTGCGCATGATGCTGGCCAACGACGAGCTGCGCACCCTGCTGGTCACCATCCATGTGTCGCTGCGTGAAGCGATCGATCGCATCCGCTGCGCAGCCGTGCTCGACACCATTCTCATTGCCCATGCCGGGCTGCAGCAGTTGGGCATTGAGCGCCCGCGCATTGCCGTGGCCGGGCTCAATCCGCATGCCGGCGAAGGTGGCCTGATGGGCCGCGAAGACATCGAGGAAATTGCGCCCGCCATTGCGCAGGCCCGCGCCCGGGGTATTGATGCGACCGGCCCCTGGCCTGGCGACACCGTGTTCATGCGCGCGCGCGGCTTTCGCGAGTTCGATCTGGTGGTGGCCATGTATCACGACCAGGGCCTGATCCCGGTGAAATATCTGGGCCTGGATCAGGGCGTGAACGTGACCGTGGGCCTGCCGTTCGTGCGCACCAGCGTCGATCACGGCACGGCCTTCGATATTGCCGGACGCGGCATCGCCGATCCCTCCAGCCTGCTCGCAGCGATCACCATGGCGCAACAGCTTGCCGCAGCGCCGCGTTCAAGGACCCGTTCATGACCGATTTTCGCAGCGACACCGTTACCCGTCCGTCACCCGCCATGCGCGCGGCCATGGCCGCTGCTGAGGTGGGCGACGATGTGTTCGGCGACGACCCGACCGTCAACCGCCTGCAGACGCAGGCTGCACAGATGTTGGGCTTCGAGGCGGCGCTCTTTGCCACCTCGGGCACGCAAACCAATCTGCTGGGTCTACTGGTCCATTGCGAGCGCGGCGACGAAGCGATCGTGGGGCAGAACTGGCACACCTACAAATGGGAGGCGGGAGGCATGGCGGTGCTGGGCTCCATCCAGCCGCAGCCGCTGGACCATGCACCCGATGGCACGATCCCGCTGGCCGCCATCGAAGCCGCGATCAAGCCCGACGATGCGCACTTTGCGCGCACCCGGCTCGTGGTCATGGAGAACACCACCGGCGGCAAGGTGCTTCCGATGGACTATCTGCGCGATGTCCGTGCGCTGGCCACCGCGCGTGGACTGGCTACCCATCTGGATGGCGCGCGACTCTTCAATGCCGCCGTTGAAGTGGCGCACAGGCGAGCGGCTGGCCAGCACGAGGGCGATACCCGCAGCGCCGGCGCCACCGATGCAGTGGGTGTGGCCCGCGAAATCTGCGCGCAGTTCGACAGCGTATCGGTGTGTCTGTCCAAGGGCCTGGGCGCGCCGGTGGGCTCGCTGCTGCTGGGCTCGTCGCCCTTCATTGCGCGGGCGCGCCGCTGGCGCAAGATGCTGGGTGGTGGCATGCGGCAGGCCGGCATCATTGCCGCAGGTGGCCTCTTTGCGCTTGAGCACAACGTGCAGCGCCTGGGGCAGGATCATGTGCGCGCGCTGAAGTTGGCCGAAGGGCTGAATGCCATCGCCGCCCGCCATGGCGGTGGTCTGCAGGCCGAGCTCCCCCAGACCAACATCGTGTTCGTGAAGGTCGACGCCGCTATCGCCCAGCCCTTCGCCGAGCATCTGCAGACCCATGGGGTGCGCAGCACCGGCAGCGTTGGTCGATATGGCGCGGGCCTGGTGCAACGCTGGGTCACGCACCTGGATGTGGGCGATGCTGACGTGGCCCGTGCATTGGAAGTGGTCGCCGCCTTTTTCGCACGGCCACGCTGACGGGCATGCCTGAACACCAGGCTTGATGCGGATCAACAGCCGCCACCACCGCCGGCGCACGATGGGCACTCACGTTTCACACCGGTGCCCGCCATGTCCGCACAACCCGACACCGACGCCCTGCGTCAACGCATTGAAGCCCGCCTGGAAGCCCTGCGCCAAGAGATTGACGTCAAGCTGGGCGATGCGGTCGATGTGACGCAGGCGCTGGAGCATGTGGGCGACAACGGCGACCAGTCGGTGGTCGACGATGCAGCCACCGCCGATTTTGCCGATGCCCGGCGCGATCTCGACGAATACCATGCAGGCCGCGCTGCACTCAAACGGCTCGACGCTGGCACCTACGGCGCGTGCGTCGCGTGCGGAGAAGACATCCCGCCCGAGCGCCTTGCGGCCAGCCCGTTTGCCGCCCGCTGCATCGCGTGTCAGACACGTGCAGAACACGCCAGCGGCATGCGACCCACCTCGATGTGAGACGATCGACCGCATCCGTTACTCTCAGCCCGCGCGTGCGCGCGGCGATTCGGCATGAGGCCATTGCAATTCGGACGCACCACGGTCGAGCGCATCGTCGAAGTCGAGACCATGTGGTTCGACCCTGAATGGTTGTACCCGAACATCACGGACGAGGTGCTGGCGCGCAACGCCGACTGGCTGGGTCCGCGCCTGTTCGATGCCACCGCGCGTAAGGTGCCGCTGAGTTTTCACAGCTATCTGATTCGCACGCCGCACTTGAACATCCTGGTGGACACCTGCAACGGCAACCATAAGGTGCGCACGCCCAAGGTGGCCTGGCAGGACCGCCTCGCTTCGGACGCGTATTTGCGCAACCTCGCTGCTGCGGGCCTGCGCCCCGAAGACATTCACATCGTCATGTGCACCCATCTGCACACGGACCATGTCGGCTGGAACACGTATCTGAAAGATGGTCGCTGGGTGCCTACCTTTCCGAATGCGCGCTACCTCATGGCGCGCGAAGAGTACGAGTACTTCTCGCGGCTCTTTGCCTCCAAACCCGATTACCCGGTCGCACACGGCTCATTTGAAGACAGCGTGCTGCCGGTCGTGCAGGCCGGCTTGCATGAAGTGGTCGACATGCACCATGTGGTCGAAGGGCATTTGGACGATGGCGTGTGGATGGAGCCCGCGCCTGGCCACACACCGGGCCACGTCACCATCCATGTGAAGGGCGGTGGTCAGGAGGCGATCATGTCGGGCGACATCATTCACCACCCGATTTTGCTGGCCGAGCCCGGCCTGCAGATGTATGCAGACTTCGATGCCGAGATGGGGCGCCGCACCCGCATGCGACTCATCGAGCGGTGCGCCGACACCTCCACCTTGTTGCTGAGCGCGCATTTTCCTGCGCCCACCGCGGGCCATGTCTGCAGCTGCGGCGACGCGTTTCGCTTCAAGTTTTTGTCGGACTAAGTGCCGAGCGACTCAGTTGTGCCCGACTCAGTGCCTGTCTTGGCTGAGCGCACGTCACCCTAAGTTTTCACCTGATCGGAGACCCGATGGCCCATCCGCCCGACAGTGTCAGCATGGCGCTGTTCTGCGATTTCGAGAATGTCGCCCTCGGTGTGCGCGACGCAAAGTACGACAAGTTCGACATCCGCAAGGTGCTCGAGCGCCTGCTGCTCAAGGGCAGCATCGTGGTCAAGAAAGCCTATTGCGACTGGGACCGTTATCGCGAGTTCAAGGCGCCGATGCACGAGGCCTCGTTCGAACTCATCGAAATTCCGCATGTGCGCCAGTCGGGCAAGAACTCGGCTGATATCCGCATGGTGGTTGATGCGCTGGACCTCTGCTATACCAAGACGCACGTCAATACCTTCGTGATCATCAGCGGCGACTCCGACTTTTCCCCGCTGGTGTCCAAGCTGCGCGAGAACAACAAGACCGTGATCGGCGTGGGCGTGAAAGGCTCCACCTCAGATCTGCTCACGGCCAATTGCGACGAGTTCATCTTTTACGACGATCTGGTGCGCGAATCGCGCCGGCGCAGCACGCGCACCGCATCGTCCGCGCAGGCCGGTGCAGGCAACGGGCAGTCGGCGAGCAAGACCGCAGCGCGCCCGCCTGCCACTGGCGCAGCGACCACCTCCACCACAGCCGAAGCCACCCAGCCTTCAGCCAGCCCGAGCCGCACGCGCGGCAATGGTCGGCGTAAGCCTTCGACGGTGATCGACGAGGCGGGCGTAGTGGGAGCAGGTGCGAGCGGCGCATCGCCTGGAGCTGAAGTGGTGTCTCCCACCGAGCCCGCCACCCTTCAAGGCGAAGCGCTCGTCGCGGCTCAGGCGTCGACACCGGCGCCCATCGCATCAGCCCTGCCTGCAGAGGCCACCGACGCCGCGCCGCCTGCGCGCAAGCGCAGCCCGCGCCGCGGCAAGGCGGCTGCAGCCGAGACGGCCGCCACCAACGCAGCCACCCTCCCCGTCGCAGCCATCACTTCCGTTGCAACCATTGCCAGCACCGAAGCCGCCGCCCCCACCGACCCCCCCGCACCCCGCAACGAAGACGAGCGCCGCCAGCAGGCAATCGATCTGGCGCTGGAGACTGTCGAGGCGCTCATCACCGAGCGCGGCGCCGACGACAAGATCTGGGGCTCCATGGTCAAGCAAACGCTCAAGCGCCGCCGCCCGGGGTTTGCCGAAGGCTATTACGGCTATCGGTCCTTCAACGAACTGCTGGAAGATGCGCGCGACCGCGGCCTGCTGGCGCTCGAGCATGATGAAAAGTCGGGCGGGTACGTGATCCGGCTTCTTTAGGAGATGTCATGTCCCCTCGCACCCTCACCATTCCCCGCCGCTTCAACGGCCCGCCCACCAGTGGCAACGGCGGCTATGTGGCCGGCGCCATCGCGGACTGCCTGCCCGACCCCACCGTCCAGATCACGCTGCGAGCGCCCGTGCCGCTGGACCGCCCGCTGCAGTGGCGTGAAGCGCCATCGGGCGGCATCACGCTGCACGATGGTGAGCAACTGCTGGCCGAGGCCGCAGGCTGCGTGATCGATGCGGCGGACATCGCCGTGCCGCCTGCCCCCGATGTAGCGCAAGCCGACGCGGCCGGCGTCTTGGGCCGTATGACTGCGCGCTCAGAGACCGGCAACCCGTACGACCATTGCTTTGGTTGCGGCATCGCGCGTCACGACGGTCTGGTGATCATCCCGAGCCTGTTGCCGGGTGCCGCCGGCGAGGCCGGCGTGGTGGCCACCACCTGGACGCCCTCCGCCGAACTGGCCGGGCCCGACGGAATCGTCGATGCCCCGATCACCTGGGCGGCGCTCGACTGTCCCGCGGGCTTCGCGTGGGGCGCGCGTTTGGGTCAGCACACGCCGATGATGACCGGGCGCATGGCCGGCGACATTGCCGTGCCGTTGCGCGCCGGTGAGCGTTACGTGGTGGCCGGCTGGCCGATCCGTCAGGATGGACGCAAGCTGCACGCCGGCACGGCCATCTTCGATGAACAGGGCCGCCTGCGTGCCCGCTCGCTGCAGCTGTGGCTGCTGTTGCGAACCTGAGCTTCAGCCTCTCAACCCCCTTCAGGACCCTTCATGCGCACCCTCTCCCACCCTTTGCGTACCGCACGGTCGGCGGCTGGCTCGGCACTCGCCCGACTGCTGATCATCGCCATTGGGTGCGCCAGCCCCTCGGCCTTCGCACAAACCGCGCCGCTGCCCACGGTGGCCTCGGTCGACCTGAACCGTTACGTGGGCACCTGGTACGAAATCGCCAAGCTGCCCAACTTCTTTCAGCGCCAATGCCTGGGCGATGTCAGCGCTACCTATCGGCAACTCGAGGGCGGCAACGTGGAAGTGCTCAATCGTTGCCGCACCAGTGCCTCGGGTGAGCCCCGCTTTGACTCAGCCACCGGTGTGGCCAAGGCCACCGACCCCAGCAACGCCAAGCTGCGCGTCAGCTTCCTGCCGGCCGCGTTGCGCTGGCTGCCCGTGGGTTGGGGCGACTATCAGGTGATCGAGCTCGACCCCGACTATCGCTGGGTGGTGGTCGGCGAGCCGCGCCGCGACTATCTGTGGGTGCTCTCGCGCACCCCCGCGTTGCCGCCAGGCGTGTACGAGTCGCTCATGAAGCGTGCTGCCGAGCTGGGCTTTCCGGTGGACAAGGTCGTGAAGACGCAGCAGGGCGGCTGATCGGCGCAAGGACGAGCCATTGAATGACCGCTTAGCACCACTCACTCGGCCGCGTCGAGCCGATCCAGAAGGCCCCGTGCGCGACCGATATCCCCCCGGGTTGATCGCGTCTCGAAGCGCACGCGTGCGTCGTAGTTCGCGAGCGCCACGGTCGCCAATTCATCCATCAGTTTGTTGACACTGATCGAGTTTGCGCGAGCGAGCGATTTGAGACGTTCGTGTTTGTCGTCAGGCAGTCGAATGGTCAGCGTGGACATGGAAAGGCCTCCAGGCATTGCTCGGGTGTGAGCAGACGCAGCGATGGAAATTTCAGTTCGCCGCGAGATAGGTCGCGCAGGTTGCGAGTGACGATTGCATCGGCTTGTGCAGCAATTGCCAGTTCGATCAGGTGATTGTCCGCTTCGTCAGGCAGATTGGGACGCCAAGCGTAGAAGACTTCAACCCAGGCGCATACGCTCAGGAAGCCATCGAACACTTCCGAGCGTTCCGGTGCGGACAGCACGCTGCCTTCAAACAGTGCCTCTCGTCCGAGGACATCTTCGTATTCAGCCAGCAATGCCGGCCCGATCGCAGGACGGTAATGAGCACTGAGACATGCGCGCAGGACACCTCGCGATGCCGCGCCGCCGCGAATGAGCGCGGCCACAAGAACATTGGTATCAACCACGATGGTTGGCATGGCGAAATGATAGCGCATATGCTGTCATTGTGAATCGTTTGTCACTTCAGCAGCAACGCCGATATCGATCCCTTCGTTGATGTGCGACGGCTGGTTGTGTGTCCGAACGGTCTTGATGCATCCGTGGCCGATTGCGCCGGCTACGAGCAACGCGTGGCGCGCCAGGGCGTGTTCGGCTACCTTTTCAGGGACAGTCGCGTGGCCAGGCTCTGCTGGAACGCAGGCAGCATGCTCCAACAGGCTGGGCTATCCTGCCCCGATGAGCTCCACCGCCACCCTGCCTGCCGGCGCACACGCCGCCCCCGACACCCCACAACAAGACCGCCGCACCGTCGCGGTCGTTTCCACGGCGCACGGCTGCTCGCATTTCTTTCACCTCATCCTTGCGCCGCTCTTTCCCTGGATCAAGGCCGAGTTCTCGCTGAGCTATGCCGAGCTCGGCCTGCTCATGACGGTGTTCTTCATTGTCTCGGGCGTGGGCCAGGCGCTGGCAGGCTTCGTGGTCGATCGCATTGGCGCGGTGCCGGTCATGCTCGCAGCCCTGTGTTCCTTCGTGGTGTCCACACTCATCCTGTCCACCGCACCCAGCTACGCCATGCTGATGGTGGGCAGCGTGTTCGCAGGCCTGGGCAACGCACCTTTTCATCCGGTGGACTACTCCATCCTCAATGCGCGCATCGCACCCGCGCGCCTCGCCAAGGCCTATGCCCTGCATGGTGTGGCCGGCAACCTCGGTTGGGCATTGGCCCCGGTGTTTCTGGTGGGCATCACCGGGCTGAGTTCATGGCGCACTGCCATCGCCTGTGCCGGCCTGCTGGCGGCAGCCATCCTCCTCATGATCTGGCTGCACCGCGCACTGCTCGCTGGTCAGCCCGTCGGGGCATTAGGCATCGTGCATGCCCAGCCAGCCGATGCAACGACCCAGGCCGACGCGCCTTCTGCGCTGGCCTTTCTGAAGCTGCCCGCGGTCTGGATGAGCTTCGCGTTCTTTCTCACCTCGGCACTGGGCTTCGGTGGCATCCAGACCTTCGGCCCTGAAGCCGCGCGCCTGTTGCACGACGTGCAGCCTTCATGGGTGGCCTTGTGCCTCACGGCCTTCATGCTGGCCAGTGCCGCAGGCACGCTCGCCGGTGGCTTCGTGGCCGCCGACCCGTCACGCGCCGAGCAGGTGGTGGCCATCGGCTATGCAGTCGCCGCCAGCGTGTCGCTCATCATCGCCTTGTCGCCCGCGCCCGGCTGGATGGTGCCTGGCCTCTTTGCAGTGATGGGGTTCGGTGCGGGCACGGCAGGCCCTGCGCGCGATCTGCTGGTGCGCCGCGCCAGCCCGCCTGGCGCCACCGGCCGCGTCTATGGCCTGGTGTATTCCGGGCTGGACACCGGCTTAGCCATTTCGCCCGCGATTTTCGGGCGACTGATGGATGCCGGATGGCCTGCTGCAGTGTGGGTCGGCATCGCGATCTTTCAGCTGCTGCTGATCGTCAATGCGCTGAGCGTGTCGAGGGTGACGAAGCCGCAAGCGGCATGAGCGGCCCTTGTAACACCGTCCGAAGGTAAGACATAATTTCTTACTGTATTGCGCACGGTACGCCCCACCATGAGTAC
>CANHUQ010000147.1 GCA_947463885.1 Burkholderiales bacterium
CTGGTGCGCTGAGCGAGTCGGGGCACAGCGGGTGTGAGGCTCCGCCCGCGATCCCCCGCGATACCAGACACGATGCGTCGACCATGGGTCGAAGGCATCTACGTGGGCCTTCGACCCATGCATGGTCCGACGGCAAATGCGTGGTCCGACGGCACATGCGTGGTCCGACGGCACATGCGTGGTCTGACTGCACGTGCCTGGTCAGACGGCACATACCTGATCCGACTGCTTGTACTTGTACTTAGTCGAACGGCACGTGCATGGACGAACGGCATGGGCCCAGTTGCAGGCCTCCGTCTCTCAGTTTTTCCTGGCGGCTTGCAGGGCCGTCCAGACGCGCGACGACGTGAATGGCATGTCCATTGGTGGCACACCAGCGCCACGCAATGCATCGGTCAGTGCATTGACGATGGCCGGCAATGAGCCCGAGCAACCCGACTCGCCTACGCCTTTAGCGCCCAGTTCGTTGAGCGCCGTGGGCACCGGGTGGTAGTCGGTGCGAATGTTCTGCACCCAGCCCGCGCGCGGCATGGGGTAGTCCATGAAACTGCCGGTGAGCAATTGGGCGGTTTGTTCGTCATAGATGGCATGTTCGCCGAAGATCTGGCCTGCGCCTTGCAATACGCCACCATGCACCTGGCCCTGAACCAGTTGGGGCGAAATGACATGGCCCAGGTCGTCTACGGCGTTGTAAGCCAGGACCTGGGTGACGCCGGTGGTCGGGTCGATTTCGACTTCAGCGGTATGGCAACCATTGGGGAAGGTCATGCCTGACACTGAATCGCCTTCGCAGTCCATCGGATGGCTGCCATCGGCCTGAGCAGGCAGGCTGCGGGCCAGGTCCATGAGGCCGATGCGCCCCGAGCCGGATTGGAAGCCGCCATCGCGATAGACCAAGCTGCCCGGTTCCACGCTCAGTGCCTTGGCGGCATGCGGGCGGGCCTGCTCGATGATGCGACCGACCAGCACCTTGCAGGCACTGCCAGCCCCATAGAGGGAGCGTGATCCGCCGGTGCCATTGCCCACCAGCTCCTTGCTGGGGTCGCCGGCCCGATAGCGGATGAGGTCAGGGGACACGCCCAGCCCGTCGCCCACGATCTTGGAGAACGAGGTTTCGTGACCCTGGCCCGACGGTCCGGTGACGCCATAGAGTTGGATGTACCCGGCCCCGCCGAATTTGGCCGCGACCGCATCCTTGGGTGCGCCGCCCGCGCCTGACGCTTCGATGTAGCACCCCCAACCAAAACCACGCAGCTTGCCGCGGCGCTCAGAGTCGGCCCGGCGTGCTGCAAAGCCGGCGTAATCGGCCATGGCCAGTGCCTGATCCATCGTGCCTTCGAAGTCACCGCAGTCGTACACCGTCCCCACGGCTGTGGTGTAAGGGAAAGCGTTCTTGCGGATCATGTTGCGCTTGCGCAGTTCAACGCGATCGAATCCGTGTTCAGCGGCGGCCTGATCGATGAGCCGCTCGATGGCATAGGCGATATCGGGTCGGCCTGCGCCCCGGTAGGCCGACACCGGGACCGTGTTGGTGAAGACGAGCTCCTGGCGCGAATGCAGTGCCGGGATGTCGTAAACGCCGCCCATGGTCACCGACAGGTTGCGCGTACCGATGAAGGACTGGAAGTAGCAGGTGTAGGCGCCCAGATCCGCCTGGTCTTCCCAGTCGATGGCGAGGATGCGGCCCTCAGCATCCAATGCCATGCGGCCCTTCAGACGCAAGGCGCGTCCGTGCCACTCGCCCACGAAGAGCTCGGAACGCGAGGCTGTCCATTTCACGGGGCGGCCCAGCGTGCGCGCTGCGATCATGAGCAGCAACTGCTCTGCGGCCGGGCCACCGCGCAATCCGAAGGAGCCGCCGACATCTTCTGCAATGACGACGATACGATCCTGGGGGATTTGGCTGACCTGCGAGAGCGAGGCTCGCATGCCGAGCATGCCCTGGGTGGGCGTGTAGACGGTATAGCGGTCGGTGGCGGCGTCCCAGGCGGCCAGGCAGCCACGGGGTTCCATGGGGGCACCCACCAGACGCTGGCTGTGCATGTCGAGCGTGGTGACATGTGCCGCTTGGGCGAATGCGGCCTTGACCGCGGCCGCATCGCCTGCCTCAAAGAGCAGCGACAGATTGCCGGACACGCTGTCATGCACCAGCGGGGCGCCTGGGGCCCGTGCGGCCTGCATCCCGGCGACGGCGGGCAGCTCGTCATAGTCGATCATGATCTGTTCAGCGGCGTCTTGGGCGGCACGCGCTGATTCCGCGATCACCATGGCCACCGGCTGACCGACGAAGCGCACACGGTCGGTGGCCAGCAGCGGCAGGGCGTGCTTCACATGGTCTTGGCCGTCAGCACCTTTGGTGGGTGCGCCGGCCGGCACGTCGCCATAGCCAGCTGCGCGCACATCGTTGGCGGTGAGGATCTTCACGACGCCCGGTGCCTGCAGGGCCGCTGCGGTATCGATGCTGCGGACGGCTGCGTGCGCATGGTCGGAGCGCAGCACATGCGCATACAGCTGGCCAGGCAGATTCCAGTCGGAGGTGTAGCGGCCTTTGCCGGTCACCAGCCGCAGGTCTTCGTTGCGTGAGAGCGCGGGCAGGGATGCTTGAGCGGGAGCGTTCATGGCGGATCAGAAAAAAAGCAGGGTTCAGGCAGGCGTGCCGGGGGCGCGCTTGAGGATCTGGGCGGCGCTTTTGACCGCCGCCACGATATTCACGTAGCCGGTGCAGCGGCACAGGTTGCCGGCCAGGCCTTCGCGGATCTGATCGTCGGTGGGGTCTGGATGGCGGCGAAGCAAGTCGGCACTGGCCATGATCATGCCCGGCGTACAAAAGCCGCACTGCAGCCCGTGGCAGGCCGAAAAAGCGGCCTGCACCGGATGCAAGGTATCGCCTTGGGCGAGTCCCTCAATGGTGGTGATGCGTGCGCCTTGGGCCTGGACGGCGAGCATGGTGCAGGACTTCACGGCTTCGCCATCGAGGTGGATGGTGCAGCAGCCGCACTGGCTGGTGTCGCAGCCCACATGGGTGCCGGTCAGGCCGAGTTGTTCGCGCAGCAGTTCGACCAGCAGGGTGCGGTCTTCGCATTCGGCGGTCTGTGCGGTGCCGTTGACGGTCAAAGAAATCAGCATTTGAGGTCCTTCAGGCGCTGTGCAGCGCCGTGGATGTCGGGCGATTCAGCGAAGCAGAGGTCAGCGCGCAGAGCCAGCCAGTTGGCTCACAGCCTGTCGGGTCATCACGCCCACCAGATGCGCTCGGTATTCGGCGCTGGCGTGCAGATCGGCATTCAGGCCGCTGGCATCGAGTGTGAGGGCGTCGAGCGCCTCGGGGGCCATGCGCGCGGCAAGCGCCTGCTCGGCCTGCGTCCAGCGGAACACGCCTGGTCCGGCACCGGTGACCGCGACGCGTACGCCGTGGTCGAACTGAGCCACCATGACACCGGTCATCGCATACCCGGAGGCGGCCTGCGCAAACTTGGCATAAGCCGCGCGTTTGGGGCGGGCAAAGCGTACGGCCCGGATGAGTTCGCCAGGTTCAAGGGCTGTGGCGAACATGCCCTGGAAAAACGCCGCAGCCGGGATCGAGCGGCGGTTGGTGATCACCGTGCCGTCTAGCCCGAGCACGGCCGCCGGATAGTCGGCCGCCGGATCGTTGTTGGCGACCGAGCCTCCCAAGGTGCCTCGGGCACGCACTTGAGGGTCGCCGATGAGGCCGGCCAGCTCGGCCAGCGCCGGCAGGGCCGCACGCAGGGCTGGGTCGGTGGCGACTTCGACGTGTCGCTGGGCCGCGCCCACCGTGACCGCATCGGCCTCGATCTGGATGCCACGCAGCTCGGGCAAGCGCGCGATGTCGATCAGTTGCGTGGGGGCGGCCAGGCGCATTTTCATGGTTGGCAGCAGGGTCATGCCGCCGGCCAGCGCGCGCGCTTCCGGGTCGTTGAGCAAGGGCGCCAGAGCGTCTTCGAGCGTGGCGGCTCGCTGGTAGGTGAAAGGGTACATGGGCAGTGGTCGCAAGCAGATGGGAAAGCGCAGCCGAGAGTAGCATTGGCCGGCGGGGGACGGCACAGCCGGGCGTGCCGAAAGACGTAAGCCTTCAGTACCAGGCCTGCGTTCCCCCTGGCGGGGCGGCCGGGGTACGCTCCAGGCCTGAGTCGGGGCGTCTGGCCCTGTGGCTGGTCCCGCAGCAGGGGGCTTGTGATGTAGCGACTGCGCCCTCAGTTGGGGACAGTGGCGCGAGTGCGTCTTCAGGAGGCTTAGGAATGTGGATGGCTCGGATCTGGAAACTAATGAAAACGGCGGGGCGCGATGGGCTGTTGCTGCTGCACGCATTGCGAGATCCCTACACGCCGCGGGGCCTGAAGCTGGGCATCGTGGCCTTGGGGTTGTACGTTCTGAGTCCGATCGATCTGGTGCCCGATATTCTGATGCTGTTCGGTTGGGCCGATGACTTTGCCGTGCTCATGTTCGGGATCCCCTTTCTGGCAAGGCGCCTGCCGAATGCCGTGCGTGCACGCGCCGAGGAAGGCGTGAACCGATGGATGGCCCGCTGGCGCTCTGCCGGTCGGATTTGAGTCCGTTGCGCGGCTTGTTTGGCGGCCTGTCTGGCGGTCAGCGCGCCTCCCGCGTCGGGGTGAGGCGCGCCTGCCGCTAGCCTGCCACTAGACAGCAGACCCACTGATCGGGTCTGCCGCGTGCCTGACAGACTTACAGCTTGAGCGCCCCGGCATAGCCGGTGAGTTCCAGATAACCGCGCCCGATGCGCCGTCCGTCCTCCAGGGCTGTGACGGCGCCTTCCCAGTAACGGGTGCCGGTGCTGCCGCGCGCGTCGAGTTCCTGATCGTCGAACAGCGGCTGCAATGCGATGCGTCGCCCCGCCAATTCGATGCGCATGTGCACCGGCCACTGAGCGCCGCTGCGCGCAGAACGCCAGGTGCGCAGCACTTCAAAGTTGGGTTGCAGCCCGCGGCGCACCATACCCTGCTCGCCTTGGCGCATCAGTCCGTCGCGCCAGAGGGTGGCACCGTGCTGATCGCGGATCCGGAATGCCATGAGCGCGCCACCGTCGTCCAGATTCAGGCCGCACCAGTCCCAGCCGACCGCGCCTTCGATCAGCAGGGCGCTCGACCATTCGTGGTCGAACCAGGCCGCGCCGCTGATGCGCGAGGCGGGTTGCGCGCCAAGACGCAGATCCCCGTTCACCTTCAATTGCGGTCGGCTGTAGTAGTGGCTGGCATGGCCAGTGCCGGGGCCCTTGCGCGAAAACCCGGCCTCGCCTTGCAGAAGCGGCGGGGCAGACGTGGTGAGCTCCAGATCGAAGCCGAAGGCAGCGGTTTGCACCCGAGCACGATAGCGCCCGTCTGTGGCTTCGCGCTGCAGACGCCAGGCCGCACTGCCTGCACCGATCCAGGTATGTGTGTCGCCTGTTTCGGCGCCAGCCAGCCCGAAGCCTGCGCGACTTGCGCGCTCGGCGTGCAGCAGTCGGCCGCGTTCCGGCAACGCCAGCGCCGCATGGGCGAGGACAAGCTGGCGCGGTGCAAACGCGCTGGGGTTGGCGCCCGGGTGACGGGTTCGACTACGAAAGAAGGTGAGCTGAAACCCGGCATCCGCGGCGTCCGGGCGTTGCAGCCAGCCCGTCACGTACCACCACTCAGTGCGATGGCAGGGGTGCGCGCCATGGTCCTGCGCAAATTGCAGGACCGTGTTGGGGTGCACCGGTGCCCAGGTGTTGTCGGGGGCTGCGCACTCGCCGGATGCAATCGCTGTGGACGGGTGTGGCTCGGCAGCGCCTGCGACACGTGGGAACAACGCTTGCCCTGCACCAGCAAGGCCCCCCCACCACACCGGAAGCTGCGACGCAACGCGCGCGAGCCAGCGCCGACGCAGGGCGCCCGGTGGCGTGGCCTGGGATGTCTTGGCATCGCGCCGCATGGCGGCCTGGCCTGGTTTGAATGTCACCAATCCTGCCTCACCGCCTGCAGCGGACCAGCACCGAGCGCCGTGCGTGAAGCGGCCAGTGCCGCCAGCACCGATGCGCCGATCAGGGCCAGTCCGCTGGCCACCAGGATCCCCAGCGGCCAGTGCACATCCATCGTCCAGTGAAAGGATTGCGGATTGACGCGCTTGATGAGCACAAGCCCGATGGCGGCGCCGATGAGCCCGCCCCAGATCACCGCCACGGTGACGCTCAGCGCCGACTCGATCGCCATCTGCGCCACGATCTGACGCCTACGCACCCCGACGTGCCGCAGCATGCCGAACTCTCGGGCACGCGCCAGCGCGTCGCCGGCACATGAGGCCGCCACCCCGAATAGTCCCACGGCGATCGCAATGGCTTCCAGGGCGTAGGTGACCGCAAAACTGCGATCAAAAATGCGCAAGGACAGCGCACGGATCTCGGCTGCGCTGCGCCATTCAAGCGCCGTGAGCGCGGGTTGGGCGCGGATGAGCGCGTCGATCGCATCCTGCGGCGCCGTGCCGGGGGCGAGCCACAATGCCACGTCCGAGGCGCCTTGTTCGCCGGTCAGGCGCTGCCAATCGCGGGCCGACATGGCCAATGCGCCATGCTGGCGGGCGTAATCGCGCCAGACTCCGGCGACGAAAAAGCGCGGCGTTGCACCTGTGGGCGTGCCGATCGGCAGATCGATGCGCTGGCCTGGGCTCAGGCGATAGCGATCGAGCATCGGCTCAGACACCCAGATGCCGATCGCATCCTGGGGCACCGGCAGCGACGCACCGGTGAGCGGCAGATGGCGCCAGGGGGCGTCCCCTTCGATCTCGCGAATCAGCAGCGCGACCGCGGGGCGCAGCGGATCGAGACTGAGTTCGGTGGTCCGCAGGAAATCGGCGCGCTGCACGCCGGGGACCGCCGCGATGGCGCGTTGCATTGGCTCATCAAGCGGCGGTGCGCCGCTGGCCGGTGCGCGTGCATAGACATCGGCCGGCAGCACGGCGTCGAGCCACTGCGCCACCGATGTCCGAAAACTGCTGACCATGATGGCCATGGCGCAGGCCAGCGCAAAACTTGCCACCACACCGGCCAGCCCTGCGGCCACCGTGCCGGGCGATTGCGCCAGTCGCGTGATGGCGAGCCAGGCGGCCGGCCGCTGCCAAAGGTGCGTGTCGGCCAATCGGCTCAGCCATCGACCCGCCCCGCGGGTGATCAGCGGCACGCACGCAATGCCCGCGAGCAACCACAGGGCAATTGCGCCATATGCACCCAGCGGCAAATCGCCTATCGCGGGGGCCCACAGCAGCGCGGCCCCGGCGATGGCCAGCACAGCCACCAGCCGAGGGCTGGCCAGTGCAGCGAGAGACTCTTCCGAACTGCCGCTGCGCAGCGCCCTGGCCGGTGCCATGCGGGCCGAGACCCAGGCAGGCGCCAAGGCACCCAGGATGCCGACCGCCAGACCGAGCCCGCCGAACCCCAGGATCGCCGGGCCATCGAGCAGCAGCCCGGCGCGTGAGCCGCTGAAATAGCCCCCCCCCAGATCGCCCCCCACCGCCTGCAACAGCCCTTTGGCGAGCGCAATGCCCAGACCCATGCCCAGGGCTGCGCCGACCGCACCCAGCAGCGCGCCCTGCAGCAGCACAGCGCCCAGACGGGCACCACGCGATGCACCCAGCACACCCATCAAGGCGAGCTCGCCCTGTTGTCGGGCGACCGACAAGGCCATCGTGGCAAAGACCAGAAAGGCCCCGGTGAAGAGCGCCACGCCTGCCAGTACGTTCAGGTTGACCCGGTAGGCCCGCGACACGTTCGACATTCGCTGCGCGGCCGCTTCAGGGGTGTTCCAGACGGTGTCGGCCGGCAGCCTTGCACTGACGGCACGCTGCAGGGCCTTTGCGTCGATGCCTTCCTCAAACCGCAGGTCGATGCGCGTGAGGCGTCCGATCTGCCCCAAGCGCCATTGCGCGCTGCCCAGATCCATCACCGCCAGTGCCTGTCCCGGAGGCACCCCGGGCAATGTTCCTGCGATGCGCAACTTCAGCACCTGCAGACCGACCCGCACCGGCAGCGGGTCTCCCACCCGCAGGCCGAGTGCGTCGAGCGCCGCCTGGGACAGAAAGACGGCGTCCGGATCAAACAGGTCTGACGCTGCCCCCGAGTCCTGCGACCCCTGTGTCTGTGGGAGGAGGCCCGGGGTGACGCCGGCTGCGGCAAACGGATCGATGGCCATGAGCTTGAGGCTGCGTGTTCGGCCCGATGCCGTCGATCCGGCCGGTGCGGATTCGGCAGGCCAGGCGAGCACGAGTTCGCTCTCCAGGACCGGGCTGACTGCGGCCAGCCCGGGCGGGGGTGATTGCGCCAGATCAGCCCAGACGCGCTCATCGAAGGCCTGCGTGCGCGCGCGGACGTGCGCATGCGCGTCGCCGTTGACGGTAGCGATGGCCTGTCGAAACTCTTCGAGTGCCGAGGCGTTGACCAGATGAATGGCCAGGGCCAGCGCCACACCGATGGCCACGGCGCACACCGACACCGCAGCGCGTGCAGGGGCCGCGCGCCACTGGCCCAGTGCCAGCCAGGCCCACCATCGCAGCGTGGACGCGAGCGTAGTGCGCGGATTCATGGGCAGGCGCTCACGGGCACCCGCTCATGGGCATCGGCGTATGAACATTCGCACAGGAGCATCGGCACAGAAGTATCGGCACAGAAGTATCGGAACAGGGATAGAGGCCAGGGGAGATCGGCACAGCAGTATCGACTCAGCGGCATCGACTCAGGGGCACTCGCTCAGCCCCTGCGGGGTCAACAGCACCCTGCGCTGCGCGATGGCCGCGGCCTGAGCGGAATGGGTCACCATCAGCAGCGCCGCGCCGTGCTCGCGCACCTGCGTGTCGATCAGCTCGAGCACGCGCGTGGCGGTGGCCGGATCCAGGTTACCGGTCGGCTCATCGGCCAGCACGAGCCGGGGTCGATGCACGAGCGCGCGCGCCAGCGCGACCCGCTGCTGTTCACCGCCAGACAGCTCTCGAGGCAGCGACTGGGCGCGATCCGCCAGACCCACCTGGGCCAGCATCTCCAGCGCCTGCGCGCGTGCATCGCCTGCGCGCCTGCCATTGAGCAAGAGCGGGATGGCCACGTTCTGCCACACCTGCAGATGCGCCACCAAGTGAAATGCCTGAAAGACGAAACCGATCTCGCGGGCCCGCAGTTGGGCAGCCGCGGCTTCATCCAGATCCTGAATGGGTATGCCCGAGAGTCGGATCTCGCCCGCATCCGGGCGTTCCAGCCCGGCGATCAGGTTGAGCAGGGTGGACTTGCCCACCCCCGATTCGCCCAGCAGCGCGACGCGCTCTCCCACATCGATGCGCATCGCAATGCTCCGCAGCACTTCGCGCTGGTCACCGAAGCGCTTGCTCAATCCAATGATCTCGACCGCCGCTGTCATGTGTGCCTGATGGTGGTCAATCCGGGTCCAGCGATGGCCGGTACGAGCGAGGTCGCAGGCGCCACTGCAGGCGCTTACGCGCGCACCGCAGTGGCCGGTGCGCAGTGCCCGGCAATCGCCTGGACCAGACGA
>CANHUQ010000148.1 GCA_947463885.1 Burkholderiales bacterium
CGGCACCACGCGGGCGCGCATCCACGAGGCCTTGTCTGCTCATTACGCAGGCGAGCGCTTCGTGCGTGTCATGCCCCTGGATGCCACCGACAACACGGTCGGGGGCTTCTTCGATCCAATGGCCTGCAACGACACGAACCGCAACGACGTGTTCGTGTTCGGCAACGACGAGCGGGTGATGGTGGTGTCCCGTCTGGATAACCTGGGCAAGGGGGCGTCTGGCGCTGCGGTGCAGTGCATGAACCTGGTGCTGGGGTTCGATGAGGCCACTGCGCTGAGCGCCTGAGCGGGTTCGCCTTCAGCGGCCCAGCAACTGATCCCACAAGCCGCGTACGGCCAGACGCTGCGCGGCAAATGCATCGGCGGGGACGCGCGCATAGCGGGCGTCGTTCAGTCGCATCAGGTGCTGCTGGCGCCGATAATCCCGATAGGCTTGGGCGCATGCCAAGGCGGCCGTCGTATCGATCAGGCCCGCGCGTGCAGCACGCTCGAGCAAAGCAATGTTGCCGGCGTTGTCGAGCAGTTCGGGGTGACTCTGCGCATGAGCAAGCACCAGGAACTGGACCATGAACTCGATGTCCACGATCCCGCCTGCGTCGTGCTTGATATCGAACTCGCCACTGTGGTTGGGGTGGCCTTCGAACATGCGGGTGCGCATGGCCAGAATGTCGGCGCGCAGCGAGTCGATTGACCGGGGCAGCGCCAGCAAGCTGCGGCGCATGGATTCGAACTGTGCGCCCAAGCTCACATCGCCGGTCGCAAAGCGTGCGCGGGTGAGCGCCTGGTGCTCCCAGACCCAAGCGGACTCGCGCTGATAACCCTCAAAGGCCTTCAGATTCGAGACCAACAGACCCGCGTTGCCATTGGGTCGCAGCCGAAGATCAATTTCGAACAGCAGGCCGGCCGCGGTGCGTGTCGAGAGCCAGGCAGACAGGCGTTGAGCCAGTTGCGAGTAAACGACCTGGGCCTGAGGGTCTTCATCCTCGTACAAAAAAACCAGGTCCAGGTCGGAGGCATAGCCGAGCTCCTTGCCGCCCAGCCTGCCGTAGGCGATGACCGCAAAGCGAGGCGTCTCGCAATGCCGGTTGCGCACCTGCAGCCAGGCGCGGTCCAGCACGATGGAAAGCACCCGATCGGCCAGTTCGCTCAGATGGTCGGAGAGCCGCTCGACCGTCAGTTTGCCGGCCAGATCTTGCGCGAGCAGCCGAAAGAGCTGTGCATGGTGCGCCTCGCGCAGCTGGTCCATGTGACGTTCGATATCGGGCTCACCTGAAAGCAGCGGCGTGGCATCGATCGTGGCGCGCAGCTCGGCCTCCCAGAGCGCGTAGTCCGTGGGCAGCAGCATTTGCCCGTCGAGCAGTTCATCCAGCACGACCGGATGGCGGGTCAGGTAATCGGCGGCCCAGCGTGCCTGGCTGATCATCCTGAGCAACTGCCGGTACGCTCCCGGAAACTGCACGAGCAAAGCGAGATAAGCCGGGCGACCTGCGATGGTGTCGAGCAGATCGATCAGTCTGCCCAACCAGGCGGGGTCAGCCTGGGCGGGGACGTCTGTCCCCGGTCCTGTGCCCGATGCCAGGCACCCGTCGCCCAACTCTGCGCCTTCACGCAGTCCCTGCTCGATCAGCTGATCGATCCGTTGACGGGTATCGGGCCTGGCGAGTTTGTAGCGTCGGCCCTGACGCATGGCTTCGATGCGCGCTGCACCGGTCTCATCGGGTACCAGGCGGTCTTCGCGGGCGGGGTCGATCACCGATGCCGGCGCAGGCGATTCAGCCAGCAGTGCATCGAATACGGACTCCACGCGGGTGCGCGCTTCGGCCAGTGCGACTTCGAATGCCGCATGCTCCATGCCGAGCATACGAGCTACCCGCGCATGCATGGCCGGATCGTCGATCAGCCGATGTGTTTGCGCATCCTCCTGATACTGCACCGCATGCTCGATGCGCCTGAGCAAGTGATAAGCCGTGGCCAGCGCTTGTGCCGCGTCAGGCTCGATGAGCCGGCGCTGCGCGAGTGTGTGCAGCGTGACCAGCGTGCGCCGGTCGCGCAGATGCGGGTCACGTCCACCGCGCACGATCTGGAAGAGCTGGGCGCAAAACTCAACTTCTCTGATCCCCCCGCGACCCAGCTTCACATCGATGCCGCCGCCGTCGCGGCTGTCATGCTTGCGGTCACGCCGAGTGGCTTCGGCCCGGATCATGCCGTGCAGGTTGCGCATGGCATCGATCGCTGCGAAATCCAGATAACGTCGAAACACGAAGGGCTCGACGATTTCTCGCAGCGCACTCTCGTCGGATTGGCGCGTGGCGTTGCCAGTCAGACCGGAGTCCGCCACCACGCAGGCCTTGAGCCAGGCAAAGCGCTCCCACTCGCGGCCCTGGTCGTAGAAGTACTGCTCGAGCATGGGCAGCGTGACCACCAGAGGGCCGGAGTCGCCATTCGGGCGCAAGCGGGTATCGACCCGAAACACGAATCCGTCTTCAGTCTGATCCGACAACATGCCGCACAGTCGTCTGGCGGCCCGATGAAAAAATTCACTTGAGGCAATCACCCCGCGGCCCTCGGCATTGCCGCGGGTTTGCCCCGTATCACGATGCACGAACACCACGTCCACGTCCGATGAAACGTTCAGTTCATCGCCGCCGAGCTTGCCCATGCCCACCACCAGGAGGTCTTGGGGTTGACCTTGCGCATCCAGTGGAAGGCCATGTACAGACACGAGATCGGCTGCAATGGCGCGCAACGCGATGTTCAAAGAGCGGCGCGCCCACTCGCTGATGGCGCCACAGACCTCCGCCAGACTGGCCTGCTGGCGCACATCGCGTTCGATCAGGGCCAGCAGGAGCAGTTGGCGAGTCCGACGCAGCGCGGGCCCTGGGTCAACCGCATGGTCGGGATCGGGAGGCAGGCCCGATAAGGCTGCAACCGTTTGCCAGCAGTGTGCGATGGCCTGAGCATCGATGGGCTGTTGGGTCAGCGGCTCCAGCAGCGCGGCCACGGCGGGTAACCGCCGCTCGAGGGCCTCGCGGGTGCGGGCGTACCAGGGCGACAGTGAGCGGACGTCGATGGACGGGGTCATGGCGAAGGCGAAGAGGGTGACCCCTATGCTACAGTCGATCGGACGTCGGGCCGATGTCGGTCATGCGCCGCCTTGACGTCCCGCGAACCCTGGCTGCGAAGCAAGACGATGCCTGTCCCGCCGCGTCCTTCACGGCTCAATCACTGGTTGCTGCTCACCCTTGCAAGCGTGCTGTGCGCCGCGTGTCTGGGGTATTTGGCCGTGCGCCATCTGATCTGGCCACGCTTGGCTGATTGGCGTCCTGAGATCGTGGCCTACATGGAGCGCGCAATCGGGCGTCCGCTGGCCATTGGCGCCCTTCGTCCGGGCTGGCAAGGCCTGCATCCGACGCTGCAGTTGGATCAGGTGCGACTCGATGGCCAGGATGGCCGCCCCCGACTGCAAGCCGAATCCATTCGGCTGCGCCTGTCCTGGCGCTCAGTCCTGCAGGGCGCACCACGCCTGGCCGAGCTGCACCTGCAGTCGCCTCGCGTGGAGTTTGAGCGCCTGGCCAACGGCCGCATGCAATTGGCAGGTTTTTTGCTGCCCGACGAAGGCAAGGTCAATGAACCGCTGTTGAACTGGCTGATGAGTCAGGGCGAGCTCTCCGCGCGTGGCGCCACCATTGTCTTGCACGATGCGCGCCGTGCCTGGCCCGATCGGGAATTGTCGGCGTTGAGTCTGGACCTGCGCAACCAGGGCCGACACCATGAGTTCAGTGCTCGCAGTGATCACCCCTTGACCGGCAATGCCACGGCCTCGCTTGCCCTGGCCTTCGATCGCCCGGCTTTTTCGCGTCGACCTGATTGGCGTCAATGGGACGGAGAGCTGCACCTGTCGATGCACGGCGTGCAGCTCGAGCCTTTGGTGCAGATCGTTGCGGGCTTGTCGAGACCGCTTTCTCGGGCCCGCTTTTCGGCGCAAGGCGTCATTGATGAAATGTTCTGGCTGCGCTTTCGTGACGGGCGCATCCAGGACACCCGGCTCAAGTTTGCGGCAGCACGGCCTGCTGTCGCATGGCAGCGGGGTAGGGCGTCCCTGAAGGCGCTGGAGGGCGAAGGCGAGCTTCATGCAAGCGCAACCGGTGGATACGAACTCACGCTCGAACGTGCTGTGCTCACTGACGCATCTGGTGTGTTGTTGAGCGGTCGGGGCACTGCACGGTTTGATGGTTCCCAGGTGCCCGTTGCGCAGCGCCTGCAGCTCGAGGTGGCGCCGTTTGAGGTCGCCCCGGTTCTGGCGTTTGCCAAGCGCCTGCCGCTACCCGATGCCGTCGCTCGGATGGTGCGCCCTATCGATGTGCGCGGCCGACTGAGCGAGGTTGCGCTCGGCTGGCACGCGGCGGGTGGTGCAAAGGCTTCGGGCGAGCCCGCTCCATGGACGGTGCGCGCCGATTTTGAACGACTGTCGATGCAAGTCGATCGCAGCATGAGTCCCGCACTGCCTGAGTTCTCGAATCTTTCCGGGAGCCTGCAGGCCAGACCATCACAGGGCTCGGTCACGTTGCAGGGGCAGGGGGCGCTCGTTTCGCTGCCCAGGGTATTTGCAGAGCCTGATCTCCCCCTGGATCAATTGCGCGCCGAATTGCAGTGGTCCAAAGAAGCCGTGCGAGGCAACACCGTATGGCAAGTGCATGTCCCCAACCTTGAGGTCGCCAACGCCGATGTGCGCGGACAGTTCGCAGGGCATTGGCGTCGCGAGGCTGCCGGCCCTGGGCATCTTCAGTTGACCGGTCGGTTCGACCGTGTTCAAGCGCCCAGGGTGGCCCGGTATCTGCCGCTGGGCATTCCCTCGCGCACCCGCGAATGGGTCGCCCGATCTTTGCGAGACGGTGTGGGCGAAGACCTGGTGGTGGAGGTCGAAGGCGATCTCAAGGACTTTCCGTTTCGCGACCCGGCGCGTGGTCGGTTTCGGATTGCCGGGCGGCTGCGTGACGCCACGCTGGCATTTTCGCCGCAGTGGCCAGAGATCGATCAGATCCAGGCCGACCTGGATTTTTCGCGCGCTGGCTTCAGCATCCAGGCGCACTCCGCCATGACCGGCAACGTGAAGCTGAGCGAGGTCCGCGCACGGATCGCCGAGTATCGCGAGCCGCTCCTGCTGATCGACGGGCGGGGCGTTGGCATGGCAGCCGACATGCTGCAGTTTGTGGATGACAGCCCCCTGCAGGGCACCGTGTCCAGGCATACCCGCGATCTGCGCGTGACGGGCGAGGCGAAGTTGGGCCTGTCGTTATTGCTGCCCCTTGCACAGCTGTCGGCCACGAAGGTCCAGGGCAGCGTCGACTTCGCAGGTAATGAAGTGCGTGTCGATCACACCCTGCCGCCGTTCACGAACGTCACTGGGCGCGTGGGCTTCTCGGAGGCGGGGATCGACTTGTCGGGGCTTCAAGGTCAGTTGCTGGGCGGACCGATTCGGGTGGACGGCCAGGCGGACCCGTCGGGAGGGCTGCGTTTGTCCGCGCAGGGCTCGATCGATGCGCAGGGCATGCGCAGGCTGGTTGACAATCCCCTCACGCGGCAGCTGGAGGGCCGCGCCCGCTACACAGCAAAGGTGGAGGTGCAAGGGCGTGCCTCCACACTCACGCTTGAGTCGGACCTGGTCGGCTTGTCCAGTGCACTCCCTGCACCGTTCACTAAGGCGGCCGATGAGCTCTGGCCCTTGCGGGTGGTGTCTGAACCCAGAGCGCCTGCGGCCTTAGACGCGCGTCCGATGGGCGACAAACTGGATGTGCGCCTGCGCGATCGAATCGCCCTGGTGCTGGAGCGCGAGCGCGATCCGGGCACTGAACGTCTGCTCATTCGGCGCGCCGGTTTTTCGGTCGGTGACGAACCGGTGTTGCGTGACGCGGGCTTATCGGTGCTGGTGCGCACGCCAGAGCTCGATTTCGACGCATGGCGTGCGCTGCTCACCGACGGCGAGCTCGAACGCATGCAGCGTGATGCGGGCGACGCAGTGGTGCCGGGCATGGCGCTCGTCCCTGACTTGGTTTCGGTGGTGGCCGACGATCTGCGAATCGGCGGACGTGAGTTGCATGAGGTGGTGTTGGGGGCGTCTCGAGGCGAGGGCCGCTGGAGTGCCAACATTGCCGCGCGCGAGATCGTTGGCCATTTCAATTGGCTCGACGCGCGGCCTGGCGAGCGTATCGGCACCCTGACGGCGCGTTTCGATCGGCTGGAGCTGCCGCGTTCGCGTGAGGGTGAACTTGAATCCGCTCTTTCTGGTGCACCTGAGCAATTGCCTGCTTTGGAGGTGAGCGTCGAAGAGCTGGTGTTGGGCCGCGTGCCGGTCGGGCGCATGACCCTGTCGGCAGCCAATGAAGGGACCGTCGAGCAACCGGTCTGGAGGCTGCACCAGTTGCGCATCGACAATCCGCAGGCCAGGCTGGACGCCGACGGCGCCTGGTCATTCCGAAGCCCCGGTGCCACAGGGTCCGCGACCGCCATGGAGGCCGGGCAGCAGCCCGGGCGCACCACGTCATTGAATCTGGAGCTCAGCGTGCGTGATGCAGGCGGGCTCCTTGAGCGCGTGGGCATCCGCGACGCCCTGCAGGGCGGACAAGGCCGCCTGGACGGACGCGTGAACTGGAGTGGCTCGCCACTGGCGATTGATCTGCCCACGCTTGAGGGGGATCTGCGCCTGGATCTTGCCGATGGCGCGTTCTTGCGCATCGATCCAGGTCCGGCGCGCCTGATTGCCGTGCTCAACCTGCAGTCGCTGCAGAGACTGCTGAGAGGCGACCTCAACCGCGTATTCGGCCAAGGGTTCGCGTTCGATGCGATCGGCGGAGACATCCGCATTGCATCCGGCATCGCTCGAACCGATGCCTTGCAGATGAGTGGTGCGCAAGCACAGGTCACGCTGAGCGGCATGGCTGATCTCAAGCGCGAAACACAAGACTTGCATGTGCATGTCACGCCTGAGCTCGATGCCGGCCTGGCTTCCATCGCAGTGGGTGCCATGTTCAATCCCATCGTCGGTATCGGCTCGCTGGCGGCGCAATACGTATTGCGCAAGCCCTTGCAGGATGCGCTGGGCTTTGATGTGGAGATCACCGGCTCCTGGTCAGATCCGATGGTCAGCGAACGGACCCGACGCCCACCGGCCTCGCCTGACCTCAGGATGTTGCCCTGAGGCCGTCCTGAAGCGGTCCTGAAGCCGCCCGTGGCACGGGTGAGCCCATGACGAGGTCGGCCTCGCAGCGGGTGCTACGCTGTGCGCACTGCCGTTTGATCCTTTCCGAACCGGACCATGACCGAGCCCCTTGTCGACCGATTGCCGCTGGCTGCCATTCAGATGGTGTCGGCCACCACCGTCCAGGCCAATCTGGACAGCGCCCACCGCCTGATCCTGCAGGCGGCCGCCCAGGGCGCCAAGCTGGTCGTTCTGCCTGAATTTTTCTGTCTGATGGGTCAGCGCGATACCGACAAGGTGGGCGTGAAGGAATCGCCGGGCGATGGGCCGATTCAGCGCTTTCTCGCCGATACCGCCCGCGAGGCGAATGTCTGGCTGATCGGCGGAACGGTGCCCCTTGCCTCGCCCGAGCCCAGGCGCATCTGGAACGCGTGTCTGGTTCACCAGCCTGATGGCACGCTCGCTGCCCGCTACGACAAGGTGCATCTGTTCGGGCTGCGCCGCGGCGAAGAGAAGTTCGATGAATCCGCGACCATTGTGCCGGGGCGCACGCCCGTGGTCTGCGATGTGAAGCCTGCCGTCGGTGAGCGTGCGTGGCGCGTGGGTCTGTCGGTCTGCTATGACGTACGGTTTCCCGAGTATTACCGTGCATTGGGTACGGTGGACCTGATCGTCGTGCCCTCAGCGTTCACTTACGGGACTGGTCAGGCGCACTGGGAAATCCTGCTGCGCGCACGCGCGATCGAAAATCAGTGTTATGTGCTGGCGCCCGCGCAAGGCGGCCTGCACGAAAACGGTCGTCGCACCTGGGGCCACAGCCTGCTCATCGATCCTTGGGGCGAGGTGCTGGCCTGCCTGCCCGAAGGCGAGGGAATCGTGGCTGGCGAGCTGTCCAGGGCACGCCTGGCCGAGGTCCGTGGGCAACTGCCTGCGCTGGCTCATCGGACCATGTAACGCACTGTGTGAGCCCATTGACCCCATTGAGCCTGAGATAGACTCGCCCCATGAATACTGTCGCAGACCCTTCGCTGTCCCGCCTGGCTCTGGCCCGCGGCCTGCTGCTTGAACCCTTCGACCTCGACGAGTCCAGTCTGTCGACGGCGCTTGGAGAGGTGTTTCGCCATCGCGTCGATTACGCCGACCTGTATTTCCAGTACACCCGCAACGAAGGCTGGAGCCTTGATGAGGGGATTGTGAAGTCGGGGAGTTTTTCCATCGACCAGGGCGTTGGGGTGCGTGCGGTCAGTGGTGACAAGACCGCGTTCGCCTACTCCGATGCCATCGGGTTCGATGCGCTCATCTCGGCTGCGCGCGCCACGCGCACCATTGCCCGCAGCGGTTCGGGTCGGGTACGAGTTGCTGGCGCCATGGCGCCGTCGGGTGGCCGTGCCCTGTACGGTGCAGCCGACCCGATTGCGTCGCTCGAAGCCGGGGCCAAAGTCGAGTTGCTGCACAAGGTCGAACGGCTGGCCCGCGCCCGCGACCCACGCATCGTGCAGGTCATGGCCGGACTGGCCGCCGAGTGGGATGTCGTGCTGGTGGCGCGCTCGGATGGTCTGCTGGCCGCCGATGTGCGCCCGCTGGTCCGACTGTCGGTGAGCGTGATCGCCGAGAGCAATGGCCGCCGCGAGCAAGGCAGTGGGGGTGGTGGCGGGCGCTTTGATTTCGCCTATTTCACCGACGCCATCATCGAACGCTATGTCGACGACGCCGTGCATGCGGCGCTGGTCAATCTGGAGTCGCGCCCGGTTCCGGGTGGTGTCATGAGTGTCGTGCTGGGCCCCGGCTGGCCCGGCGTGCTGCTGCACGAAGCCATCGGTCATGGGCTTGAGGGCGATTTCAACCGCAAGGGTTCTTCGGCTTTTGCCGGTCGCCTCGGTGAACGGGTGGCCGCCCCCGGGGTCACCGTGGTCGACGATGGCACCATCGCCGACCGTCGTGGCTCGCTCAACGTGGACGACGAAGGCAATCCCACGCAACGCAATGTGCTGATCGAAGACGGCATCCTGAAGGGATATATCCAGGACAGCCTCAACGCCCGTCTCATGAAGGTACCGGTCACGGGTAATGCGCGCCGCGAGTCTTATGCGCACTTGCCCATGCCGCGCATGACCAACACCTACATGCTCGATGGCGATCGCGACCCTGCGGAAATTCTGGCCTCAGTCGAGCGCGGCCTGTACGCGGTGAATTTCGGCGGCGGGCAGGTCGACATCACCAATGGCAAGTTCGTGTTTTCGGCGAGCGAGGCGTATTGGGTGGAAAACGGCAAGGTGCAGTATCCGGTCAAGGGCGCCACGCTGATCGGCAA
>CANHUQ010000149.1 GCA_947463885.1 Burkholderiales bacterium
CAACCCCAACGGTTCTGCTGGTGGCATGACCGGGTACACCACACCCGATGGACGGGCGACCATTCTGATGCCGCACCCGGAGCGCGTCTTTCGCATGGCGCAGTGGTCCTGGCGGCCGGATGAATCAACGCCCGGTGCCGCGCAGGTCGGCGGCAAGTATGGCGAGTCCCCCTGGATGAGGCTGTGGCGTAACGCACGGGTCCAGATCGGATAAGGCTGCGGCGTCCTCCCATAAGGCTGCGGCGGCTCCCTGTTACCCCCTGTCACATCTGGGTTGCCTGAATTCGCCGTGCGGCCCAGGTGATGGTGTCGTCCTTCTGGGTGCGTCTGGCGTTAAGGAGAGGTGCGCTCAGATTTCACTGCGCACATCACGGTTCGGCATGCTGCACAGCGGTGTTGCGCCGACCTCCGGGCCGCCTCAGCGACCCCTTCATGTCTGGACGAGGTGCGACATGGGTCTTCCTTCGGCAAGTGCAGTACGCCGCTCCGCTCTGATGATGGCTTTCGGTCTGGCCGGTGCATGCGGTGCAGTGCAGTCCGCCCACGCCCATGGCGGCCAGATTGCCGTGGGCACACTTTTCGGTGCAGGCGCAGGCGCTGTGGTCGGGCAGGCGTTTGGCGGCCAGCAGGGCGCCGTGGTGGGCAGCGTGGTGGGTGCAGTCGCGGGGTCAGCCATCGCCGCTAATCAAGGGCGCGTGTATTCCACCTACGGCTATCCGGTCGCGCCAGCGGTCGTCACCTACCCGGGGCACGTTGCGCACTATCCGGTAGCCGCCCCGGGGTACTACCCGCCTGCGGGCTATCCTGCGGCCGGGTATTACCCGGTTGCTCCGGCTTACAACGGCGACCCGGTGGTCTACGGCGCGGTACCGCGCCCGGTGTACGTGGCTCCGCCTCCTGCGGTGTACTACGCACCGCCCCGGCCGTATTACGGTGGCCACGTCCAATACAGATACGGTGGCTCAGGACACCACGGACATCATCGCGGCCACTACGGCTGGCGTTGACTCCCCATCAGGCGGACGGAATGAAGTCCGGGTCGCCCTGGTGCTTGCGCTCGAACTTCAGGAAATCGAAGTAGCCGCACTTGGGGCCATCCGGATAAGCCCGGCACACGCCGGGCCGCGCCTTGTAAATGGTGCATCGGCGCTCAGTCCGATCAAAGAAGCGGCAAATCGATCCATAGACCGTGTCCTTGTGATGCTTCAGGATCCGCTCATTGCCTTCGTCGCTCTTGTAGATCCGGGTGAAGCGTCGCTCTGCCTCTGAGACGCCGATGCCGAAATGCTTGGCCAACCGGGCAACGTCTTTCGCTTTGACTTCGATGCGCGGATAGCTACAGCAGTAGCCAGGGCATTGCGAGCAGTCATAGCGAACGATCGGGATAGTGCGGGTGCTCATGTTCGGTGGGCGTCCAAGTCGAGTTCGATGCGCAGGGTACAGCCTGAGCTGTGTGAGACAAAGCGGTCGATGTTGAATGCCGCTGCGATGCAGTGTTGCCGCCCGCGACAACTGGTCATTGAGCGGTGAGATCCAGCAGCCAGATCACGGCCGACACGCTCACCACGGCAAGCGCCGTGCCAAGCGCCAGGGCAGCGCCCACCGGTCGGGTATCGGCACCATAGCGTTGCGCCAAAATGAACGTATTGCTGGCGGTGGGTAAGGCCGCAGCCAGAATGCCCACCGCAGCCAGGCGCGGGTCGGCCCCGAAGGCCCACATCATGAGGGCCACCAGCGCCGGATGGATCAGCAGCTTGAGTGCGACCATCATCGGGACACCCTGATCCAGCGTCACACGTCGCTCGCCGAGCGAGGCGCCGATGGCAAAGAGCGCAGACGGTCCTGCTGCCGCAGCGAGCAATCCCACAAAGGTGTGCACAGGCGCGGGCAGCGTCCATTTCCCCATGGCGAAGACCAGACCGGCGGCAATGCCCAGAATGAGCGGCGTCTTGAGCAGGCCGCCAATCGCAGCACGCAGTCTGAGCAGGCGGTCCGAGGCATGGCCGCCGCGGTTGCGTGCAAACTCGAACATCACGATCGACAGCACGATCACCAGCAGAATATCGACCAGCAAAGCCATCACCATGGCGGGCATGCGGCGCGCGTCGCCCAGCTGAGCCATGAGAGGCAAGCCGAGGTACCCCAGATTGCCGTGTGTGGCGCTGAATGCAAAGGCGATGCGTTGGGGCGCGTCCTGCGGAGCATGACGACGTGCGAGCAGCCGGCCCCCCATCAGCATGGCCAGCGCACTGAGCGCGTAGGCGCCGACAAATCGCAGATCGGCAATCTGTTCGAGCGACTGGGTGGACACGGCCCGAAACAGCATCGCCGGCAGGGCGAACATGAACACGAAGACGTTGATGCCGCGAGTGGCTTCGGGGGTGAGCAGCCGACGGTAGGCGGCGATCCAGCCGCATCCGATCAGCGCAAACACCGGCAGCGTGACTTCCAGAACCGTGAGCATGCAACGCGCCGTGCTGTAAACCCGCGATGCTACGGAGCGCAGGCGTGCGGGGTCAACTCAGCGATGCAGAGGACCGCCGCAGGCTGCGGCGCAAAAAGCGGGCTGGATCGATCGCGGCGACCAGGTCGTGGGTGAGGGGCAGGGGTTCGTGCTCGAGGCGAGCAGCCAGCAATTCCGCAGCCAGCACGGCCCACAGCAGTCCCCGTCCGCCAAAGCCGGTGGCCATCCACAGGCCTGCAAGACAGGGCATGGGCAGCCGGTCGTTGCGTGCCATGGCAATACGCTGTGCGTGGATGGCCTGCAGGTCGGGCACCGCTCCGATCAGGGGCAGATGATCGCGGCTGGACAGGCGCTCACCAGGGCGGCCGGATCGCAGCGCAAGGGGTGGTGTGTCGTCATGCACCTGCCTGGCGTGCCGGGCCCATGCCGACAGGGCATCGTGTTCAGCCGATGGCGCATCCGGGGCTGGCTCGTCTCGCGCCGGCCCCAGCAGCAGGTGGTGCGCGTCCAGCGGCACCGCATGGCCTGATCCACCGATGATGCACGCGGGCATGCTGGGCGCGGCGATGCGTGCAAGGGTGGAGCGGGCGCGTCGTACTTGCCAGCCCACTGCACCCAGGGCATCGCCGAGGCGGCCTGCCGTAATGGGCTCATCGGATCCGGACGCTCCCTTGGGCTCCACCCGGATGGCGAGCGAGCCCGCGCCGGCTGCGATCACCACCACAGGTGCTTCGGCGATGACGTGCCCGTTCGCATCGCAGACCTGCCACTGATCGCGCACACGCCGAAGGCTGGCTGCACTCAGGCCGGGGCGTCGGCGGACCTGATGGTGGTCCCACGACTCGCGCAGTGCCTGCGGGTCTGCGCAGCCCACTTGCGGCCACCACAGGCCTGGCCCGATGCCGGGCAGACCGCTGAGCCTTGCAGCTTCAGGGGCGCTGACCGCCCGCATCAGCGCATCCGGCCAGCCCTGCGCCAAGGCCATGGCCTGCACGTCATCACAGCACTGAAGGCGTCCGATGCGACGCATCGCATCGCTTTCATAGGCGCCCTGCGACAGGGCGAGCGCTGCCCGTGTCAGACGCGAGAGCAGGGCATCGTCCAGTGTGGCGGATGGGTGCTGGGCGAGCATCGGTTGCGCGGAACCGCTGTGCGCAAAGGGTTCACCTTCCAGCACCTCGACCGACCATCTGCGTCGTGCCAGGGCAAAGGCCATTGCACTGCCTGCAAGCCCGGCGCCGATGACCACCGCGCGGGGGGGCTCGGTTGCAGGAGGGTGCTGCAAAGCGGGCGCGGTGTGGCCGGCGTTCGGACGCAACACGACGAGTCCATCCGGTTGCGTGAGGCTGACCGCTAGCCCGGCAGTACGCAGCGCGCTGACCCACAGGGTGTCCTGCGTATCGATCACGGCGCGTCCGACCCGCGTGAGCAGTCGGCCCGCTCGACGCAGCACCGCTGGCGTGAAGCCCGCAAGGTCTTGACCGTCTGGCCTGGAGGCGGCGTTAGCCGAGTTCCTGCGCAAACCCGCGGGTGTAGCGGGCGCTGCGAGGAGCAGATCGATCTGAGGCACCAGGCCAGGCAGCATGTGCGCTGGGTCGCCGAACGCCAGGGTCAGCTGGAGGTGCCCGTCTTCAAGCTCGATGCGGTGCACCCCTTCGATCGGCAACGGCCAGCGTGCCCGCAATGCGGCCTCGAGCGCCGGATCAATGCCTTCCCGTTGCAGGATCGTGCGATCGGGCAACGCATGGTCGGCCGTCCAGCGCGCCAACCCCTTCGCCTGATGCGCGTGGGCGTCCGCGGGTTGAGTCGTGCTTCCCGGCAGCATCGCCACGTAGCGCACGCGCCGGGGTCGATCAGGCTGGCCCCGCCAGGCCTGCCAGATGTGCAAAAAAAGCAGGGCGTTCGACCAGCCGAGTTCCAGCAGGGTGAAGCGATCTGCGCTGCGCCATACCGCGGGCAAGTCGCAGGCATGCACCAGGCGCCTGATGCCGGTGGGTTCGCCAGGCAGGAAAGCACCGATGATGGTCATGCCGCGTGGAGGTCCGTCATGCGGAAGTCCGTCATGCGCGCTCAGGCCCGGGGCGACGGATGGGGCAACACGCGTACAGCCGCATTGAACGTGGTGTGATCATCGACGGATTATCCTGCGGCCTGACCTGACACGCTGCCCCAGCTTCCGGAGCCCTCATGATGCAAGTCCGTATCCCCCATGCGAGTCATTCTCCTGAAACCTCTGCCGCGCGCAGCGCCGCGATCGCAGCCGCCACACGCTGGTTCGACGAGGGCAGCCTCTTCCGTGTGCTGTCCGAGCGCGTGGCCTGCCGCTCCGAAAGTCAGCTGGCCGAGTCGGCTGCTGAGCTTCCACGCTACCTGACCGAGCACATCGTTCCCGCGCTGCAGCGCATGGGCTTTCATTGCACCCTCCTGAACAATCCCGCTGCACAGGGCGGCCCCATGCTGATGGCACATCGGATCGAGTCGCCCGATCGACCCACCATGCTGTGCTACGGGCACGGCGATGTGATCCGCGGACAGGATGCCAGTTGGTCGGCTGGCCTGAGCCCCTGGACGCTCACGGCGCAAGGCGATCGCTGGTATGGGAGGGGTACGGCGGACAACAAGGGTCAGCACACGATCAATCTGGCGGCGTTCGAGCAGGTTTTGCATGCCCGGGCGCGGGAGCAGGGGCTTGAGCCGGAGCAGGCCCACCGCGCGCAGGTGGGTTTCAACGCCAAACTGCTCCTGGAGACCGGTGAGGAAGTGGGCTCGCCAGGCCTGCATGCGTTGTGCGCGCAACAGCGCGAAGCCCTGTCAGCCGATGTGCTGATTGCTTCGGATGGGCCGCGCTTGAGGCCCGAGCAACCGACGCTGTTTCTGGGTTCCCGTGGCGCACTCAATTTTGATCTGGTGGTGAACCTGCGTGAGGGCGGCCATCACTCCGGCAACTGGGGTGGGCTGATCGCCAACCCCGGCCTGATCCTGGCCCATGCGCTAGCCAGCATCAGTGACGCGCGCGGGGCGATTCAGGTGCCGGCGTGGCGCCCCGAGTCGCTGACCCCTGCCGTGCGTGCTGCGCTGGCCGGACTGGAGGTCGATGGCGGCAGCGATGGGCCTGCGGTGGAGCCGCAGTGGGGCGAGCCCGGTCTGACCCCAGCTGAGCGCGTGTTTGGCTGGTGCAGCTTCGAAGTGCTGGCGTTTGAGACCGGCAACCCGGCCCACCCGGTCAATGCCATCCCTCCGAAGGCGCATGCCCATTGCCAGTTGCGCTATGTGGTGGGCATCGATCCGCAGGACATCCTGCCTGCCTTGCGCCGTCATCTGGATGCGAAGGGTTTTGAGGCCGTGCAGATCGTGCCGGCACGATCCGGCGCCTCACCGGCCACACGGCTGGCCCCGGATCATCCATGGGTGCGCTGGGCAGCCGGCTCGATCGGCTTGAGTACGGGAAAAACCGTGGCTGTGTTGCCCAATCTGGGTGGCACGCTGCCCAACGATGCCTTTAGCGATGTGTTGAATCTGCCGACCGTCTGGGTGCCGCATTCATACCCGGCCTGCGCACAACACGCGCCGAACGAACACCTGCTGGCAACGGTGGCCCGCGAAGCCTTGCAGTTGATGACAGGGCTGTACTGGGATCTGGGCGAACTCGGATTTCAAGGGCAGATTGAGTGATCCGTGTGCTGCCGCACAATCGTTCCGTGATGGATTGCACGCACCGCGGAAGTGGCCCGAAAAGCCAGTAAACATGGGGATCTTCAAGATTGTGACTATATTGTGAATTAGAAAAAAAGAGGGAACTAAGCACCAACGGTCGATTCAGAGGGATGAAAAGCTGTCGGTATCAGCACACGGATACCGCCATGAACCTGCTCGACTCCACCGACATCGCTTTCATCCTCAACCAGCTGCGGCTGCTGGGGAATGATCCGCGCACCACCCAGGGCGGCACCATCCTGGATCCGCGCGGCATTCGCGAAGTACAGGGCATTGGCAACAATCTGCTCAATCCCAGCTGGGGCAATGCCGACACACTCTTTCCGCGCCTGACCCAGCAGCACTGGCAGTCGTCTGAAGGCACGTTCACGTTCGGCCGCTCCGGGCTGGCGGTGAACCCCACGCCCACGTCTTACAGCGTTCGCGACGTGAATGTGGTGGACTCCAACCCGCGCGTCATCAGCAACCTAGTGGCCAACCAGGCATCGAATGCCTTGTCAGCAATCGGTCTGAGCACGGAAGGTCAGCAGAAGCTGGCGGTCATGGATGACCCGAGTGCCACCCCTGGTGGCCGCCTTTCCCCACTGACAGGCGCAGACAACCCGCTGCCCTACAGTTCGTACATGACCCTGTGTGGTCAGGTCTTTGACCACGGGCTGGACCTGGTGCAAAAGGGCAAGGACGGCTCGATCCTGGTCCAGCTGCTCCCTGGCGACCCCCTGTACAACGATGCGCGCAGCGCGATCAAGGTCGGCGGCCAGGTGGTGGGCCACAACAACTTCCTGGTGGCTTCCCGCACCAACACCGTCCATGTCGAGATCGGCCGCTCGAGCAGCGACACGCTGATCTCGGCGCTCGGCCTGACCGAAGACCGTTACACCGCCGGTGACGCCGGCTTCACCGTGGGACGTGTGACCGGCAGCGCACCGGTGGGCGATGTGGCCGAGGGCGGGGTCATCCTGCTGAATAACCGCGCCATCGAGATTGCGCCGGGTTCGGATGCTGCCGACGTGGTCGCTGCGATCAATGCCGACACGAAGCACACCGGCGTGACCGCCTCACTCGATGCCCAGGGCACTCTGCTGCTCGACTACCGTGCCAACGAGAGCATCAATGTCGTCTCGCCTTTCGTCGACCTGAGCCAGGCCTATGGGTCGGAAGCGAGCCACTCAGGCTTTCTGCGCGAATATGCCAGCACGAACGGTCTGGTGAGCATCACGGGCCGTCTGGCGAGCGGCGCCGATCGCAATGGCGATGGCCTGAAGGACGGCATGCCCACCTGGGCCGACATCAAGGACAACGCACGCATCGCGGGTGTGATCCTGCACGACAAAGACGTGCTGGACATTCCGTTGCTGCGCGTGGCCTCGAACGGCTCGCCCTTCGTCGATAGCACGCCGGGCAACGGCGGCCTGTGGCTGGTGTCGCGCGACCAGGTGACCGGTCAGGTCTATTACGTGCGTGACAGCCTGGTCTCAGCCAACACCAGCGCGCTGCGTCTGGAAGCCGACGGCACCACCACCCTGGTGGCCGATGCTGATTTCGCTGCCATCAAGGGCAGCTTGCTGCTGCAAACCGTCGGCACGGCCTTCCTGGCCGACATGGCCCATGGCGTGATGTCCTCGCTCAGTGCAGCCACCGGTGATCTGGCTGACCCGGCGGGCGCAGCACTGCTCAATGCGCACTTTATTTCGGGCGATGGCCGCACCAACGAAAACTTGGGCCTGACCGCTATTCATGAGGTGTTCCATGCCGAGCACAACCGCGTGCTGGGCGATATCCAGGTGATGGTGTATGGCGGCGTGGATAGCAGTGGTGTGACCCATACCGCGCGTGCCGACGCAGCCACCTGGACCGGCGAAGAGCTCTTCCAGGCAGCCAAGCTCGCTACCGAGATGCAGTACCAGCATCTGGTCTTTGCTGAATTTGCGCGCAAGTTCAGCCCGAACATCAACGCCTTCGCCGCCTACGATGTCACCATCGATCCGGGCATTGCGGCCGAGTTTGCCCATGCGGTCTACCGCTTTGGTCACTCGATGCTGACCGAGACCGTGGACATCAAGGGGTTCAACGCGGCCACCGGGCTGGCCAATGGCGAAGACCATTCCATGGGCCTGATCCAGGCGTTCCTGAACCCAGGTGCGTATACCGATCAGACCGCGGGCGAAATCGCTCTGGGCATGTCCAGGCAAGTGGGCAATGCGATCGACGAGTGGGTGACTGACTCCCTGCGTAACAACCTGGTCGGTCTGCCACTGGACCTGGCCACACTGAATATCGTGCGCGGTCGCGACACCGGCATGGGCTCACTCAACGAGGTGCGTGCCGACCTGTACGCGCAGACCAACCTCGCTTCGCTCAAGCCCTATGCCAGCTGGGATGAGTTCAGCCTGCATCTGGTGCATCCGGAGTCGCTGCAGAACTTCGTGATGGCCTATGCACGCGACGCCATCCTGACCCAGTTCGGCACCGAGCACACGTTGCAGGAGTGGAACGCGCTGCAGGCCAGCGGCGCGCCCGAATATGCCGAAGGTCTGCGTGCAGCGGCCCAAGCCGCCATCGCCGACGACACCTTCGTCAACGGCAACACCGGCCTCAATGCCATCGATTTCTGGCTGGGCGGTCTGGCTGAAACGAAGGTGCCGGGCGGCATGCTGGGCTCGACTTTCGACTTCATCTTCGCCACCCAGATGATCCAGCTGCAAAACGCGGATCGCTTCTATTACCTGAACCGTCTGGGCGGCACCAACCTGCTGGCCTCGATCGACACCCAGCTCTTCTCCGATCTGGTGATGCGCAATACCGGCGTCAAGCACCTGTACAGCGACATCTTCAGCGTTCCCGATGCGTCGGTTGAAATTGGCGACGCCAAGCAGTCTGATGCAGCCGGCAGTGTGATGGCCCTGGCTGCACGCACCAGCACCGCTGTGGACATCGATGGCGTGGCCCACCAGGTGTCCAAGGCAGGCTGGGTGTTTGACGGCACCTTCTATACGTTTTTCGGCAACCCTGGCGACTATCTGGACGCACGCGGTGTCTTCAGCCCCAACAACAATGCCAACCTGACCGGCAATGTCAGCGAGACCCTGGGTGGCACCGACCTGGCCGAGCGCA
>CANHUQ010000150.1 GCA_947463885.1 Burkholderiales bacterium
GCCGTCATGGCCGAGGGGCTCAAGCGTTTGGGCATCGATTGCACGCCGACTGAAGACGGCATGATCATCGAGGGTCGGGGCGAGCAGGCGCAGGTCTTTTCCGGCGGGCAGGTCGATTCGCACGGCGACCACCGGCCCGCCATGTCGTTTGCAGTGGCGTCTTTGCGGGCATCAGCGCCTATCAGCATCCAACATACCCTGAACGTCGGTACATCGTTTCCAAACTTTCTGGAACTCGCCCACTCGGTTGGCATTGATGTGACCCGCGTTGACGGATAACCAGAGACCGAGCGTCGCTCCGGCTACTGCACCCGCTTGCTTGTGGATTGGCGTTGGCAGTCGTGTGATGGAGTGAGTGCGTCTGACTGCGTACGTTTGCTCAAGTTGTTATAAATGCCTCTAAATGTACGCATCTGCCCAACAAAATAGCGTGTTCTTCATTCAATTCGTCTTGTTTCCTACATGACCTCCCCGCTCCCGGTGCCTCCCGTCCTTGCCATCGATGGCCCCACCGCCTCCGGCAAGGGCACCATCGCCCAGCGGGTCGCCCACACCCTCGGTTTTCACTATCTGGACAGTGGCGCGCTCTATCGCCTGACCGCCGTGGCGGCTCAACAGCGCAAGGTCGATCTGGACAAAGGGCCCGCGGTGGCCCCAGTCGCCGCAGCCCTGAACGCACATTTCACCCACGACGGCCGCATCCTGCTGGACGGCCAGGACGCTTCGGAAGCTATTCGAACCGAGGCCGCCGGGCAGGGCGCCTCCAGGGTGGCGGTTCACCCCGAGGTGCGCGCAGCCCTCCTGGACCTGCAACGCCAGTTTCGTCAGCCCCCTGGTCTGGTGGCCGATGGCCGCGACATGGCCACGGTCGTCTTCCCCGACGCTCAGCTGAAGGTGTTCCTGACGGCGAGCGCCGAGTCGCGCGCGCAACGTCGCTATAAGCAGTTGATCGAAAAAGGAATTTCGGCTAACCTAGCGGCCCTTTTGCAGGGTCTGCAGGAACGTGATGCGCGCGACATGTCTCGTGCATCCGCGCCGCTGGCCGCAGCGAAAGACGCGATCGTGCTGGACTCCACTTTTCTCGACATCGAACAGACCGTCGCGAAGGTGCTGGAACTCTGGTCGTCGCACAGGTCGCCCGTCACTCAAACACCGTAGGCCCTCGCCGGCGGGTTTGAAAGAGGGGTTTGGTAGTCAACACCGCCGGATGCGGGGTCCAACCCACCCCAACCCCTGCCTGATGCTACGCACGCGGCTGACACGCGCGGCGCATCTCGCAGGCTCCCGTATTCGGCGAGATCACAGGACGTCAACTTGAACACTGCTGCTCTTCCCGAAACCGAAAGTTTTGCCGCGCTCTTTGAAGAATCGCTCTCTAAACAGGAGATGCGCCAGGGTGAAGTGATCACCGCCGAGGTGGTCCGCATTGACCACAACTTCGTGGTCGTCAATGCCAGCCTGAAATCAGAAAGCTTTATCCCGATTGAAGAATTCCACGACGACCGCGGTCAGCTTGATGTCAACATCGGCGACTTCGTCTCGGTGGCCATCGACTCACTGGAAAACGGCTACGGCGAAACGCGCCTGTCGCGCGATCGCGCCAAGCGCCTGGCCGCCTGGGTCAACCTCGAGCGCGCCCTGGAAGACGGCGAGCTCGTGAACGGCACCATCACCGGCAAGGTGAAGGGTGGCCTCACGGTCATGACCAACGGCATCCGCGCTTTCCTGCCCGGCTCGCTGATCGACATGCGCCCGGTCAAGGACACCACGCCCTTCGAGGGCAAGACCATGGACTTCAAGGTCATCAAGCTCGATCGCAAGCGCAACAACGTCGTGCTGTCGCGTCGTGCCGTGATCGAACTGTCCCAAGGTGAAGAGCGCGCCAAGCTGCTCGAGACCCTGGCCGAAGGCTCCATCGTCAAGGGCACCGTCAAGAACATCACCGACTACGGCGCCTTCATCGATCTGGGCGGCATCGACGGTCTGCTGCACATCACCGACATGGCCTGGCGTCGCGTGCGTCACCCCTCGGAAGTGCTCGCGGTGGGCCAGGAAGTCACGGCCAAGGTCCTCAAGTTCGACCAGGAAAAGAACCGCGTCTCGCTGGGCGTCAAGCAACTGGGCGACGACCCGTGGGTTGGTATTTCGCGCCGTTACCCCACTGGCACGCGCATGTTCGGCAAGGTCACCAACATCACCGACTACGGCTCGTTTGTTGAGATCGAGCCCGGCATCGAAGGTCTGGTGCACGTCTCTGAGATGGACTGGACCAACAAGAACGTCAACCCCGGCAAGGTCGTTGCCCTGGGCGACGAAGTCGAGGTCATGGTCCTGGAGATCGACGAAGACCGCCGTCGTATTTCGCTCGGCATGAAGCAGTGCCGTCCGAACCCCTGGCAGGAATTCGCCGACAACCATCGCAAGGGCGACAAGGTCTCGGGTTCGATCAAGTCGATCACCGACTTCGGCGTGTTCATCGGCCTGCCCGGTGGCATCGACGGCCTGGTGCACCTGTCCGACCTGTCCTGGAGCAAGGCCGGTGAAGAAGCCGTGCGCGACTTCAAGAAGGGCGACGACGTGGGCGCTGTGGTGCTGGCCATCGATGTCGAGCGCGAGCGCATCTCGCTGGGCATCAAGCAGCTGGACGGTGATCCGTTCACCAACTACGCCACGACCAACGAGAAGGGTGCCGTCATTGTTGGCACGGTGAAGAGCGTGGATGCACGCGGCGCAGTGATCGGCATCGATGGCGACATCGACGGCTATCTGCGCGCCTCGGAAATCTCGCGCGACCGCGTCGAAGATGCTCGCAATCACCTGAAGGAAGGCGATTCGGTCGAGGCGATGATCATCAACGTCGACCGCAAGAACCGCTCTATCAGCCTGTCGATCAAAGCGAAAGACAACGTCGAAACCGCCGAGACCCTGCAGCGTATGCAGGCCGAGACGGGCGCGGCCACTGGCACCACCAACCTCGGTGCCCTGCTGCGTGCGAAGTTGACCGACCGCGACGACAAGGTCTGAGTCCTGGTGACACCGGAAGGGTGCGGGCTCTCGGGCCCGCTGCGTGCAACTTGCGCAGCCCTTCTGCCTGACCAGGTCAGGACTGGCTCGGCCGGCCGTTGATGACGGCCGACGATGGCGGCGATAACGAACAGCCGGTGGTGCCGCCGATGATGGCGGGTCTGCCGTGTGGCTCCGCCAGCACGCTGTCCGACAGGGTCGCTTGAGTGCATTTTTGAGCATGTTGATCTGGTTGCATGTGAAGTGAGAGATGAACAGGCTGTGTGTCTGTTCATGGTGTGTAACGGTGCCCCGCGCGGCTGACCTCAGGATCCGATGATGGTGTTCCTCGATATCGACGATCAGTTGGCCCCCGGGACGATGACCAAGTCCGAGCTCATCGGGCGTCTGGCCGAGCGTTACCCCCAGTTGGTGGCCAAGGACGCTGAGTTCGCAGTGCGTACCATCCTGGATGCCATGGCCAGTACGCTGGCCGATGGCCATCGGATCGAGATTCGCGGGTTCGGCAGTTTTGCGTTGTCGCACCGGCCGCCGCGCGTGGGGCGCAACCCCAAGTCGGGTGAGCGTGTCGAGGTGCCCGAAAAGCGTGTGCCGCATTTCAAGCCGGGCAAGGAACTGCGCGAGCGCGTGGACGCCCGGATGCGGGCCGACGACGAGCGCTAAGCCCATGCGCACCGCCTGAACTCGCACCCAACTCGCACCCATGAGTCTGCTGACCTGGCTGTTGCGTGTGGCGGTGTTTCTGCTGTTGGTGGGCTTTGCGCTGTCCAACACCGAAACCGCCGTGGTGCGCTTTTTTGGCATTCCTCAATTCGAATGGCGTGCACCGCTGGTGCTGCTGCTCCTCGCATTTTTTGCGCTGGGCGCGCTGTTGGGCGTGTTGGCCACCATGCCGATGGTGCTGCGTCGCAACCGCGAACTGCATGCGCTGCGTCGTGAACACACAGCGCAGGCGCCGCCCACCATGGCCTCGGGGTCGCGTGCGTCTAGCGTCCGATCGCCCTAAGCGCGTGACCGACGCGCGAGCACTCCATGGAATTTGAGCTCTGGTGGCTGCTGGCCATCCCGCTGTTTTTCTCGCTGGGCTGGGTGGCTTCACGCATCGATACCCGGCAGACCGTGCGCCAGTCGTCGCAGATGCCAGACGCCTATTTTCGCGGTCTGAATTTCCTGCTCAACGAGCAACCCGACAAGGCGATCGACGCCTTCGTCGAGGTCATGAAGGTCGACCCCGAAACCGTCGAGCTGCACTTTGCCCTGGGCAATCTGTTTCGACGCCGTGGCGAAACCGACCGGGCGATTCGTGTGCACCAGAGCCTGGTGGCCCGCGACGATCTGCCGGCAGCGCAGCGTGAGCATGCGCTCTACGAGTTGGGCCAGGACTTTCTGCGCGCAGGGCTGCTCGATCGCGCCGAAGATGCGTTCGTGCGTCTTGAATCGGGCGCCTATGCCACCGCCGCGCTGCGTCACCGGTTGGAGATTGCACAGATGGTGCGCGATTGGCCGCGTGCCATTGACCTGGCGCAGCGCCTGCGTCAGACCGATGGCACCGATCCCGGTACGCTGCTCGCTCATCTGCATTGCGAACTGGCGCAGCAGGCGCTTTCAGGCACATCTGCGACCTCGTCGGACCGTCAAGCCGATGCCCTGCGCGAACTGGATCTGGCCACGCAGGCATCACCCGATCATCCGCGCCCCTGGCTGATGCGCGGCGAAGTGGCGCTCGCAGCCGACGACTGCGAAGCTGCGATTGAGGCCTGGAGCACGCTGGCGCGCAAGCGCCCGGCCCATCTGGGGCTGATTGCCGAGCGATGGCTGCAGGCGCACGAGCGTTTGGGCAGGTTGTCCGAGGGACTGACGAGCCTGGAAGCCATGCTCGGCGAGCAACCTCCCGTCGATGCCTTGCGCGCGCTGGCCCAGGCCCGTGCACGCCACGACGGCAATGTTGCCGCGATCGCCTGGTTACGCGGCATGCTGGCCCGTCATCCGTCGCTGCTGGGGCTCGAGCAATTGCTTGAACTGCGCAAGGCCGCCGATCCGACCGCAGACGATGCCGCTGACATTGCTCTGTCGGCCGCGCTCATTCAGCGTCAGGCTGCCCGACTGGGGCGCTTTGTGTGCGGTCATTGCGGATTCAAGGCGCGCCGCCATTACTGGCAATGTCCCGGATGCAGCCGCTGGGATACCTACGCCCCGCGACGCACCGAGGAATTAAACGCCGACACGGCAGCCTGAAGCACGGCCAATGGCTTAGGCCTGAAGTCGTAGTGTGGGGGCTGCAGCCAAAGCGATGGGGCTATCATCTGTGCACATTCAGGGAGCTCACCATGTCGCGCTTCGTTCAAACGGCTCGTTCCGGCTTCGTGCAAGCAGCCCGTTCCTTACTGGCTGTGGTCTTCATCACGCTGTGTTCGCTGAACCTGGCCTGGGCCGCGGTCAATGCCAACACGGCTTCGGTGGATGAACTCCAGACGGTTCGCGGCATCGGCCCCGCCATCGCTCAGCGCATCGTGGAGGAGCGGTCCAAGGGTCCGTTCAAGAGCCTGGACGATCTGCAATCCAGAGTGAAGGGCGTCGGAAATGCCAGTGTGAAGAAGATGGCGGCTGCAGGCCTGACCACCGGCAGTGCAAGCACGCGGGCATCGCGTGCGCCAAACACCGCACGCGACACCCCATCCAGAGACAGCACCTCGCGTGACACGCCGCCATCCAACACGGCCTCGTCCAACACGGAGCGCAAGCCAGTCCCCACGTTGACTGGCGGGACTCGTGCCACCGACGAGGCCAGCGCTGCCCGCCCAGCTGATGCCTCTGGCTCCGCAGCCAGACCCGATGCCGGTCGGCCTCTCGTGCAGCCGGTCCCAAAATCGAATGCGCCCAGCTCATCCGCGCCAACGTCGGACTCCGGCAAGACGCCGCGCAGACCCTCTGAAGCCGCTGCTGAAACGCCCAAGGTCTCACCCAGGGCATCGGACCAAACGGCTGCGCCCAGCGCCAAATCTGGCCAGTGAACACCGCTGCACCGGCAGGGGCTCCGCCGCGTTGGCTGCTTTATGCGCGGCTGTTGCGGCTGCATCGCCCCATTGGCACGCTGCTGCTGTTGTGGCCCACCTTGTGGGCGCTGTGGTTCGCTGCGCAGGGCATGCCACCTGCTTACGAGCTCTTTGCGTTTTGCCTGGGTACTTTGCTGATGCGCTCGGCCGGCTGTGCCATCAACGATTGGGCTGATCGAGATTTCGATCGCCATGTGCAGCGCACGGCAGACCGTCCACTCACGGCCGGGTTGATTCGCCCTGCCGAGGCCCTGTGGTTGTTTGTGGGGCTGTCGCTGGTGGCGCTGATGCTTGTGCTGCCCATGAACCGCCTGACCTGGGCCATGGCCGGCATCGCGGCCTTTCTTGCCGCAAGCTACCCGTTCACCAAGCGCTTCTTTGCGCTGCCCCAGGCTTATCTCGGCATCGCCTTCGGGTTCGGCATTCCGATGGCCTTTGCAGCATTGTCAAACACGCTGCCACCGGTTGCCTGGATCTTGCTCGCGGCCAATATTTTCTGGGCGATTGCCTACGACACCGAATACGCCATGGTCGATCGTGAAGACGACCTGAAGATCGGTATTCGCACATCGGCCATCACGTTCGGTCGCTTCGATGTGGCCGCGGTCATGCTGTCTTATGCGGCCACCATCGCTCTGCTGGCGCTGGCAGGCCATCTCGCGTCACGCGGCCTGGCGTATTACATCGGGTTGCTCGCGGCCACGGGCATTGCGCTCTACCACTGGAGCCTCATCCGCGATCGCAGCCGGGCCGGGTGCTTTCGGGCTTTCAATCACAACACCTGGTTTGGCGCAGCCGTCTTCGCCGGGTTAGCCATCGACTTCGCATGGGGCTAAGGGCGACCGCCTTCGTTCACTGCCCGCTGCGTCGCGATTGGATCTTCCGAATTCATCGCCCGAATTCATCGCCCGAATTCATCGCCCGAATTCATCCCCCAGCTCCTGCGAGCGTTTCTGAGCGGCGGCCATCGCGTCTGTCATCAGCCCGGACAAATTGCGCGATTCCATCACCGCCAGAGCCGCGGCCGTGGTGCCGCCCTTGGATGTCACCCGTTCACGCAACACCGAGGCGGGCTCGTCTGACTGGGCAGCCAGAGTGGCCGCGCCCAGCATGGTTTGCAAGGCCAGCATCCGAGACTGATCCGCACTCAGGCCCAGTGCCATACCGCCCTCGGTCATGGCCTCGATCATGCGAAACACGTACGCGGGCCCGCTGCCGCTGAGTGCGGTCACGGCGTCCAGCTGCGATTCATCGTCCACCCACACCACCTGGCCAACCGCCGACAGGATCGATTCGGCAAGCAGACGGTCGCCTGCATCGCCGCCGGGCAATTGCGCCAGGCCGGTGGCACCCAGGCCAAGCAGGGCCGGGGTATTGGGCATGGTGCGCACGATGCGTCGATACCCGCCCAGCCACCGTGAGAGGTCGGCGGCCCGCACGCCGGCTGCCACGGAGATCAGCAGCGGCGTGCCGATCAGACCGTCCATGGCCCCGATCGCGTCCTTCATGTGCTGTGGTTTGACCGCCAGAACGATGACATCGGCATCCAGGTTGGACGCATCCGGCGCAGCGAAGGTACGCACGCCTAAGCGCGCGTGCACGGCTGCCCGCTGCTCGGCCGAAGGGTCGATGGCGCTGAGCGATGCGGGCGGCGCCCCGCGCGCAATCAGCCCGCCCATCAGCGCGCCGGCCATGTTGCCTGCGCCCACGAATACGATGCGCGGTGCAGGCACCGTGTGTGCGCCCGAAGCGACGGGGGATGACTGGCTCATGCGATGTCCTATGCAGTGCGGCGAATAAAGTGGCGCGGGCGCAGCCCCAGCGCAAAGAGAATGCCCAGATACAGGGCTGCGGCGGTTGCCACCAACCCCAGCGTGAGTGCCATGCGCAGCCAGGGCTGCGCGCGCAGCGCCACCCAATCGACCTGCGGCACGGCCCACAGCAGCAGCGCCAGCATGGCCCCCAGTGCCACCAGCAGCTGCCCAACGAAGCGCAGCCACCCCGGGCGGGGGCGATAGATGCGCTTGCGCACCAGCCCCACGTAAAGCAGCCCTGCATTGACCAGCGCGCCCAACGCAATCGACAGCGCCAGCCCAGCATGTCCGAAGAGCGGAACGAGTCCCAGGTTGAGCAATTGGGTGAACACCAGCACCAGCAGCGCAATGCGCAAGGGCGTGCGCACGTCTTCACGCGCATAAAAGCCGGGCGCCAGGATCTTGATGGCGATCAGACCGAACAGACCAACCGAGTAAGCCATGACGGCGCGCGCGGTCATGAGCAGGTCCTGGTCATCGAAGCGCCCATAGTGAAAGAGCAGCGCGGTGAGCGGCTGCGCCATGACCGCCAGCCCCACCATGCAGGGCAGCGCCAGCAGGGCACACCAGCGTAGCCCCCAGTCAAGCAGGTCGCTGTACTCATCCATGCGTCGGGCCGCATTGGCCCGCGACAGGCTGGGCAGCAGCACCGTGCCCAGCGCCACACCGAGCATGGCCGTGGGGAACTCCATGAGGCGGTCGGCAAAGGACACCCAGGACACACTGCCTGTGGCCAGTCGAGAGGCGATGTGCGTGTTGACGATCAGACTGATCTGCGCCACCGAGACCGACAGCAGTGCCGGTCCCATCAGACTCAGGATGCGGCGCACTTGTGCATCGGCCAGTGCCTGCCGCAGATTGCCGCCCAGTTTGGGGAGCATGCCGATTCGCAGCAGGGCCGGCACCTGCAGGGCGAGTTGGGCCACCCCCCCGATCATCACGCCTGCAGCCAGCGCGTACACCGGCGGATCGAAGTAGGGGGACAGCAGCAGCGCGGCAGCGATAAAGGCCAGATTGAGCAGCACCGGTGTGAAGGCCGGCACCGCAAACCGGCGCCAGGTGTTCAGAATGCCGGCCGACAGCGCCACCATCGAGATCAGCAGAATGTAGGGTGCCATCCAGCGGGTCATGCCCACGGCGGCATCAAAGGCCGCGGGCTCCTGCTGCAGACCAGAGGCCATCAGCCAGACCAGCACCGGTGCCCCCACCACCCCCAATGCAGAGACCACCATCAGCGCCCAGAATAGGGCGGTGGCCACATGGTCGATCAGGGTGTGCATCGCCGGGCCGCCGCCCCTGGTTTCGCGCACTCCGGCCAAAATGGGTACGAAGGCTTGTGAGAACGCACC
>CANHUQ010000151.1 GCA_947463885.1 Burkholderiales bacterium
CGGCTGCAGCGCGCAGACGATGCGAAAGCGTGTCGTGCATCGCCTGGACCCTTACAGCATGCTCGCGTCGGTTGGCAGCCCCATCAGCACCCGCCCGGCCAGCTCCCAGCTGGGCGGCGCGATCATCATGTGCTGGGTGGCGGTGTAGGCATCGCGAAACCGCCGCTGCAGCGGGTGCGAGGCATACACCACCGAGCCGCCACCGAGTTCGAACATCCTGCGCACCACATCGGCACTGCTGCGGGTGGCATGGGTCGCCGCCAGGCGCAACAGGGCACGGTCTTCGGTCCCGATCGCATCGCCCTGCTGCGCTTTGCGCCAGGCATCGCCGATGGCTTCGTAGTAAAAGGCGCGAGCCGATCGCAAGATGGCCTCAGCCTGAGCGAGCTCACTTTGCGCCGCACTGCGCTCAGCCAGGGTGCGCCGAGAGCCCTGGGGCTTCTTGGCGCCCGCCAGTTCCACCAGATCGTCGATCGCAGCCCGGGCGTTGCCCAGCGCCACCGCGCCAATGCCCATCGCCAGCAGGCCAAAGGCCGGGAACTGATAGAGCGCTCCGGTGGCATAGGGCTTGCCGGTAACCAGCGAGTAGGTGAAGGCCTGCGGCACCGGGATGTTGGAGACTTCCATGTCGCCGCTGCCGCTGCCGTTCATGCCCGACACCTGCCAGGTATCGATGAGGGTGGCCTGGCTGGCTGGGAACACCATCATCCGCGCGTCGGGTGAGCCATTGGGCAGCAACCGCGGTTTGCCATCTTCCATCACCACCGAAATGCCCTTGAGCCAGCGGCAGTTGGCTCCACCACTGACCCAGGGCCAGCGGCCACTCAGCCGATACCCGTCGCCTTCAGGTGTCGCGCGGCCGGTGGGGGTATTGGAACCACCGGTGATGACCAGCGGGTCGCCATAAATTTCGCGGGCGACAGTCGGTTCCAGGTAGGCGGCCGACATGCCCGAGGTGGCGCCGATCATCACGCACCAGCCGCTGGATGCGTCGGCACGGGCCACCGCCTCGATCGTGCCCATCAGCGTCTCGGGCGGCAGCTCGAGCCCGCCTATCTCGCGGGGCACCACCATCCGGAAAAAGCCGGCCTGCGCGAACTGTTGCGCCAGGTCTGCAGGCAGCCGGCGTGCGCTTTCGATTTCGTCAGCGCGGGCACGCAGGGTGGGGGTAATCCGCTCGGCAGCGGCAAGGACATCCATGGAACGCTCCTACTCCGGCTTGACGCCCGAAGCCTTGAACACCTCGCCCCAGCGCGGCGTGTCCTTTTTCACGATGTTGACGAACTCCTTAGCCGTGGTGCCTGTAGGCAGCAGCCCGAGCTCCAGGATGCGCTTCTTGCCCTCGGGTGACTGAATGATTTTCTGGATTTCCAGACTCATGCGATCGACGATCGCCTGCGGCGTGCCCTTCGGCGTGACGATGCCATTCCAGCCCACTAGATCCAGCGCGGGAAAGCCTTGCTCGGCAAAGGTGGGGGCATCGGGGAAGGTGGGCCAACGCTTGGTCCCAGTGACCGCCAGCAAGGTCAGACGCCCGCCGTTGATGAACGGCCCGGTGGTGGCGAAGTCGTGCACCCCCATGGTGGCCATGCCGGCCATCACGTCCTGAATGGCGGGGCCTGCGCCCTTATAGGCCACGTGCACGGTGTCGAGCTTGTTCAACTGCGTGAAGGTCTCTGCGTACAGGTGCGAGGAGCTGCCAATGCCGAATGAACCGTAGGTGGTCTTGCCCGGATTTTTCTTCACGTAGGCGATGTACTCGGGCAGGGTTTTGATGCCCAGGTTGGATGCCACCACCAGCCCCAGCGCCGCTTCGCCCAGTTGCGTGACAGGCTCGAAGTCGTCCTGGCTGTAGGGCAGCTTCGTGTACGCGAACATGTTGATGCAGTAGTTCGACGAGTTGATGTACACGAAGGAGTAGCCATCAGGAGGGGATTGCTTGGTGGCCGTGATCCCCACGATGCCGTTGGCGCCCACGCGGTTTTCAACGATCACCGGCTGGCCCAGCACGGGGGTGAGTTTTTCAGCCAGATAGCGCGACACGATGTCGGTCTGCCCGCCCGGCGGATAAGGCACGATGAGCTTGACCGGCCGTGTGGGCCAGGCCTGTTGCGCCATGGCGCCTGAAAGCGGTGCGAGGGCCACGATCGCTGAAGCGATCACCTTGAGGCATGTTGAAAAACGAATCACAGCTGCTCCATCTGGAAGGGACTTCGGAAAAATGGGTTCAGAAATGGGTTCAGGCTTCGCCGCCGAAATGCGCGACCAGGTTGTCGACATACTGGTCGACCAAGCCTTCGAATTCAGATTTGACCAGCGGCGTCACGATGCCCTTCATCAGGCCGGGCAGCGGCACGTCTACGGTGCCTTTGAGTGAGAGCACGACATCGGATTTACCCTTGCCGTCGGCCACGGTCCAGCTCCCCGAGACCTGCGCATTGCCCACGCCCTTGACTGGCGACCACACCACGGTGCCCTTGGCTGCGTCCGACACGTATTTGCAGGCATAGACGGTTTGCAGTGTGACCTGACCCACGCCGATCTTTTGCATCTCCCAGCGATACACGCCCTGGCCTTCATCGACCAGCTTGTCGACCTTCGGAAAGTGGCTCACCGACGCCGGCACATCCGAGAGCACGGCAAAGACTTTTTTGGCCGGTGATTTCACTGAAAACTCGTAGCCCAGTTCAATGGGAATGCTGATGGCCATATTGTCTCCGGCAGTCGGTCGGGGTCTGTGTGCAGGGCGCGCGACGGTCTGCGCCGCCGATTCAGCCGCAGTCTATCGTTTCGCAGAACAGAGCGCAGCCACTCGACGGTGCGGTACGCAGTGTAGGCTCGTGGCCCTGCCGCAGGACCGCGCGCGCCGATGCCTGCATGCACCCACCGCCGGAGTCGCCTGATGCATCCAGACCAGCCTGTTACCCCTTCGCATTCCAGCGCATCCGCCGCGCCACTGTGGCAGTGGTCGGCGGCCGAGCTTGCGCAGGGCATCCGCACGGGTCTGATCTCCAGTCGCGAAGCCACCGCTTCGTGTCTTGAGCGCGTCGCACAGGTCAATCCCGTACTCAATGCAGTGGTTCATGTCCTGCATGACAGCGCGCTCGCTCAGGCCGATGCGGCTGATCGCGCGGTCGCGCGCGGCGAAGCCTTGGGCGTGCTGCACGGCGTGCCTGTCACCACCAAGGTGAATGTCGATCAGATCGGCTGCGCCACCACCAACGGCATCGTGGCGCTCAAAGATCTGATCGCCACCGAAGACAGTCCGGTGGTGGCCAATTTGAAGGCTGCGGGTGCCGTCCTTTTTGGGCGTACCAATACACCGGCTTTTTCTTTCCGCTGGTTCACTGAAAACGATCTGCACGGCCGCACGCTCAACCCGTGGTCGCGCGATCACACGCCGGGGGGCTCCAGTGGGGGTGCCTCCAGTGCCGTGGCCTCGGGTATGGGCCCGATTGCGCATGGCAATGACATTGCAGGCTCGGTGCGTTATCCGGCCTATTGCACTGGCCTGGTCGGTCTGCGCCCATCCTTCGGGCGCGTGCCCAACTTTCTGCCCTCGGCCACGGCCGAGCGCCCGCCCGGCATGTCGATGATGTCCGTGCAGGGCCCACTGGCCCGCACCGTGCAGGATGTGCGACTGGCGCTTCAAGCCATGTCATCGGGTGACCCGCGCGACCCCTGGTGGGTACCCGCCCCGCTTGAATGGCCTGCCGATGCCCGCCCGCTGCGCGTGGCGGTCAGCACCACGATGGCCGGTGTGGCGGTGCATCCGGAGATCGTGGCGGCGATCGAGCGCGCCGCAGCATGGTTGTCGGACGCAGGCTATGCCGTCGAGCGCGTCGAGCCACCCGACATGGCGGCGGCTGCGGCACTGTGGCCACTCATCGCCGATACCGAGTCGCGTGTCACCATGGGCCCGCTGGTGGAACGGCTGGGCGATGAGGGTATCCAGCGCGCGTATGCCGGCATGACCCGGCACACGCCCGTTTTGGATACCGAGGCCTATTTCATGGCGCTCGCGCGGCGCAGCACGCTCATTCGCCACTGGAACCTGTTCCTGCAGAACTACCCGCTGGTGCTGGGTCCCTTGAGCGCAGAGCCGCCCTTCGCCTGGGGCCTGGACGTGGAATCGTTCGCCGGCATGGACCGCATCATCGCCGCACAGGCTCCGCAATTTGCAGTGCCGGTGCTGGGCCTGCCTGCCGTGTGCGCACCCATGGGGCGGGTCAATGGCCTGCCGGTCGGTGTTCAGCTCATCGGCCCGCGCTTTCGTGAAGACTTGCTGCTCGACGCGGCGCACGTACTCGAGGCGCGCCAGCCACCTGTGCGCCCCATCGACCCGTGCTTCGGCGCATGATCGCCCGCGCAGGGCACGCACCCCTCCGGGCGCACGACACCCCCATCAGGAGAACATGTTGAGAATCGAAGACCTTCCACCGCTGCAGACTGGCCCGGCCGCCTGGTATGGCCCGGATGTTTCGGGGCGCACCGACTGGATCGTGCAACTCTCTGCAAGCGATGTCGCGGAAATCCGTTCGGCGCTCGATGCCTGGAAGGCACGGCCCGACCAGGGCCCTGCGCCGCTCAAGGCCGCTGATTTTCCCCTGCCCCAACTGGCCGCCCGCCTGCAGACCATTCGTAGCGAACTCATCGACGGGCGAGGGTTCATCCTGATGAAGGGCATGCCGGTGCGCCAGTGGTCGCACGCAGACAGTGCCCTGGCGTTCATCGGGTTGGGGGCTCACCTGGGTCTTGCGCGTTCGCAAAACGCCAAAGGCCATCTGTTGGGTCATGTGCGTGATGTGGGTCTGGCCAGCACCGACCCCAATGTGCGCATCTATCAGACCCACGAGCGGCAGACCTTTCACACCGACTCGTGCGACGTGGTCGGGCTGTTGTGCCTGCGCCCGGCGCGCTCAGGCGGCGACTCGCTGCTGGTGAGTTCCAGCACGCTGTACAACGAGATGCGCAGGCGTCGCCCCGATCTGGCCGCCGTGCTGTTTGAGCCAGTCCCCACCGATCGGCGCGGGGAGATTCCGGCCGGCATGAAGCCCTGGTTCGAGATCCCCGTCCTCAACTGGTACCAGGGGCACCTCACCGCGCTCTATCAGCGTCAGTACGTGGACAGCTCGCAGCGCCTGCCCGAGGCGCCGCGCCTGAGTGCGCAACAGATCGAGGCACTGGACCTGTTCGATGCCCTGACCAACGATCCTGCCTTGCATTTTTCCATGCGGCTGGACGAGGGCGACATGCAGTTCGTGCACAACCACACGATGCTGCATGACCGGACGGCGTTCGAGGACTGGTCCGATCCTGCGCAGCGGCGCTATCTGCTGCGGTTGTGGCTGGCGGTGCCGGGTGCGCGGGCTCTGCCGCCGGTGTTCGCGCAGCGCTATGGCAGCCTGACCGTAGGTGATCGTGGCGGCATCGTGGTGCCGGGCATGCAGCCTACGGTCGAGATGGCGTGATCAGGGTGCCGTGCCCCAGGGCGCGGCCATCATCAGCTTGTTCTCCTGATGTTTGATCAGCGGGCGCAGCTTGGCCGCGAAGGCCATGAATTCCGGGTCGCCGAAGACGCTGGCCCAGAAGGCACGCCGGTCTGCGTCATCATTGAACTTCCACAGGTGCACCAGCTGATTGAGCGCGCCGATGTCGCCGGTGAAGTAGCCCACGAGCCGCTGCGGATGCTTTTGCAGCGCGGGCCAGCCTTCAGTCTTGTAAAGCTGCACCACCTCGGCCATTTTGCCTACGGTGATGTCATAGGTGCGCAATTCGTAGATCGCCACGTCAGTCTCCTTTCAGGATGTTGTGTATCGACACCGCGCATCGTCCCGCGCGTCACAAACCGAGTGTAGCCTGCAAGGGTTCCCCCCTCTCAGAGAAGCCCACCATGACCCTGATGCTCATTCGCCACGGCGAGACTGAACTGAACGCCGCGCGGACGCTGCAGTTTCCCGACACCCCGCTGGGTGCACGGGGTCGCGAGCAGGCGCTGGCTGTGGGCCGCCGTTTTGCCGCTCGCCCGCCCGCCGCCATTGTGAGCAGCGACATGGCCCGTGCTTATCAGACCGCGCAGGCCATCTCGCAGGCCACGGGCATTCCGGTCATCGCGTCGCCGCTGCTGGGCGAGCGCAATTTCGGCGACCTGCGCGGCCGGCGTTTCGACGACTTGGGCTACGACCCGATCCATGCCGATGAAGGCCCGCCCAACGGCGAATCGATGGAGCAGTTTCGTGCGCGGATTGCGCAGGCCTATCAGTGGATCATCGAACAGCGGGCCCGGGCCGGCGGTGACCTTGCCGTGGTCTCACACGGTTTGTTCATCCGCCACTTCCTGATGGGCCACACCCGCTTTCCCGAAGGCATGACCTACCCCGAGCAACTGGCCAATACCTCGGTCACCATCATGAGCGCCGAGCCGCCTCACCTGGTTAGCCTGGTGGGCTGCAGCGTGCACCTGCAAGGCGGAGCGCGCGACGACGGCAAGGGCGTGGTCGGCGTTTAATCGGCCTGTCTGAGCCAGTCAGAGCCCGGTGCGTCGGCGCCCCGGGCTTATCACCGGTCGTGATCAGGCCACGTTGCGCGTGCGCCCCTTCCAGAACGGCTCACGCAGCGTGGTCTTGAGCACTTTGCCTGCGCCCGACAGGGGCAGCGCTGCCACAAACTCCACACTGCGCGGGCATTTGTAGCCGGCGATCAGCGCCTTGCAGTGGTCGATCAACTCGCTCGCCTCGGGTTTGACATCGGGCTTGAGCACCACGACCGCATGCACTGACTCACCCCATTGGTCGCTGGGGATGCCGATGACCGCACACGCGGCCACCGCCGGATGCTGGGCCAGTGCGTTTTCCACTTCCGCGGAATAGATGTTCTCGCCACCGCTGATGATCATGTCCTTCAGCCGGTCCGCGATGAAGATGAAGCCGTCTTCATCCATGTAGGCGCCGTCGCCGGTGTGCATCCAGCCGTTCTTCAGTGCGGCGGCGGTTTGCTCGGGCTTGTTCCAGTAGCCCTGCATGACGTTGGGTCCGCGCACGATCACTTCGCCCACGGTGCCGCGCGGCACCTCAGTGCCTTGGGCGTCGACGATCTTCACTTCGGTGCAGTGGCTCGCACGACCTGCCGAGCGCAGTTTGCCGGCCTTGCGGCCTTCTGCGGTGTGGTACCAGGCCGGGTTGAGTGTGGCCAGCGGGGACAGTTCGGTCATGCCATAGGCCTGGATGAAGCCCACGCCGGGCAGCGCTTTCATGGCGCGCTCGACCACGGCCTCGGACATGGGCGAGGCGCCATAGGCAATGGTGTGCAGGGCAGAGAGGTCGCGCGGCTGCTGCATGGCAGGATGATCCACCAGCATCTGCACCATAGTCGGCACCAGCAGCACATGCGTGACGCGGTCGCGGGCCATCACATCGAGCACCGTTTCGGGGTTGAACGCAGCCACGATCGCGTGGGTGTTGCCCTCGATCCAGTGCGGCATGGCCACGCCCATGTCGGCCAGATGAAACATGGGTGCTGCATGCAGGTACACGCCATCCGGTTGCGCCAGACCATCGGCGCGCATGGCCAGACCCGAGCTCATCATGTTGGTGTGACTGAGCATCACGCCTTTGGGAAAGCCGGTGGTGCCGCCGGTGTAGAAGATGCCGGCCAGATCGTCACCGCGTCGGATGGTATCCGGCACCGGCGAGGCTGCAGCAATCAGCTGCTCGTAGCTGTGCGTACCGGTGGGCGCCGTGCCGTCGCCGCAGTGGATCACTTCGCGCAGGCTGACTGTATCGGTGCGCAGCTGCGGCACCATCGACAGGAAGTGATCATCCACCAGCAGGATGGTCGAGCCTGAGTCGTTCAACGAATACGCAATTTCCGCGACCGACCAGCGCACGTTGCAGGGGTTGAGCACGCCGCCCGCCCAGGGCACGGCCATCTGGTATTCCAGATAGCGGTCGGAGTTCATGGCCAGCATGGCGACCCGGTCGCCCGGCTTCATACCCAGGCGCTGCAGGGCGCCCGCCAGCCGCGCGACGCGATCGGCAAACTCGGCGAAGCTGCGCCGGCGCGTACCAAAAATGCTGGCGATGCGATCGGGGTGCTGCTGCACCGCGCGGTGCAGGGCCTGAGTCAGGTACATGCGGGTCTCCTTGTGTGGGGTCAGGCGCTCAACTGAATGATCTGGTTCAGGCCCTCGCAGACCTGTCTGAAGACGGGGGCGGGCAGCATACCCATTGGGTGTGCCTTACCACCTCGCACGCGCCAGTCAAACGACTTGGGCTGATGGCACAGCACATAGCTTGGCACACCGGCCTTTCGCCCTGTGGCGGCGCCTGCCAACACTGCGAACGGGTGGTCAGCGTTGTAAGGCGCAGTGCTCATCGGCAAACCGATCACGAGTGAGGTGCGATCGTTAAATGCCAGCGGCGACAAGACCAGAAATGGATGGATGTCCCGCATCTCGCGTCCGACCTGAGGATTGCAGTCGATCCAAATCACTTCCTGGCGCTTCGGCACCCACAGACTGCGCGCAGGACGTGCCGGACGTGCATGAGGCGCCGACGCTACCAACGCTCTGCACCCACTCTGCCCGTGTCAGTCATCACCTCTCCACCATGCCGGGCAGGGTCGAATCGGGCCAGACGCTGCTCCAGGGTGGGCGTGCCGTCCGGCGCGGGTGCAATGATCACTTGACCGCCTTGCACCGTCATGCGCACCCGCTGATCCAGGTGCAGGTGTGCCTCTCGGGCAATAGCCGCCGGCAGCCGAACGCCCAGGCTGTTGCCCCATTGCTTGATGTCGAGGATTACTTCAGCCATGGGGCGTCCATTGGGTTGAGGTAGCAGAAAGGTCCGCGTTTATACTAAGTTTAAACATGCGTACGAAGCGAGTCAACGAATTGCTCGGACCTCGCCGAAAGGCCGCCCTCAGCCTGGACCCGCCCCGCTCGGCGGCTCATCCCAGCATCGCGCGACGACCTCTTGCGGCCAGGGCATGGCGCGCCGCGTGGCCCGATCGATGCAGGCATGGATGACCTTACCGCGACCCACCAGCACCGGCGTATCGCGCCCGTGGGGCTGCATGTCCCACATCTCCACCGCGTGTTCCATGCTGGCACGACCCACTCTCACCACGGTGATACGGCACATGACTTCGCCCGGAGGTTTCACCTCGGCCAGAAAATCGTATTCGCTGCGCACCATGGGCGCAGAAAAGGACGTGCTGCGATC
>CANHUQ010000152.1 GCA_947463885.1 Burkholderiales bacterium
GCCGAGTTCGATGAAGATCGCGACGCGGTGGTGCAGCGGGCTGTGCACGCAGGCGTGTCACGCATCGTGGTGCCCGCGGTGGAGCGGGGCAATTTTGCTGCGGTCCATGCGCTGGCTCAACGACACGACTCGGTACGCTTTGCGCTGGGGATCCATCCACTGTGTGTCGATCGTGCGCATGACGACGACCTTCTTGCACTGCGCACAGCGGTCGCTGCCGCCATGGCTGAGCCAGCGTTTGTTGGCGTGGGCGAGATCGGCCTGGATCGGTTTGTTCCCGTGCAGGATCCGGCGCGTCATGAACGCTTCTTCGTCGAGCAGTTGCGCATTGCCCGTGACTTCGATCTGCCGGTCATCCTGCATGTACGCCGTGCCCAGGATATCGTCCTCAAGCATCTGCGCCGCATGGGGGTGCGCGGTGGCATTGCCCATGCATTCAACGGCAGTGCACAGCAGGCGGGTCAGTTCATTGAGCTGGGCTTTGTGCTGGGTTTCGGTGGCGCCATGACGTTCGAGCGCGCGCTGCAGATTCGTCGGTTGGCCGCTGGTTTTGACGCGTCAGCCTATGTGCTGGAGACGGATGCGCCTGATATTGCGCCAGCCTGGCGGTGGCGCGCGCGTAATGCGCCGGAAGAGCTTGCACCCATTGCCGAGGTGTTCGCCCAGCTGCGCCAAGTGCCTCTGGATCAGGTGATTCTGCAGACGGAGGTCAATGCCCGCAGGGTGTTGCCGCGGCTGCAATGAGGTGTGGCGCTGCGTACGGCGGCAGGTGAATCGTCTGGCGCCCTGAGGGCGAGTGCATCGACTCTGGTGCGATCTGGTCCGATCTGTGCGGGCACCTCGTATTCTCGCGCTGTCAGCCATCAGCCATCAGCCATCAGCCATCAGGCTTAGGCTGATTGGCCTGAGGGCCAGCCAATCAGCGGGTTACCTTAAACCCGTCATGCGCCTTCGTCCCGTGCTGTGTCTCCCCGCGTGCATCGTGGTCTCGGTGCTGTGTGTGCACGCCCAGGCCCAACTGCCACAGGCGGCCTGGCGCGTGGCTGCATGCTGCGCAGCGTTTGTCCTGGCGTGGGCCGGGTTGGTCTTGCATCGCGCTGCCAGGCCCGCGCTCGCCGCAGGCTGTGTGCTCGCCTGTGTCGCGCTGACAGCCTGGTCCTGGGCCGCATCGGTGGCGCAGAGCAGGCTTGCCGACCGCCTTCCAGCCGAGCTGGAAGGCATCGAACTTCAGCTCACGGGGGTGGTTGACGCTTTGCCCGTCAGCGGGCTTTACGGTGTGCAATTCGGCTTTCAAGTCGAATCCTGCGAGCCGGGCTGTGCGATGCGCGGCCGGGTCCAGCTCAACTGGGGGGGCGGGCGGCGCGCTGAGCAAGTATCGCCATCTGCAGTGGTCGTGCCAGGCGAGCGATGGCGATTCACGGTGCGCCTGAAGCGCCCGCATGCTCCACATAACCCTGGCGCATTCGATCGCGAATTGCGCTGGCTGCAGGAAGGCGTTGCTGCGGTCGGCAGTGTGCGCAGCGCAGAGCGCCTTGATGCGCAGGTGTTCGGCGTGTTGCTGGCTGCAGAGCGTTTCAGACATCTTGTGCGCCGTGCGCTGCCGGCTGCGATCGATCCCAGCCTGCAGCGTGAGGCTGGCGTGCTGGCGGCATTGTCCATCGGTGATCAGGCCGCCATCAGCCCAGCCTTGTGGTCGGTCTTCAATCAGACCGGAGTGGGGCACCTGATGTCCATTTCAGGGCTGCACATCACCATGCTGGCCGGCCTGGGTGGCAGCATGGCAGGGCGCCTGTGGCGCAGTCGTGTGGCCGTGCGTGCCGGCTTGCCGCTGCGTGCGCCGGTGACCATGGTGCGACTGCTCTTCGCGGTCGGTGTGGCCTGGGCTTACGCCCTGATTGCCGGGTGGGGCATTCCCGCGCAGCGCACCTGCTTCATGCTGACTGTCGCGGCGCTGCTGCTCGCAACCGGACGACTGGCATCCATCCTCGCAGCGGTGGGCGTGGCTGGCGCGCTGATCACCTGTCTTGATCCCTGGGCGCCGCTGGCGGCGGGGTTCTGGTTGTCGTTTGGCGCCGTGTTGGCCATTGTCTGGGCCTGTGCCGCTCAGTCATTTCACCTTTCCTCTGCGCGCCGATTGATTGACGGGGCACTGCGCACGCAATGGGCGGCCACCATTGCGCTGATTCCGTTGGGGGCGCTGTTCTTCGGCGCGGTCTCGATCGTGGGCCCGATAGCCAACGCGGTGGCCATTCCCCTGGTCAGCATCGTGATCACACCGCTTGCCTTGGCAGGCGGCGCGCTGGCGCCGTTCTGGCCCGAGGCCGCTGGCTGGGTGCTCTGGCCTGCTCTGCAGCTCACCGCGTGGTTGCTGTGGGCGCTCGAGCACATGGCGCGCTGGCCAGGCGCCGTGATCTGGCTGACGCCTCCGCAGTGGGCCGCATTGCTGATCGGGGTGGCAGGCTGTGTGCTGTTACTGGCGCCCTCTGGCGTGCCACGGCGCGCAATGGGCGCCTTGGCGTTGCTGCCTTTACTGTGCAGTCCGCTCGATCGACCGGGCGCAGGCGAAGTGCGGCTGGCTGCCCTGGATGTGGGCCAGGGCACGGCCGTGGTGCTGCAAGCCGGATCGCGTGTACTGGTCTTCGATGCCGGCCCTTCGCAGGGGCCGCAGTCCGATGCGGCGTCGCGGGTCATCGTCCCCTGGCTGCGCAGACAGGGCGTGCATCACATCGATGCGCTGATCATTTCTCACCTGGACAACGATCATTCCGGTGGCGCGGCCACGCTGATCCGGGAGATGACGCCCGATTGGGTCGCCAGTTCACTGCCCCCGCAGCACGCCATCCTGGCTGGTGCACGTCATAGCTTGCCCTGTCGGCGCGGTGAGCAGTGGGAATGGGAAGGGGTGCGTTTCAGGTTTCTGCATCCTGCCGATCCACCCGAGCCTGCCAGGGGGTCCCCCACCAACGCCCTCAGTTGTGTGCTTCAGGTGCAGGCGGCCGGGGTCACGCTTTTGTTGGCGGGTGACATCGAGGCGGCGCAGGAGCGGCGTCTGGTGACGCTATTTGGCGCTGAGGCGCTCAGGGCCGATGTGCTGCTGGTGCCACATCACGGGAGTCGCACATCATCGACCGACGGGTTCATCGATGCCGTGGCGCCGCGTGCCGCGATCGTCCAGGTGGCCTATCGCAGTCGCTTCGGGCATCCGCATCCGGTGGTGATGCAGCGCTATCTCGATCGAGGTATCAATGTGCTGCGTAGTGACCACCATGGCGCCATCCTGTTGCGCGTCGCGCCCGACGGGACGCTGCACTGGACGCGCAGTCGACTCACCCCAGCACGGTACTGGCGTGTCGACGCCGCATCATGAGCGCCCCTCGGGTCAACGCCTGCGCGGCGCTATTGCGCCGTCCACCCGCCGTCCATGGTCCAGGCGGCGCCGCGCACCTGATTGGCCGCGTCCGAGCACAAAAACGCGGCGAGCGCGCCCAGTTGGTCCGGCGTGACAAATTCGCGCGAGGGCTGCTTTTCGCCCACCAGTTCATCCTTGGCCTGCTCCGGCGAAATGCCTCGTGCGGCCACCCGCGCATCAATCTGCTTTTGCACCAGTGGTGTCAGAACCCAGCCCGGGCAGATCGCATTGCAGGTGATGCCGGTCTGGGCGGTTTCCAGTGCCACCACTTTGGTCAGACCGATGATGCCGTGCTTGGCCGCCACATAGGCGGCTTTCTCAACCGAGGCCACCAGTCCATGGGTCGAGGCAATATTGACGATCCGTCCCCAGTTGCGCGCTTTCATCCCGGGCAGCAAAAGGCGGGTGGTATGAAATGCAGCACTCAGATTCAAAGCGATGACTGCGTCCCAGCGTTCGGGCGGAAAGCTCTCAACCGGGGAGGTGTGCTGAATCCCCGCGTTGTTGACGAGAATATCCACCCCGCCCAGCGTTTGGCATTGCGCGGCCAGCGTCTCGATATCGCTCACCCGAGCCAGGTCGGCAGGCCCGAAATGCACGCCCACACCATAGGTGCGCGCCATGTCCGAACGTAATGTTTCAATGGCGCCAGCATCACCGAAGCCGTTCAGCACGAGGTCGCAGCCCTGGCGGGCTAATGCATGGGCAATGCCCAGCCCGATGCCACTGGTGGATCCGGTCACCAGAGCCCGTTTACCTTTCAGCATGAGGAGTCCTTTGGGGGTTGCCGCTGATACCATGACGATTCTACTGACCTGGTTCATGCCATGACGATCAAGCGCTTCCATGTAGGGCCCCGCATGTCGGAGGCCGTGGTTCACAACTCAACGATCTATCTTGCCGGCCAAGTGGCCGAAGACCCCAGCCAGGATACCGCCGGTCAAACGCGCCAAATCCTGGCAGCCATCGACCGCCTTCTGGCCGAGTGCGGCAGCGACAAGACCCGAATCTTGTCAGCCCAGATCTTTCTGGCAGATATCAGCGAGTTCAAGGACATGAACGCTGTGTGGGATGCCTGGGTGCCCGCAGGTCATACCCCGGCGCGCGCTACGGTCGAATCGAAGCTCGCTACACCCAAGTACCGGGTCGAGATCAAGGTGATCGCAGCAGCCTGAGGTCGCCGGTTGGCGCGGGCTGGTGCTTAGCGCCAACCCACGCGGTCGATGATGCGTGAGGCCGTGATCTGCGAGCGGCCGACTTGCGCCACACCAAGCGTGTCGGCCTTGAAGGGGCCCAGCGCATCCAGGGCAGGGTTGCGTTGGACGGCGCTTGCCACCACGGGCCATTCATTGTTGCCTTCGGCCAGATAGGCCTGTGCCGAGTCACTGGCCAGATACTCCAGGAACCGCACAGCCGCCTCGCGATGCGGTGCGTGTTTCAGCACGCCACCGCCCGAAATGTTCATGTGCGTACCCCAGGTCTGCTGATTGGGCCAGACCATGGCAATACGTGACACCGCTTCTTTGTCGGCGGGTGCTGCGGAACGCATCATCCGGACCAGGTAATACGTGTTGGTGAGGGCGACGCCGCACTCGCCGCTGGCCACCGCTTTGATCTGATCGGTGTCCCCGCCGCGAGGGGTGCGAGCGAAGTTCGCCACGACGCCGCGCGCCCATTGCTCAGCACCTGCTTCACCCAGATGCTCCGACATGGCGCCAATCAAGGACAGCATGTAGGGCGAGGTGCCCGAGCGGGAGCAGACCTTACCTTTGAGGGACGGGTTGGCCAAGTCCTCATACGTGCGGACCTCTTCCGGCCTGACTTTGGTTCGGTTGTAGACCATGACGCGGGCGCGTGTGGAAATGCCATACCACTCGGCACCCTTGCCATCGTCTTTTCCGCGCAGATGTGCCGGGATGCGGGCATCCAATATCTTGGAGCGCACGGGTTGAAACAGACCGTCGATTTGCGCGCGCCACAGCCTGGACGCATCCACCAGCAGCAGGACATCAGCCGGGGATTGTGCGCCCTCCGTGCGAATGCGTTCGAGCAATGCCTCATCCCCGGCTTCGATCCGATTCACGCGTATGCCGGTCTGGCGGGTGAAATCGCTGTAGAGCGCCTCATCAGTCTGGTAGTGACGTGCTGAATACAGGTTCAACACTGGCGCTGAGCTCTGTGCAAAGGCGATCGCGCTGGCGGTTAGCAGGGCCACCAGCACTCCTCCTGGACGGGCAATGCGTGTAAAGCGATGCAGGCACGTGAGTAGGCGATTCAACATGTCGGGGCGCAGGATCAGCCTTCGGGTAGCTCGGACTGGCGAGTGTAGGCCGCCAGGGATGCAATGTAAATAAGAATTATTCGCAATTAAGAGCGGGCGTTGCTTGGCCAAGGCAGGCACGCCAGTGAGTCGCCGCTTGAGCTAGAGAGTTGCCGCTTGAGGCTACAGCGCTGCGATCTTGTGCACTCGAGCGCCCGCTTGAATCGCTCGTCGCGGGGGCAGGGGCCGTCCCGGGGCCGGGGGCACGGGCCGCCACGGGGCCAGACTGCGCTGCTTCAGCAGGAGTGCTCACGCATGCGTCGTGGCCCGCTGCGGTTCAACACAGGTTCAACACAGCCAGCCCCCGCAGCCATCAGGTCACAAGTGACCAGCTTGTGGCGATCAGCTCGCTGCCATCAGTCCACAGCAAAGAGCTGGCAGCAACGCGGACCGCTCAGGGGCTGACGATCCGCCCGGGGGCATCCGCGCCAACCGACGGCTCTACAGCGCCCGGCTGGGGCAGCGCTTCGAATGTGACCGATCCGGCGGGGATAATGCTCGCAAGGGCGGCGGGTGGGCTGGCGACCAGGCGCCGCGCGCCATCGAATCGCTTCACCCAGTAGTCTTTGTTGAGGGCTTCGACGCGCACCACGCTGCCGCTGGAAGGCGCATGGACGAACTTCCCCTCGCCGATATAGATGCCCACGTGCGAGAAGGAGAATCGCATGGTGTTGAAAAACACCAAGTCGCCGGGCTGCAGGTCGGACCATCCCACTGACTGGCCGAATCGGCTCATGTCATCGCTGCGCCGAGGCAGCGCCACGCCAACCGTCTCCTGAAAAACGAGCTTGACGAGCCCGCTGCAGTCCAGGCCGGTGTTCGGTGTATTGCCGCCATAGCGGTAGGGCACCCCGAGCAAAGACAGCGCGCGCAACACGACCTCTGCACTGGCGTCGGCAGCTTGCGCCATGGTGCGCGCCATCGTCGTTTGTGCGGCCGCTTCTGAACCGGGCACGGTCAGGCACAGCACCCCGCCCATGGCGAGCGCCCTTGTCAGTGATCCGCACGCGCGCAACAAAGCGGTCGCAGGCGTAGGGCTTGGAAGCAGGGCGCTCATGCACCGTGACATCTTCGTTTTCATAAGGCGCGAGCCTAGGAGAGAATGGAGGCCCTGTCAAAAGCGCTGATCGGTCCGGATTAACCATTGAACGCGCCCTCCGGAATCACTCCTAACCCGTTGGCCTGGATGGCTGCGGTGTCTCAGGACGCGCCAATCGGCCACGCAGGCGCTGTGCTGCTGGTCGACGATTCCCGTTTCGTCCGGGCCTCCATGCGTCGCAGTCTGGGCGGTGCATTCAGCCTGCGTGAGACGGACTCGGGCGATCGTGCGTGGGAAATGCTGCTGCTGGATGAGTCGATCACGGCTGTTCTGAGCGATCTGAGCATGCCCGGCATCGACGGATTTCAGCTGCTGCAGCGGGTCCGTGGATCGATGGTGCCGCGCATTCGGCATGTGCCGTTTGCCATCCTGTCTGGCGCCAATGATGAGCAGGCGCGCTCCCGCGCTCAAGCGCTTGGTGCCGACCGTTTTGTCCTCAAGGGTGACGACCCCGCTGTGCTGCGTGCATGGCTGAGCACGGTGATGCAACCTGGCGCCGATGACCCCGCCTCACTTGATGAGACCCTGACGGATGCGCCCGTTCGCGCTGAATCGGCCAACGCGCAGCAGGCGCTGCATGACTGGCTGCTCGCTGTCTTTGGACGTTTGAGTCCCTCGGTGCAAACCCCCGGGGTCGTCTTCCGGCTGCATGCACAGGGTGTGGATGATCTGCCGGGCCGCTTGCGGCGAGGCATCCGTGCCGCCGACGCGCTGCATCTGAATGATCCGCTTTCGGACGCTACGCAGACTGCCTGGCTGTGTGCAGTCGGTTCATCGAGTCATGCGCTGCGGCTTGCCTTGCGCTTTGCCGTGCTGGCGGCTGGCAGAGAAGCCGCTCCGGGCTCGATTGGCGCGCGCATCGAAGTCTGCCTGCAGCCGATCGATCCGTTGCAGCCTCTGGCGTGCCTGCAAGTACTGGGTCAGGCTGCGCCTGTTCTTCCCTTGTCGCCCGGCATGGCCATCCGCTGCGCAGCCAGTGGTTATGAGGGGGCCTGGGAATGCCAGTTGCCCTGGCCGGCGGCGCGTCTGCTCGTGTCGGTCTGACAGACCGATCTGCGCGGCTGCTTACGGCAGCCCTGCTCGTGACTCGGCATACTGATGGTCTTGACCGAGATCAGCAGAGAGGGAGCGCGCGTGGACTATCAGACCGTGTATCGTCGATCGATCGAAGACCCGGCCGGCTTTTGGGCTGAGCAAGCCGAACTGATCGACTGGCAAACGCCGTTCAAGCAGGTACTCGATACCAGCCGTTTGCCCTTGACGCGCTGGTTCATGGGCGGCACCACAAACTTGTGCCACAACGCGGTGGACCGCTGGCTGCCTACGCAGGCCGACGCCGCTGCACTGATCTTCGTGTCCACCGAGACGAACGAGGAGCGCACCTACTCCTTTGCCGAATTGCATCGCGAAGTGCAGCGCATGGCCGCTTCAATGATGGCGCTGGGTGTAGGTCGCGGCGATCGTGTCCTGATCTATATGCCGATGATTCCCGAGGCCACGTTTGCGATGCTGGCCTGCGCGCGCATCGGCGCGATTCATTCGGTCGTGTTCGGTGGGTTCGCTTCGGTGAGCCTGGCCAGCCGCATCGACGACGCCACACCCAAGCTCATCGTTTCTGCCGATGCGGGTTCACGCGCAGGCAAGGTGATCCCCTACAAGCCGCTGCTCGATGAAGCGATCCGGCTGTCGAATCAACCGCCCCAGCACGTACTGATGGTCGATCGCGGCTTGGTTTCATTTGCGCGTACGCCCGGCCGAGACATGGAGTACGCGGCACTGCGCACGCAGTATCTGGATGCTCAGGTGCCGGTGACCTGGCTCGAATCCAATGAGATCAGCTACATCCTTTACACCTCGGGGACCACGGGGCGACCAAAGGGCGTGCAGCGTGATGTGGGTGGATATGCGGTGGCGCTGGCCGCCTCGATGCAGCATATTTTTTGCGGGCGGCCCGGCGAGACCTATTTCTCAACGAGCGATATCGGTTGGGTTGTCGGGCATTCGTACATCGTCTACGGCCCGCTGATCGGTGGCATGGCGACCCTCATGTACGAAGGCACGCCGCTGCGCCCGGATGCCGGCATCTTGTGGCAGCTCGTCGAGCGCTACAAGGTGACCGTGATGTTCTCGGCGCCTACGGCTATTCGGGTGCTCAAAAAGCAGGACCCTGCCTGGCTGTCCCGCTACGACCTCTCGAGTCTGCGCGCGCTCTTTCTGGCAGGCGAGCCGCTTGATGAGCCCACCTCGCGCTGGATCTCGGAGGGGCTGGGCAGACCGATCATCGACAACTACTGGCAGACCGAAACCGGTTGGCCGATTCTCACGGTGGCCCATGGCATCGAGCC
>CANHUQ010000153.1 GCA_947463885.1 Burkholderiales bacterium
CGCGGCCATAGCCTGGCAGCAATGTCGGTAACAGGATCGGCGCGGACATTGCAAGACGCCGATTCAAGTCGGTGGGCTTGATTGCAATCATTGGATTCTCCCAAAAGCAGCATTCTACGAATTCAAGCACCTCAGACTGAGATAGCCATCCGCGCCCATCGCGGTATGAACGGGCGATCACGATGCCGAACGCCGAACGCCGAACGCCGAACGCCGAACGCCGAACGCCGAACGCTCCTGGAACCTCGGAATACCGATGGCCCTTTCGATGGGAGCGCGAGCGAAGGAGCTCCATACCGATCACTTACTGGACCAACCGGGCGAAAGATCTTTTCGTTTTCACCCCAAGAGCGTCGGCACTTGTCATGACCCAGCCTAGACTGGGGCTCGCTATTTGCCCACCTGGCGAGTTGGCCCGAACCACGGGTCCCACGCCGGATCGAATGGGCTGATGCCAGGGAGAGTGACATGCCAATCCATACTTTCATGCGCCGACTTTTGGGCGGACTGACCGCTTCTGCTGCCCTGTTGAGTCTGGCCGCATGCGACACCGCCAATGTACCCGCCGCTCCTGCTGCCGTCCGAGCTGCTAGCGTGTACTCACCTAAGGTCGCATGCGAGAACCTCGCACGCTCGAATCTCATGTTCGAAGGCAACACCACGGTGACTGCGGCGACCGCGGTCACGGCAGGATCCATCGTCACCTCGAGCAACCAGCGCATCAGCAACTTGCCGAACATGTGTCGCGTCGAGGGAGTGAGTCGCCCCACAGCCGGTTCCGATATTCGATTCGAAGTCTGGCTGCCAACCGACCACTGGAACGGCCGATTCATGTCTTCGGGCGAAGGCGGTCTGGCGGGCGCGCTGAACTACACCCGCAATGGCTTGGATGGCGGACTTGATGAGATTGTGCGCAGGGGCTATGCCACGGCCTCAACGGATACCGGCCATCGCGCAAGCGATCCGTTTTGGGCCATCGGGCACCCTGAGCGCGTGGTGGATTACGCGCATCGTGCCAAGCACCTGGTTACGGTAGCCGCCAAGGGCTTGATCGAGGCTTACTATGGCCAGCCTCCGGTTCGTTCGTATTTCAATTCCTGCTCGAATGGCGGTCGCCAGGCGCTTGTTCAAGCGCAGCGTTACCCACAGGACTATGACGGTTTCGTCATCGGCGCACCCTGGAACCTGACTCAGCGTGCCACCGCGGGCTTCCTTTGGACGGGGCGTGCACTCGCGGAGCCGGGCGCCAACATTCCACCCGCCAAATTACCCATGATTCGCCAGGCAGTCCTGGATCATTGCGATGCGCGCGATGGTCTGAAGGACGGGCTGATCGAGGACCCTCGGAAATGCGGTTTTGATCCTGAGGTACTGAGCTGCAAGGGCACGGATGCGCCCACATGTCTGACTGAACCGCAGGTGAAGGCTGTGCGTGCGCTTTATCAGGGACCGGTCAACCCGCGCACCGGCGAGAAGCTCTATCCCGGTTGGTCTCAGGGCAGTGAGTCTTCATGGGCGCGCATGATGACGCCTAATGTTTCCGCAAGTTACCCGCTCGCCCTGGGGATTGCCTACTATCGCAACCTGATCTACGCCGATAGCCAATGGGATTGGCGCAGCTTCGATTTCGATCGCGGCATGGCACTGGCCGATGACAAGGCCACCGCACTGCTAAATGCTGCGAGCCCGGACTTGAGTGCTGTTCGACAACGTGGCGTCAAGATCATCTTCTATCAGGGCTGGGATGACGAAGTCCTGCAACCTGAAAACACGCCGAATTATTACGAACAAGTCATGGGGGCGATGGGTGGGCCGGCCGCAACCCGTACCTTCGCAAGACTGTTCATGGTTCCTGGCATGGCGCATTGCTACCTTGGGCCTGGCGCAAACAGCTTCGGTGGTGTGGGGCAGCAGATTCCGCCCTCAAGGGATGCCACGCACGATGTGCAAAGGGCGCTTGAGCGCTGGGTGGAAGATGGCGTTGCACCTCAGACCCTAGTGGCCACCCGTTATGCCGATGAACGACCGGAAACCCGCAGAATCGAGATGCAGCGCCTCTTGTGCCCATACCCGACAGTGGCCCGATACAAGGGGATCGGCAATCAGAACGAGGCGTCGAGTTTCAGTTGCGTGGCACCTTGAACGCAAGGGGCCTAAGTGCTTGCTGCAGCAGGTCTGCGAAGCCGCAGGTACTTAGGTCCTAAGCCCAAACAGCATTGGGTCTGTGCGCACGGTATGTGGCGTCAGAATGTCCCGTGCGTTCAGCGCAGATCGAACGACCAGCCCGCACCCACCAGCAAACCATTGAATCCGAGCAGCGTTGCGGTGAGTGAAAAGTGGCCGCGACGCCAGCCAAGTGTGGGCAAAATGCCTGGTGCCACGCCGTATTGATTGAACGGAATCTTGTCTTCGTAGGGTTCCTTGTAGCCGTGAATCAGTCCGACGGTCACGTTCCCGAATACACGGCCGCCCGCCAAGGACCACAGGTCCCATTCCTGGCCGAAATTGACGTACTGCGAAAACTGACCAAAGGAGTTGTCGAACATCGCGAAACCGATGATCGAACGATCTGCTCCCCAGAAAGTCCAGCGCTGCGTCAGGAATTCCGCAGCCACCAGATTGTTATGGGCGGCATGCTCGGACGAGGGGCGGAAATGGATCACTTTCGGCCCGAAGGTCACGCGCAACTGATCGCCGGGTGCGAGCCACTCACTGCGTGCGAGACCAGCATGGCCGAGCAGGAGCATGCCGACGCACGTTGCCGCCACACGCGAGCACATTGAGCGGGCCACAGCGTGTGGCTGAGTGATAGGGCGGTCGGTCATCGTTGAAGAACCTGGTGCGCGTACGGGAGAGAGTGGATTGGCAGAAAAGCAGGTCTGGCTCACATGTTGAAACACAGGCTGCAACACATGCTGTAACACGCATCGCAGCCGCCTGACAGGACGAGCTGCGCCCACCACTGGGCTCGTTTGAGGCGGGCTCATCCGAACGCTGATCGCAGCGCGCAGACCCGCCAGTGTACCGTGCAGGCGCGCTGGCTGAGCCCGCTGGGCGCACCGTGGTAACGTCATCCACCTCACAGTTGTTGCGACCATCCCGGCCATGTCTGTTCATCCTTCGCCTGCTGCAGAGCCACTGATTCATCCTCGTGATGCGCTGCACGAGCCGGGCCGACAAATGCCGGTTATTGCACCGTGCGACCACATCGCCGGCAACGAAAAGATGATGCTCAAGGCGATCGCCTTGCAGCGCGAATTGAACGGGGCGTTCGATCTGACCTGCGACTGCGAGGATGGCGCAGCGGTGGGAGAAGAGCGCCAGCATGCGCACATGGTGGCGCGCCTGCTCAATGCCACCACTGATCCTGCGGGGCGCATCGGGGTGCGTGTTCACGACATCACGCACCCGCACTGGCGCGAAGATGTGGTGGTGTTGCTCGCACAAGCGGCCCCACATATTGCCTACCTGACCTTGCCTAAGCCCGAAGGTGTAGGCGATGTGGCGCGCATGATCGATTGGATTGCGCAGCAGGCCCAGCGTGCCGGTCGGACCACGCCGCTGCCTGTGCAGGTTTTGATCGAGACCCATGGTGCGCTGGCCCAGGCGGCCGAGATTGCTGCGTTGCCCGAGGTTGAGGCACTGATCTTCGGGCTGATGGATTTCGTTAGCGCGCACCACGGCGCGCTGGGATTTGATGCGATGCGATCTCCGATGCAGTTCGAGCATCCGCTGCTGGTGCGCGCCAAGACTGCGATCGCTGCTGCAGCATTGGCCCATGCGGTGGTTCCAGTGCATAGCGTCTCGCTGGCCTTGCGCGACCCGCAGGCCGTTGGGGTCGATGCGCGACGGGCGCGAGAGCAGTTCGGGTTTTTACGTAAGTGGAGCATCCACCCCTCGCAAATTCTGCCGATCATCGAGGCGATGCGTCCTGCCCATGATGAGGTTGCGCGTGCAGAAAATATTCTGCTCGCCGCGCAAGCGGCACGCTGGGGCCCGATTCGCCATGATGATGAACTGCAGGACCGCGCCTCCTACCGTTATTGCTGGACCATCGTGCAACGCGCGCACGCGGCAGGCATGACTTTGTCTGCCGATGTGCGCCGCGCGTTTTTCTGAGGGCCGTCACGCCCCTTCCCGATGCCAGGCCCACAACGCCTGACCCGCACGCCCAACGCCCAACGCCCAACGCCCAACGCCCAACGCCCAACGCCCAACGCCCAACGCCCAACGCCCAACGCCTGACGCCTGACCCTCTACCGATCCGTCTTGACCGACACCATGACTGCATCCGATCTCAACCTCTCCACCCAGAGCGCCGACTCGCCGTTGTGGCGCCCCTCGGCCGAGCGCATCGAGCACGCACCCCTCACGCACTACATGCGCTGGCTGCGCGCTGAACACGGGCTGGACTTTCCCGATTACGAGTCGCTGTGGCAATGGTCCGTCACCGAGATCGAGGCGTTCTGGGCCAGCATCTGGACCTATGGCGGCTTGCGTGCGGCCACGCCGTATCGCACCGTTCTGGCTGAGCGCCGCATGCCGGGGGCGCGCTGGTTTGAGGGCGCCACGCTGAACTACGCCGACCAGATGCTGTGGCATACCGGCAAGCCGGGTTGGGCTGATCGCCCTGCCATCATCTTTCGCTCGGAGCGCACTGCGCGCCGCGAAATGTCATGGGGTCAGCTCGCAGCGCAGTCGGGCGCGTTGGCGGCCACGCTGGCGCGTCTGGGTGTGCAGCAGGGTGACCGTGTCGTGTCGTACATGCCGAATATCCCTGAGACCATGGTCGCGTTGCTGGCGGTCACGGGCAGCGGTGCGGTGTGGTCAAGCTGCGCACCCGACATGGGGTCGGCCGGTGTGCTGGACCGATTCATTCAGATCGAGCCCACGGTGCTGATAGCAGTGGACGGCTATCGCTACGGCGGAAGGGATTTCGATCGCCAGGATGTGGTGCGCGAGCTGGTCGCCAAGCTGCCTTCGCTCAAGGCCGTGGTGTTCGTGCCGTATCTGAATGACGCGGCATCGCTGGGCGAGACCGTCACGTTGCCCGCGCAAGCCCAGCAGCCTGAACGTCAGGTACCCGTGGTGCTGTGGGCTGACGCACTGGCGCAGCCCGCCGCGTTTTCGCCGCGCCCGGTACCTTTTGATCATCCCTTGTGGATCGTTTATTCCTCCGGCACCACCGGCATGCCCAAGCCGATCGTGCATGGCCACGGCGGCACGGTGATCGAGTACCTGAAGGCCATGCGCCTGCACTGCAACTTAGGCGAGGACGACCGGTTCTTCTGGTTCACGTCCACCACCTGGATCATGTGGAACATGACGGTGTCTGCACTCATTCCAGGCAGCACCGTGTTGCTCTTCGATGGCAACCCGGGCTATCCAGACCTGGACACGCTGTGGCAGTTCGTGGCGCAGGAACGTGCAACGTTCTTCGGTTTGTCGCCGGCTTTCGTGCAGCTCAACATCAAGAATGGCATGCGGCCTTCCGAGCGCTTCGATCTGTCGGCGCTGCGCACAGTGGGCGCCACCGGCTCACCGCTGACCGAAGATGCCTACCGTTGGATTTACGATCGGGTGCATCCGGATATTCTGCTGGCTTCGATTTCGGGCGGCACCGATCCCAACACCGCGTTTCTGGGCACTTGCCCGATTGCGCCGATTTATGCGGGTGAAATGCAGGCGCGCGGGCTGGGCTGCGCAGTGTACGCCTATGACGATGCCGGGCAACCCGTGTTTGGCGAAGTGGGCGAGCTGGTGTGCGCGCAGCCATTGCCGTCGATGCCCCTGTATTTCTGGGGCGACACTGACGGGCACCGCTATTTTGAAAGCTACTTCGACATGTATCCCGGCGTGTGGCGCCACGGTGATTGGCTCAAGCTCATCCGCCGGCCCGAGTCGGTCACCGGCATCATCTACGGACGCTCCGACTCCACCATCAACCGCCACGGCATTCGCATGGGAACCAGCGAGTTGTATCGCGTGGTCGAGGGCTTTGATGAGGTGGCCGATTCGCTGGTGATCGATCTGGAGTATCTGGGCAAAGACTCGTATATGGCGCTATTCGTGGTGCTGCGCGAAGGGATCGCGCTGGACGCCATGCTGCAACAGCGCCTGACCGATGCGATCCGCACGCAGCTCTCGGCGCGCCATGTGCCCAATGGCGTGTTTGCGATCGCCGAGGTGCCGCGCACGATTTCGGGCAAGAAGCTCGAGGTGCCAGTGAAAAAAATTCTTCTTGGGCAACCGCCCGAGAAAGCCTGTAACCGCTCGGCCATGGCCAACCCCGGTTCGATCGACTGGTTTATCGATTTCGCTGCGAAGCGTGCGGCGGTGCAGGGCTGATGAGTCAGGGCCCCGTGCGCATCGACATCCGGCAGATTCGCCCGGGTCTGTACATCTCACTGGGTGAGCGTTGGATCGACCACGACTTCCTCTTCAATTCGTTTCGCGTGTCCACGCCGGCGCAGATTGCCAAGATCCGTGCAATGGGGATCACGCACATCGACTACTGGCCCTCCCGATCGACCGAGCAGCCGCTGGCCTTACCAGAAGACCAGACGACACAGGACGAGACATCACGGGACGAGACAACACGGTCCGAGGCGACACGGTCCGAGGCGACACAGGCGCCCGATGCTGCACCGGCGGACCCGAATCAGGGCACGGGACGTCATACCCGGACAGGTCCTTCAGAGGACGTGCCGATGGCGCTGGGGGCGGACCGGCTGATACCCGCCGCCTCATCGTCATCCAATGAAGCGGACACAGGGCCACCAGAGCCTGTGCCACACGCACATGGTGCGGTCACGCCCATCTCGCCTGACCCATCGCCCCCCACTGCGCAGGACGACGCGGCAGAGCGCGCGGCCCGTGCTGTGCGGGTGGCAGCCCGGCGCGTGGAGTTGGCCCGATGCGAGCGCAACTACCGTCGCTCGGTCGATGCAGTGCGCCAGCTCATGGGCGAGCTCTTTACGGCGCCGCGTGAGGCCAACCAGCGTGCTGAGGCACTGGTGGGCGACATCGTGACCGAGCTGCTGAGCAGCCCACATGCGGTGGTCAACCTGATGAATGATGCGGTGCCTGATGCCGCCTCACGACATCATGTGCTCAACGTGACCATTCTGTCGTTGCTGCTCGGACGTGTACTGGAATTGGACGAAGTAGCGCTGGGTCGATTGGGGCTGGGTGCGTTGCTGCACGACCTGGGCAAGGTGATGCTGCCGCAACGGCTGCAACGGCTCGATCCAGAGCAGCGTACGCGCCATGAAGAATCGGCCTACCGCCTGCATGTGGATCACGGCGTCGACCTCTGTCGCAACCTGGGCATCACGGATCCCGAGGTGCTGGCCATTGTGCACCGTCACCATGAGCGCATGGATGGCAGCGGTTTTCCTGATGGCCTGTCGGGCAATGCCATTGGCCTGTCCACGCGCATCGTGGCGATCGCGAACCGTTTCGATAACCTGTGTCATCCGTTCGATACCGCTCGCGCATTGACGCCGGCTGAAGCCCTGGCGGCCATGTACCGCCGTGAAGTGCGGGCCTTTGACAGCGGCCTGTTGCAGCGGTTTATCCGCGCATTGGGCGTATGGCCACCGGGGACGCTGGTGCAACTGTCCAATGGCGCGGTGGGGCTGGTGACGGCGGTGCTGCCCGAGGACACGTTGCGCCCCACCGTGATGGTGGGCGATCCGTCAGTGCCGCGTGCTGAGGCCCTGATGGTGGACTTGCGCGAGGCGCCCGATGTGCGCATCGAGCGCGCGCTCCGCCCGGCTGATCTGGAGCCCGAGGTGCTGGCGTATCTGTCGCCGCGCTCGAGTCATCCGTGGTTCGTGGGACGCGACGAGGGTCGATAACACGCAACTGCAGCGTGCACAGCATGGATCAGCTTGACTGGCCTGGCGTCGCTTCGGTGGCAGCTGGCGTGTCCGTGGCCGGGCGGGTCGAGCGCACAACAGTGGCGCGCAGCGTGCGGCGGTCGGATTCGAAGTGACCCGTGACATCGACCGGTTCACCTTCGGCCAGCGCTGTCACGGGCTCGATCCGGGTGCTGCCGTCAATTACGACGGTGATGCCGCCAAGTCGAAAACCACTCGGGCTGGGGTCGCTGATTTCCCCCGCTTGACGATCGACCCTGGGCGGCGGCGTGTTTTTTGCCAGTCCGGCGTCTCGCAGGCCAGGGGCCTCGGCGCCTGGGTTGACTGCGGCGATTGGCTGGCCGGCTTCGGTGCTTGTGCCCTCTGAGGACGTGGGCATGGCCGCCTGGGCCGATGCCTCGGCGGTGTCAGCGCTGCCGTGCAGCGCACGTTCTGATGACGCCAGACCTGACGTGGAGGAGATATCTCCACACGCGCTCAAGGTCACGGCCAGCAGCCACGCGCAGCAGGATGTTCCCGTAACGGAGAGCCACCGCTTGGCGCGCAGTGCGGGTGAGATCGTGAGCTGCAGTGAAGAACGATCGACGGTCGGTTTCATAAGATCAGGATCCATGTGATGGCATGTCTCCTGAGCAACCGTCATGCCAGGGGCCGCAAGTTGTTGATCTGACGAGGTGTTGAAACACTGCGCACATGGAACCGTGGAGGCCGTGTGCCTTGGATGCCCGACAACGTACTGGTGGTGTGACGTGTCACAGGTCACAGTCGTCGCGGACAGATTGCACGGACGGGGCCCGCGCAGTGCGGCACGACGGGCTCGCGCACCGTCGTGCCTCTTCACGACTCAGCGCTCGTCGGGCGTGACGACGTCGATGCCCCGCACGATTCCGCCCACCACTTGACGGGCAACGATCTCGGTTGGGCAGGCGTCACCGCTCAGATTGAAGCGACTGATTGCATACCGGTAGGAGCCCATGCCCGGGTTGGTGCCGGCTGGCGCGACGGTGCGTGTGCAGATCGGTGACGGCAGGTATTCCTGCTGGGTCCCGGCCGGGGTGATGCCAAACAGACGGATGGTACTGCTGGCCGTGTTGCCGGGCAGAATGCACCCTCCGCGAACCTCGATGGAATCGCGCAGCACATTGCCCGGGCTGTTCTGACATTGCGCGCGCTGAATGCTGGGCCGGGGCGTGGCGGGCTCGATCACCGACCCTCCGGTGGATTCGATTGTGTGCGCATACAGGGCGCCATCCA
>CANHUQ010000154.1 GCA_947463885.1 Burkholderiales bacterium
AGATGGCGCTGGCGTATCACCGCATCCGCGGGCAAGGCCATCGGCAGTTATTCGTCTCGCGCGAGCGGGCCTACCATGGGGTCAACCTGGGTGGCGTTGCACTGTCGGGCATGGTCAACAATCGGCGTACGTTTGGCGTAGGCCTGCCGGGGGTGCATTTCATGCGCCACACGGCTCTGCCGGAAAACAAGTTCGTGCACGGCCAACCCGATACCGGCGCCGATCTGGCCGACGATCTGGCACGCATCTGCGCGATGGTGGGCGGTGACAACATCGCCGCGGTGTTCGTTGAGCCAGCAGCCGGCAGCTTCGGTTGCCTGCCGCCACCCAAGGGTTACCTTGATCGCATCCGTGCGCTGTGCGATGCGCACGGCATCCTGCTGGTATTTGATGAAGTGATTACCGGATGGGGCCGCATGGGGGCTGCGTTCGGTGCGCAAAAATTTGGTGTGACGCCCGACATCATGACCATGGCCAAGGCGATCACCAATGGTGCGCAGCCGATGGGCGCCATTGCCGCCCGCCAGGACATCTACGACACCATCACCGATGGCGGGCCAGCCAAGGGCATCGAGTTCTTCCACGGCTACACCTACTCGGCGCATCCTGCAGCCTGTGCAGCAGGCCTGGCGATGATGGACATCTTCCAGAACGAGGACCTGATCGGCCGTGCCGCAGGCATGGCGCCGTACTTTGAGACCGCCATGCATTCGCTGCGTGATCTGCCCTGTGTGGTCGATATTCGCAACATCGGCATGATGGCGGCGGTCGAGATCTCGCCCGCCGGACAGGCGCCGGGCGCACGGGGACACGAGGCCCAAAAGGCGCTCTACGACGCCAATCTCAATCTCAAGTCCACAGGCGACTCGCTGATCATTGCGCCGCCGTTCATTGCCGAGAAGGCCCATATCGATCGCATCACCGACACGCTGCGCACGGTGCTCTCGAAGTTCTGAGGCCGCGTTCAGTCTTCACGGGCGCTGCGATCCACACCGCAGCGCTTTTTTTTTGACGTTTTCCAGGAGTGTCACAGCATGAAAATCGCTTTTATGGGTGCAGGGTTGATGGGGTCCGGGTTCGTACGACGCTTGCTCGCCAAAGGCCATGAAGTGCATGTCTGGAACCGTAACCCGGCGCGCACTGCGCCGCTGGTGGCCGAAGGTGCGCGGGCGTTTGCATCGGCTGCTGAAGCAGTCAAGGGTGTGGATCGCGTGCAGATTTCACTGGCCGATGACGCTTCGGTCGATGCGGTGCTCGAGCCCCTGGCAAGTGTGGTGGACCGCAACACCTGGATCATCGATCACACCACCACGGCCACCACGCCGACGGCTGAGCGGGCGGCCCGCTGGGCTGCGCGTGGCGTGCGCTTCGTGCATGCGCCCGTGTTCATGGGCCCTGCCAATGCAGCCGATGGCACCGGCCTGATGCTGTTGTCGGGTCCTAAGCCCCTGTGTGATGCGATCACGCCCATGATGCAGGAGATGACGGGCAAGATCGTTTACATGGGCGAGGCGCCGGAGCGCGCAGCCTCGTTCAAGCTCTTTGGCAATCTGGTGCTGATCGGGATGGCGGGCGTGCTGGGCGATGTGGCCCGGTTGTCACATTCGGTGGGCATTGCACCGGCCGAAGCGATGACGTTGTTTGAGCACTTCAATCCGGGTGCGATGCTGCCTGCTCGGGCTGCTCGTCTGGTCAACGGAAAATACGATCAGCCTTCATTCGAAGTGGCGATGGCCAAGAAGGATGCGCGGCTCATGGTTGAAGAGGCCAAGCGGCATGGCGTGGACCTGGCGGTGATGCCGGCGGTGATCGCGTTGTTTGATGCGGCGATTGCGCGGGGGGAAGGTGCGCTGGATTCGAGCGCGGCAATGCGGTGGCCGGTGAAGTGAGCGGGCCGGGTTGGTGATCTGTTGAGCGGGTCGCCCCTGCGGTGACAGCCTGCTTGCTCCACAGCCTGGCGGCTGAAGTCGCGGCGCAGACTGTCCCCTCCGGTACGACCGATGCGTGGCTTTGCTGGGCGTTATTGCCGTGTTTACCGTGCCGTCATGCCGCCATCGACGACCAGCTCTGATCCGGTCATGAACGAAGCGTCGTCTGAGGCCAGGTACACGATGCCGCGGGCCACTTCTTCAGCCCGCCCCATGCGGCCCAGCGGGTGTGCGGCCGCCATGGTCTGCGCGACCACTTCAGCGGAAACGCCTCGCTGCAACATGGCGCCTGCCACACCCTGGCGGGCCATGTCGGTGTCGATGATGCCGGGGTGAATCGAGTTGATGCGGATGTTGTAACCCAGCGCGGCGGCTTCCATGGCGGTGCCTTTGGTGAACAGGCGCACGCCGCCCTTGCTGAGGTTGTAGAGCGTGGAATTGGGTGAGCCGATTAGTCCGGCTACGGATGACAGGTTCACGATGGCCGCGGCCGATGAGCCGGCCGGCCGCTGCTTCATGGCCCGGAAGGCATGCTGGGTGCCCAGCACCACGCTCTTCAGGTTGATGTCGAACATCTCCTGGATATTGGCGGCGGTGGCGTCTTCGGTGCGCCCGTGCCGATAAATGCCGGCGTTGTTCACCAGGATGTCGACCTGCCCATGCTCCTTGATGGCCGTGGCGAAGACCATGGCCCATTGCGCGTCATCAGTCACATCGTGGCGGATGAACCGGGCCTTGCCACCCGCTGCAACAATCTCGGCCACCAGGCGCTGGCCATCGGCATCACGCAGGTCGGTGGCAACCACTGTGGCGCCGCCCTGGGCCAGCAGACGGCAGGTGGCTGAGCCGATGCCGCCAGCTGCGCCCGTCACGATAGCTACTTTGTTGTCGACGCGATTCATGCGGCGCTCCTGATTTCTGAGAGGGTTGAATGTTGAAACGGGTCAGCGCGAAGCAGACGGCTGACCGATGTCGTAGAGCACCTGGCCTTCATCGCCCACCCGATGGCAGGCCACCTGATGACCGGGCATCACTTCGCGCAGCATGGGCGCTTCCTGGTGACAGCGCTCCTGCGCAAAGGGGCATCGCCCGGCAAATCGGCAGCCGCTGGGGATGTTGATCGGGCTGGGCGGGTCGCCCTGCAATCGGATGCGTTGACCGCGCGCCCGCGCCTTGGGGTCGAAGGACGGCGCCGCTGACCACAAGGCCAGCGTGTACGGATGTAGCGGGCGCGAAAAGAGGGACTCGCGGGCAGCTTGCTCGACGATGACGCCCAGGTACATCACGGCCACGTGGTCGCACATGTGGCGAATGACGCCCAGGTCGTGCGAGATGAACAGATAGGTCAACCCCAACTCGCGCTGCAGACGCTGCATGAGGTTGAGGATTTGTGCCTGGATGGCCACATCCAGCGCCGAGACCGGCTCATCGCAGACCACCAGCTCGGGGTTGGCCGCCAAGGCGCGGGCCAGCACGATGCGCTGGCGTTGCCCACCCGAAAACTGGTGAGGAAACAGCATTTGTTGCTCAGGGCGCAGACCGGTTTGCGCGAAGAGTTCAGCCACGCGCGCATCGAAGGTGTCGGGTGCGCCGGCCTGCATCAGTTGCAGCGCCTCGCGCACCGCATCGCCCGCGCGCTTGCGCGGATTGAGCGATGCATAAGGATCCTGAAAGACCATCTGAAAGCGTTTGCGCGCGCGGCGCAGCGTTTCGCCTTCGGCGCGCCCGATGTCTTCGCCATCGAGCAGGATCTCTCCTGCGGTGTGTTTCACCAGTCGCATCACGGCCAGCGCGGTGGTGCTCTTGCCCGAGCCGCTTTCGCCCACGATGCCGAAGGTGGTGCCACGCGGTACGCTGAAGCTGATGCCGTCGACCGCGCGCACCCAGGCCTTGGGCTTGCCGATCAGTCCACCCCCGATCGGGAAATGGACCTTGAGATCGTTGACCTCGAGCACAGGCGTGCTCATGTCTGGCCCTCGAGCGCGGCATCGGCGCCCTGCGCATGCAACCAGCACAGCACCCGGCGCTGACCGCCATCGAACTGTGTTTCGGCCGGCAGGCTCACCGTACAGCGGGTCATGACATGCTGGCACCGATCGGCAAACGCGCAGCCACCGCGCCGCTCGAGCAGCGAGGGAACGGTGCCCGGAATTTCTTCGAGCGGCTCGCCATGGCGCGCCGTGCGCCGGCCCGGTGCACAGGCGATCAGACCTTGGGTGTAGGGGTGCAACGGATGCTCCAGCACTTCGGCCACCGTGCCTTCCTCGACGATGCGCCCGGCATACATGACCGCCACCCGGTCGGCCATCTCGGCAATGGCGCCCATGTCGTGCGTGATCAGCACCACAGCCGTGCCGGTGCGCTGGCGCAGGTCGGAGATCAAATCGAAGATTTGCGCCTGGACGGTCACATCCAGCGCCGTGGTGGGTTCATCGGCGATCAGCACACCGGGGTTGCAGGCCAGTGCCATGGCGATCATCACGCGCTGACGCATGCCGCCTGAAAATTGATGCGGGTACTCATCGACTCGCGTGCGCGCGGCAGGAATGCCCACGGACTCCAGCATCTGCACCGCACGCTCATGGGCCGCCTTGCGATCCAGACGCTGATGCAAGCGCACGGCCTCGGCAATTTGCTCGCCCACGGTGAACACCGGATTAAGCGAGGTCATGGGCTCCTGAAAGATCATCGACACCCGATTGCCACGGATCTCGCGCATGGCGGGATCGCTGAGCGCCAGCAGATCCGAGCCATCGAACAGCACCTGACCGGAGGTGATACGCCCGGGCGGATTGGGGATCAGCCGCATGATGCCCAGAGCTGTCATGCTTTTGCCGCAGCCTGATTCGCCGACCAGCCCCAGTGTCTGGCCGCGCGCCAGCGAAAACGAGACCGATTCGAGGACGCGGGCGATGCCTTTGCGTGTTTCGAACTCAACCGACAGGTTGCGCACGTCCAGCAGCGGCGCATCACGCGAGGCAGGCGTGGGAAGGGTGCTTGCTGTCATCGCTGATGCATCTTCGGGTTGAGCGCGTCATTGAGGCCATCGCCGACCAGGCTGACCGCCAGCACCGTCAGGAAGATAGCGATGCCAGGAAAGGTGACCGCCCACCAGGCATCGAGCACGTACTTCCGGTTGGATCCGATCATGAGCCCCCAGCTCATCACATTGGGGTCCGACAAGCCCAGAAAGCTCAGGCCGGCCTCAAAGAGGATGGCCACCCCGATGATGAGCGTGGCCGAGACGATGAGTGGTGGTGCTGCGTTGGGCAGAATTTCGCGCACCATCAGTCGGATGGGGCTGGCCCCCAGGGCGCGGGCGGCGCTCACATATTCGAGCTTGCGCAGACGCATGAACTCGGCGCGCGCCAGACGTGCCGTGCTGGTCCATGTGACCATGCCAATGGCGATGATCGCGGTGAGCAAGGACGGATTGAACAAGGTCATCAGCACCATCGCAAACAGCAGCGAGGGCATCACCTGGAAGATCTCGGTGAAGCGCGACAGGGCTTCATCGACCCAGCCGCCGAAATAGCCGGCCAGCGCTCCGATGGTCAGCCCGATGGTCACGGTGATGGCCGCAGCGGCCAGACCCACCAGCAAGGTGGCGCGTCCGCCCACGGCCATGCCGGCCAGGATGTCGCGCCCAAGGTAGTCGGTCCCCAGCGGGACCTGCGCATTTTCGAAGGGCCCCGTGAACGGTGCAGCCACGATATCGAAGGGCGGCACCGGGTACAACGTGGGGCCGAGCAGCATCGTGAAAATGACCACCGCCAGCAGCACCAGACCGAGCATGGCGGCCTTGTTGCGACGAAAGACCCGCCAGGCCTCTTTGGAGGGCGACAGGACTTCGATGGCTGGCGTGGCCGTGGTGGAGTGTGGGGCGGACATGGCGTGAGGCGCGGGTCAGCGTCCGCGCAGACGAGGGTCGATCCAGCGGTATGCCAGATCGGTCAGCTGGTTGGCCACGATGACCAGCACGGACGAAAAAAACAGCACGCCCAGCAAGGTGGGGTAGTCGCGCCCGAGGATGGAGTCGAAGGCCAGGGTGCCCAGTCCGGGCCAGGAAAACACGGTCTCCACCAGCACGGCGCCCGAGATCAGGTTACCGAACTGCAGGCCTGCGATCGTCACCACCGGCATCAGCGCATTGCGCAGTGCGTGTTTCCAGATGACCAGTCGCTCGGCAAGCCCTTTGGCACGCGCGGTGCGGATGTAATCCGAGCCGAGCACCTCGAGCATGCTGGCGCGCGACAGCCTGCTGTACTGCGCCATGTAGACGATGGCCAGCGTGAACGCCGGCAGGATCAGGTGGTGCAGCACATCCAGTGTGGTGACCCACCATCCGCCATAGATGCGCACATCGCGCATGCCGGCAATGGGCATGATCGGGATGATCTTGCCAAACAGGATCACCAGCAGAATACCGGTCCAGAACGTGGGCATCGAGTACCCGACGAGAGACATCACGGTCACCGCTCCACTGCCGATGCTGTGCGGGCGCTTGGACGCCCAGACGCCTACGAGCGTGCCCACGAGGATTGCGGTGAGCAAGGCGGTGAGCACCAGCAGCACCGTGGCCGGCAAGCGCTGCATGATCAGCTTGGTGACCGGCTGGTTGTAGAGATAGGACTGGCCCAGATCACCGCGCAGGGCGCGCCCCACATAGGTCGCGTACTGCTCGAGGATGGGCTTGTCCAGCCCGTAGGTGCGGCGGATTTGATCCAGTGTCGCCTGGTCGGCCCCGCCCATCTCCCCGGCGATCACCATGGCAGGGTCGCCCGGCGCCGCGTGGATCAGCGCGAAGTTGATGGTCAGAACTGCGAAGATCAGCCCCAGCGCATAAGCCAGGCGTTTCGCAATCAGCGTGAGCGTGTGCATGGTCGGCGCAGTGTATCGGCCACATCGCGAAGCGGTGCAGATTGACCAGCCGGATTTTTCATTTTTTGCCCGCGCGCACCGCGCCGCTGAGTGCTGCCTCAATGGCTGCACGATCCAGGCCGCCCGCCAGGCCAATGGCGACCAGTTGGCCGCAGCCTTTTTCCTGCAGGGTGCGTGCAATTGGGGCGGGCGCCGACTCGATGCGCACGCGCGGCCCCACGCCTTGCACGGTGATCGGGCCGCGTTGCACATCCAGCATGACCCCCTTGAAGCGCAGCAGTTCCGGACGGATGGCCCCCAATGCGTGCGACAAGGCGGCGGCATCCAGAGGGTGCGGCAGGGCAAAGTCGGCGCTTTCGTAGATCGCGCTGGCTGGCGCTGCAGCGACCGGGCCAATGCGTTGGTGCCGGGCGACCTCTGACAATGGCGGGCGCTGTACGGTCCCGTCTTGCAAGGCCCCTGCGGTGCGTGGCGCGAGCATCGAAGACGCAGGCTTTGGGCCCACGCCCAGGATCAGTTCCACAGGAACACACGATTCACGTGCATGCAGTCTGCGCGCTTGCGGTGCATGCTCCATCAGCCAGGCCTCCAGTGCGGGTAGTGCCTGCGGCTCGATGAGATCGAGTTTGTTGACGATAAGCAGATCTGCTTCGCGCAACTGACGCAAGACGGTGTCGCCGACATAGGGGTCGTGCGCGCGGGTGCGCACCGTCTCGGCATCGACCAGTACGATGACTGCATCCAGGCCGATGCCCGGCACCAGACGGGCGCTGCGCGCCACGGCGCCGGGCAGCGCCACCCCGCTGGTCTCGATCAGCACCACATCGGGGGCCGGGGTGCGTTCACCGAGTGCGATCAGCGCACCCATCAGATCGCTGCCCACACTGCAGCACACGCAGCCACCGGCCAGGGTGAGCACATTGCCGTCCTGGGAAACGATCAGGTCGGCATCAATGCTGATCTCGCCGAAGTCGTTCACCATGACCGCGATGCGTCGACCATCGGCATGACGCAGCAGGTGGTTGACCAACGTGGTCTTGCCGGCGCCTAAGTAGCCGCCGATGACCACTGTGGGCAGCAACAAGCTCACGACTTGCCTACGCCCCAGTCCTGCATCGGTGCCATCAGACCCCACACGCTTGCGCGGGGATCAGCCATCCGTCTGAAGCCCACCGAGAAATTGGGCTCATACAAGAACGCGATGGGTACGTCATCGACCACGATGCGCTGGAACTCCGTGTAGAGCGCTTTGCGCTTGGAGGGATCACGTTCACGGCCTGCTGCCTCGAGCAGCGCATCGACCTTGGGATTGCTGTAGCGCTGCGTGTTCGACCAGATCACGCCCTCGCGGATATTGCTCGACAGGTAGGTGCGGTGCACACCAATGACCGGGTCGCCCCAGTTCCAGACCGAGTCCATGGTCATGTCGAACTGAAAGCTCGAGACCCTTCTGGCCCACGTGGGAAAGTCGGGCGCGTTGCGCAGCTGCACGTCGATGCCGACCTTGGCCAGAGCCGGCTTGATGTATTCGCCGGTGACACGCATGTCGGCCACCCCAGGCAGCATGTCGAGTGACAACTGCAGGCGCATGCCTTGGGCGCCGGGCTTCAGGCCTGCCGCATCGAGCAGCGCAGCGGCTTTGGCCAGGTTCAGGTCGTAGCGCTCGACATCGGCGGTGTAGAACGGGCTGGCCGAGCCGATCGGACCGGTGGCGCGCTTGTGCAGGCCTGCGAAGAGCGTCTTGGTGATGAACTCGCGATCGATCGCATAGCTGATGGCCTGACGCACGCGCTTGTCTTGCAGCTGCGGATGCCGTGTGTTGAAGGCCAGCCAGATCATGGGACCGACGCCTGAGGCCATGTTCGAAATGACCGTGGCGCCCGGTACCTTCCTGGCCCGCTCCACGTCGCGCGGCTCGGTGAGCGCACTGTTCACGTCGACCTCGCCGCGCTCGAACGCAAGCAGCAGGCTCGCCGGATCCTTGAACTCCCGAATGATGATGCGATCCAGCAGCGGGCGGTCCTTGATGAAGAAACGATCGAAGCGCTCCAGGATGACGTGCTCGCCCGGTTTGAACTCCACGAGTCTGAACGCACCCGATCCGACCACATCGGTGCTGTTGCGCGGGTGCGTGGCAAGGGGTTGGCCATCGCCGTAGATATGCTTGGGCATGATCGGCAAAAACACCGTGGTCATGGCC
>CANHUQ010000155.1 GCA_947463885.1 Burkholderiales bacterium
ATGCCTCCCTACGAAGTCGACCGCGTGCTGCTGCCTCGCGATTTTTACCGCCAGGGTCAGTCGATTCCGTCAGTCGTGATCTCGCCGCTAGTGGGCGATCGCAGCTTTGTGCTGAGTGCGCATTTCGACTGGCAGCCCGGCAACGAGGGCATCATCTTTGCGCTTGGGGACCGTTTCTGTGGACTGGTGCTGTTTGTCGAAGACAGAGCGCTGCATTGCATCTACCAGCAGTGGCACAACCCCAAGACACTCACCCCGATCACACTCGCGGCCGGTGCGCAGACCTTCGTCTTTGATTACCACGCCACCGGGTCGCGCAAGGGCAACGCAACGGTTTCGCTCAATGGCGTCGCGCATCTGGAAGGCATCGACCTGTCGCCCACGCTGGTGCGCATACCCAGTTGCGGCATGAGCATCGGCCTGTCGCGACGCCTTGCGGTGAGCGAACGCTATGAACACCGCGGCGCGTTTGAATACGGCGGTCAGATTGAGCGCATTCGGATCGAGCCCGGGGTGATCGCACCCGGCAGTCAGGTGGAGCCCAGCGAGGCCGCCTATCAGGCGAAGCTTCGCGCGGCAGCCGGGGCGAGCCCCGTGTCCTGATCATGCGCTCGTTTCAACTCATGCACCTTCGCGCGCCGCGCCCCGCTGCGCTTGACTGCAAGCGGCTACCATTTCGCCGATAAGCCCGATGACTCCGGAGACCACAGCCATGACATACCGAAACATTCAGGTCAGACAATTCAGTGGCGCCGGTGGTGCCGAAATCACTGGTGTCGATCTGGCCTCGGCCAGTGATGATGCCATTGCCGAGATTCAGCGCGCGCTGGCTGAGTTCCTGGTGGTCACCCTGCCCGATCAGCCGCTCGATGATGCGCAACTGGCCCGCTTCACTTCACGCCTGGGGCCCTTTGGGTTGGAGCCTTTCGTTGAAGGCGACACCACGCATCCGAATGTCATTGCCGTGATCAAGGAGGCCGACGAAGTACGGCGCTTAAACTTCGGAGGCAATTGGCATAGCGACTGGAGCTTTCTTGAGACGCCGCCCAGCTACACCTTGCTGCACGCGCGCCAGTTGCCGCCCTACGGTGGCGATACCTTGTTTGCCAATCAATACCTGGCGTTTGAGTCCTTGTCAGAAGGGATGCAGACCCTGCTCAAGGGCCAGCGCGCCATCCACAGTGCCCGCCGCCCGTACGGCCCGCAAAGCCACAACGCCAACGGCAAGCATCTTCGGTCGATGAAGATCAAGACCGGGCCCGAGGCCATGGCCGAGTACTCACACCCGATGGTGCGCCGACATCCGGTGACCGGGCGCAATGCCTTGTTCGTCAACCGGGTCTACACCATTCGGCTGGATGACATGACCGAGGCCGAGAGCGCACCGCTCATTGGATTTTTGACCGAGCATTCGATCCGCCCCGAGTTCATCATTCGCGTCAGCTGGCGGCCGCAGATGCTCACCATCTGGGACAACCGGGTGGTGCAGCACCTGGCCGTGAACGACTACGACGGCCACCGCCGAGAGTTGCATCGCACCTCGGTCCTGGGTGAAGCCCCGGTTGCAGCATGAGCGCTGGCCGCGACATGAAGACCTACAGACCGAACGTCGTCCTGATTCTCAATGACGACATGGGCTACTCCGACATCGGCTGTTACGGCGGCGAAGTTCACACACCCAACCTCGATCGCATGGCCGCCAACGGCCTGCGCTTCAGCCAGTTCTACAACACTGCGCGCTGCAGCCCTTCCCGTGCCTCGTTGCTCACCGGCCTGCATCCGCACCAAACAGGTATTGGCATCCTCACGTACGACTCGGGACCGGAGGGCTATGCCGGCAATCTGAACCAGCGTTGCGTGACCATTCCACAGGTGCTCAAGACGCGCGGATACAAGACCTACATGAGCGGCAAATGGCATGTGGCCTCAAGCCTCACCCAGCCCACCGATACCTGGCCGCTGCAGCGTGGTTTCGATGAATTTTTCGGCACCATCATCGGCGCCGGCAGTTTCTATGATCCGAACACCCTGACCCGGGGCAATGCCAACGCCGAGCACGAGGCCCGCGCAGAGGGTTTTTTCTACACCGACGCGATCAGCGATCAGGCGGTGACCTACATCGAGCAGCATGCGAAGGCGCATCCGGACCAGCCCTTTTTCGAGTACGTGGCTTACACCGCGCCGCATTGGCCCTTGCATGCGCATGAGGACGACATCGCCCGCTATAAGGGCCGCTTCGACCAAGGCTGGGATGCGCTGCGCGAAGCGCGGCTCGAAAAGCTGGTTGCGTCGGGGATCCTCAAGGACACCTGGAAGCTGACCGGGCGCGACCCGAGCCAGCCGCCCTGGAGCGAGGCACAGGCCGATGAGCAGTTTCGGGCCTGGACCTTGCGCTGCATGGAGGTCTATGCCGCGCAGATCGACCGGATGGATCAGGGGATCGGACGCATCATCTCGGCCCTGGAGCGCACCGACCAGCTCGACAACACGGTATTCATTTTTCTGGCCGACAACGGCGCCTGCGCCGAAGACATTCCCGAAGACGTGACGGTCGATGAACTCGTCAGCAAGCTGATGATCGCGCGCGCCGAAACACGCAGTGGTGAACCCGTGCACTTCGGCAATGACCCCGGCCGCATGCCTGGTCCGGAGAACACTTACCAGAGCTACGGCACGGCCTGGGCCAATCTGTCGAATACGCCGTTTCGCCTCTACAAGCACTGGATTCACGAAGGCGGCATTGCAACACCGCTGATCATTCACTGGCCGCAGGGCATCCGTGAGCCGGGCGGAATACGCCATACCCCGGGCTATCTGCCGGACATCATGGCCACTCTGCTGGACATCACCGGTACCGCGTACCCCGCAACCTTCGAAGGTAGAGCGATCGATCCGATCGAGGGTCAGAGTCTGCTGCCTGCGATGGGGCAAGACCTCCCCGCGCGCGCGCCGATGTTCTGGGAACACGAGGGCAATGCTGCGGTGCGCATCGGCCGCTGGAAGCTTGTCAAGCGCTACCCCGAAGCATGGGAGCTCTATGACCTGGACGCCGATCGCACCGAGTTGGATGACCTCGCCGCGAAGCATCCCGAGCGGGTGGCCGACATGGCCCGCCAATACGATGCCTGGGCGAAGCGCTGCGGGGTGCTGCCTCGCGCGCAGATCGTTGCGCTGATGAGCAGCCAGGGCGTGACACGCGCCTTCTGGGAAAAGGACTAAGTCGTGCGGGCGGGCCGACTGCTGCAGCGTTGAGCGGCATGGGCGGGTCATGCTGCGGGCCGGAGCCTGGTGCGGCGAAGCAGACCGCACTGATCTCGAGCCTGTCTGGCACTTCTTCTGGCACTTCTGACGTGTTGACTGCATCGCGCACTGCGAGTGCACCAGCTGCTGTCGCTTCCCGGATATGGTGCGAGATCCCCGCCGGCACCTTCAACATGGGTCACGATGGTGCCGACGCCGTCGCTGGCGATCACGAAGGACCGGTGCGCCCAGTCAGCTTGAATGCTTTTCGAATCGCTGCCGCAACGGTCACGAATCGCGAATTTTCTGAGTTCGTTCGTGCAACCCGCTACGTCACCGAGGCCGAGTCAGCCGGCGTTTCGTTCGTGTTTTTTCTGCAGATTCCGCAGGCCGCTCGCCTGAATACTCGACGCGTGGTGCGCGGGCTGCCCTGGTGGTTACCCATCGAGCATGCCTCCTGGCAGCGCCCCGAGGGGCCGGGCTCGCATGTGCAAGATCGATTGGACCATCCGGTCGTTCATGTGTCGTGGAACGATGCGAGGGCGTATTGCGCATGGTCGGGTACACGGCTGGCCAGTGAAGCCGAGTGGGAGTGCGCTGCACGCGGAGGCCTGGAGGGCAAACGGTTCGCCTGGGGTGACGACCTCTACGATGAGCAGGGGGTGCCACGCTGCAATGTCTTCAGGGGAGACTTTCCTGATGCGCCCGCGACTGGCTGGACGCCCCAACCGGTGCGCGCACGTTCAGGCGAACCCAATGGTTATGGCCTGTACAACGTCTGCGGCAATGTCTGGGAATGGTGCGCAGACGCATGGGCAGGTGATCAGCGCAGTCTGCGCGGCGGCTCCTTTCTGTGCCACGACTCCTACTGCAACCGGTACCGGGTGGCTGCGCGCACCTCGAACACACCCGATACCGCGGCAAGCAATATCGGGTTTCGGGTGGTTTGTGACCCTCCTCTAAACCGTTCTCTAGCTTGACTGCTTAGCCCACCCATCGCAGCGCTGCGCATCAATGGGGTGCCCCGCCTCACGGAAGCGCGCAGAGGCGGCAACAAAGTGCCCCAACGCGGTTTCAGCGTCGCCGCGGGTCGCCGCAATATGCCCGCGCACTTCATGGTGCGAGGCATACCAGGCCGGCAGCTTCATCACCACGTTGGCCAGATAGGCACACTGTTCTTCGTGCTTTTCGGCCAACTCCAACTCGCCGGCACGGGCAGCAGCGATGGCCGCAGGAACAGCAAACGTGATCCTGCAGCCCGGGCAGGTTTCGAGCGGCCCGCGCACCGAGGCGCTGGCGTCTTCCATCACGTGTAGGGCAGCCGCTGGATCGTCGGTATGCAGGTTGATCCGCGTGCCATAGATGCGGTCGAGCAGATGAAAACCGATGTCGGTCTGGCGCGCCACGTCCAAGGCTTCATCGATCAGCGCACGCGCTTCGTCGCGCTGACCTTCGTGCAACGCGACTTCGGCCAGCCGCTGCAGCGACAACGCCTCGCCCACGGGACCGCCGATCGCACGGTGCAGCCGTGCACCTTCGCGCAAATGCTCGCGTGCCCCGGCGAGGTTGCCGGCCAGCCACTCGGCCTCACCGCGTAGCGTGACGCCGAACGCATGGCCACGCAAAGCGCCCAGGCGCTGCGCCTCAGTTGAAAGTGCTTGCGCGAAATCAATGACGTCAGCATAGGGTCGAGCGCCGTACAAAAAGCGCTGGGTGATGCACAGGTGGCCGTCAAAGACACGCAGTGCCAGGTGCGGCACCTGGCTTGTCTCGTGCAAATCGGCCCAGACGCTGCGATGCAGATCGCCGCGCGCATGGGCTGCTGCGGCCTGTGCCCATGAAGCGATGACCAAAGAGGTGGTGTCGCCCGATTGCAGTGCCAGTTGCCGCGCCACGGCCGCTTTGGCTGTCCCGACCGCCGGATCGCCCGTCCCCAACGCAGCCGCCCCACTGTAGGCCAGCGCTTCGCACAAGCGCCCTTCAACACTCGTGGGCATCAGGCCATCCAGCACCACGAGCGCGCCCTTGGGATCACCGAGCTTCACCTGAGCCAGCGCGGCCTTGGCACGCAGGTTGTGGCTTTCGGGCTCACCGGCTGCATCGGCAGCGGCATGATAGGCGGCCAGTGCAGCCGGCTCGCCCATGGCATCCAATGACTCGGCGCGCAGCCGCAAGCCCTCGATGTGTTGGGGCTGGAACGCGAGCAAGGGCTCAAGATGGCGCAGCGCGTCGCTAAATGCCGCCAGGCGAACCGCCTCGCGCGCAGCAGCCAAAAGGTACGGAATGGCCTCTCGCGGCTGACTGGCCTGCAGCCATTGGCGCGCAATGCCAGCGGGCGGACTGTCGAGCTCAGCCAGGCGGGCAGCGATCTGGCGGTGCATCTTGACCCGGCGGTGGGGAGGCACTTGCTCAACCAGTGATTGCTGCACCAGGTGGTGTCGGAACCGATAACGGCTGGCCAGCGGCAGCAGCACGCCGGCAGCCAAGGCTGCGTCCAGTGAATCCAGACTCGGCACCTGTGCCTCGGCAGCCAGCGCCTCCACCGTGGCCACATCGAACTCATCACTGCTGAGCGCCAACCACTTGAGCAGGCTCAGCGCGCTGTCGGGAACGTCGCACAAGCGCTCAGTGATGGCCTCTGCCACCCCGCCGGGCAGGCGCGCATCGGCGTCTGCCCCGGCGCAACGGGCCAGTTCAATGGCTGCGAACGGGTTGCCCTCGGCTGCCCGCACGACCCGCGCGAGCACCGTATCCGACAGACCAGTTGGCGCCACACGCGCCACCAGCCTGCGACACTCATCGTCAGGCAACGGACTCACATCCAGCACTTGCAGCACGCCTGAGCGTTGCAGTCGGTTCAGTGCGCGAGCGAGTGCTGTGCCGGCTGCAGGCGGGCGCGTGGCCAGAAGCACGCAACAGCCGGCTCCCGAGGCTGCAATCTGCGTCAGGACGTCAATATCGGCGTCGTCAGCCAAGTGCGCATCATCGACCTGCAGCAACACCTCTTTGCCCTGTCCGGCGGCCACCAGCAAACGGTGGATCGCGCCGACCACCTGATGCCTGCCGAGCGGGCCGGGCAACTTATCGGCCGGGGCCGCCTGCGGGCTGAGGAGTGCCAGCACGGCACGTGCCTGGGCGCCAATGCGGTCCAGCACACTGCGATCTTCGACAATCAGCCGCTCGGTGATGGCGCACATCACCGCATAAGTGCGACCCGTCTGCGAAGCGTCGACGCGACACACTGACCAGCCACGGTGCTGCGCCTGAAGGGCGATTTCCCGACTGAGTGCACTTTTGCCGATGCCGGCGGGCCCACGCAGCACGATGCCACCGGGCCGGCGCTGAGCTTCCATCCCCAACCAGGCAGCAGCCTGGGCGCAGACCTCGGCGCGGCCCACGAAAGCAGGCCCGGCCGACTGCAGGCCAGCAATGCAACGTTCGTAAAGCGCCTGGGTCTGCGCGTCAGGTGACACACCCAAGCCCTCTTGCAGCGCCTCGCGCAGATGGGCATACCAGCGCAGCGCCGAGGCTCGGTTGCCGGCCGCCAATTCGCGTTGTATCAACGCACGGTGGGCCGGTTCATCTTCTGGGTCCATCTGAGCGAGCTGCTCCCATTGGCCGCTGGCACGCAACAACTGCAGCTGACGTTCGCGCAGTCGCTCGCGGGTGGCTTCGGCCCAGGGCTCAAACCGGGCGCCGGGAAGCAGGTCGCCCAAGTAGCTCGCGGCAGCATCCGCGCAGTCCGCAGGGTCACGCTGCGCCAGGGCGCTCTCAGCGCGCTGTTCAAAGCGCATGGCGTCCACAACCACTGGGCGCTCAGGCCACAGCAGCACCTGACCTGCCTGCAGCACGACGCCGTCTTGGCGACCCAACGCCTGCCGAGCGTGGTGGGCCGCCTTACGCAGATTCGCTGCACCGGCCTCAGGTTCAAGCTGTGGCCACAGCGCGTCAATCACCTGGTCGCGCGTCAAACGCTGGTGTGGCTGCAAGCACAGCAGCTGCACAAGCTGTGTGGCACGCAAGCTGGGCCAGCGCTCTGCTGCCAATTCGACTCCGTCGATGGCAACCGCAAATCGACCCAGCAGGAAGGCTTCCAGGCGTGAGAGCGCCCCTGGCTGCGCACTAAGGGTTTTGATGTCCATACACCAGAGTGTCGGACACCGTTGCGCCCCCGACAAGCCCCCGCAGACCCAGGAACGATTCAGGAACACCTGCTTCGGCAATCTTGCTCATGCCGAGTGAATGACCACCGGCCTGAACCCACCGAGGAGCCATCATGACCAGTCTGCAACTCACCCTTCCCGTATCCGGCGGCGTGCCCGCCCTGCTGACCTTGCCGCACCCGCTGACACCGCAAGGCTTGCTTGAGCTTGAGCATGCCGTGTCCGGCACCCTGAGCACCCTGCGTCGTGACTTGCTGGGCGCGAGCGTTGAGCGCGCCTTCGTGCACGCACTGCCCCCGTCTGACGCTGCAGAGATCGAGTATGCCTCCTGGATGCCCGACCGCGGCGCCATCGAGGTCGCCTCCTGGGCAGCTCATCTGCATGCCTGCCTGCGCTGAACGCGCAACGCCAGGAACGATTCACACACGCTCGGCCAATCGCCTTTTCATCTGCAGGTTCATGGCGAGCCTGCCCACCTCAAGGAGCACATCGAGATGAACCAACCCACCACGACCACCCTGTACGAACGCCTGGGCCGCCGCGAAGGCATCACGCGGATCACCGCCGATCTGATGAAGAACCATCTGGCCAACCCTCTTGTGAACGCCCGCTACATGAGCAGCGAAGACCTCGAACGGGTTGAGCGCCGAGCGGTCGAATTTTTCTGTGCCGGCACGGGCGGGCCGGAGACCTATACCGGCAAGGACATGGTGGCGACGCACAAGGGCATGAACATCAACGAGCAGGAATTCATGAGCGTCATCGATGACGCGATGGATGCTCTGCAAAAAAACGGCATCGAAGAATCGACACGTAACGAGGTGCTGGCCGTGCTGTGGTCAATGCGGCGTGAGGTGCTGCGGGTGTAACGACCACGCGCCGTTGATCCCTGATGCCTGTACGAGCTCTGAAGGAATCACTCATGCCAATCGTTCACTCGGTCGAAGAACTGAACGCACGCCTGCCGACACTCCTCACCGAGGCCCGATTGCGGGGCGCAGAGTTTGAAACAGCACGCCAAATTGCCCCCGACTTTGCCGACAAGCTCAAACAGGCCGGCGTGGCCCGTATGTTGGTGCCGCAGGCGGTCGGCGGGCTCGGCTGCTCGCTGCCGGAGTGGCTCGAAGTGATCATGCAGCTGGCCGAAGCCGACGCCTCCACGGCTTGGGTCAGCGCCCACGCAAGCATTTGCTCTGGATTGATTGCGGCTTCGGCCGATGTGCGCTTGCGCAACGAGGTGTTTGCCGATCCTCTGGCCTGCGTGTCCTGGAGCAATCTGCCGCGCGTAACCGTGCAGGAGAATGAAGGCGGCTTGCAGATCAGCGGCAGTTGGTCATTCGTGTCGGGCTGCACGATGGCGAGCTTTGTCGGCGGCATGGTCGTGCTGCCCCCGCTTCACGAAGGTGGGCCCCCGCGCCCGAAGGTGGCGCTCGTGCCGGTCGCCGAGGCCACCATTTTGCAAACCTGGGACCCCATCGGGCTCGGCGGCACCGGCAGTCATGATGTGCGCTTCGACGATGTGTTCGTGCCGCACCATCGCACGTTTGCGTGGCCCGCTGCGGCGCCAGCGGCTGATGTGAACTACCCGGCCA
>CANHUQ010000156.1 GCA_947463885.1 Burkholderiales bacterium
GGCAGAACTGCGCCCAGGCAACCGCGTGCCAGCAGCATGTCGAAGGCATCGGGCGCCGCACGAAAGGTGTCACGCAGCACGCGTGCAAAGGTGCGCGCGCAGGCCTCGTGCAGTGCGGTGTTGAGCGCGCCCACACACACCGGGCGCCACAGCCGCTCGATCAGCGCCTCGGGTTGACCCCGATCCTTCAGCCACTGCGATACGGTCAGCCCGCGCGGCCAATGGCGATCGGTATCCGAGGGCAGGGTGGCCAGCAGGCAGGCCGCGGCCAGGCGTTGTCCGGCACTCAGCCCCCGGGCCCGCAGCAGTCCCCAGGCCAGCCCAGCTCGTCCGGGCCAGCGTCCGGCATCGACATGTAAACCCTGAACCGAGTGCAGCTGCAAGGCGAAGCGGCGCAAGACGGTGTAGGGTTGGAGGTCGATGCGTCGCAACAGGGCGAGCGTTGCGCTGTAGCCGCCAATCAGCAGGTGCTGACCGTTGTCCAGGGCGAGGGTGGTTCCATTCGCCTGCAGGTTGAGTGAGCGGGCCCGCCCGCCCGCTTGCGGGGCGGCATCCAGGAGCATGACCTGACGGCCGGCGTGCACCAGACCGATCGCTGCAGCCAGCCCGGCCCAGCCCGCGCCGACCACGGCGCACTCGATCGGCTGTACCGAACGATCAGGTTGCATGAGGACACATCAGGCGTCAGTCTGCCGTGCGGCGTTAAATCCGGGCGGGCGTCCGCTCACCCAGGTTTTCCAGGCCAGCAGTAATTTACGGATCGGCGTGAGTGAGGTGCGCCGATCCAGCACCAGAAAGCCGTCGCGCTCGATTTCATCGAGCAAGGTGGAATAAATCGCTGACATGATCAGTCCTGGCCGTTGCGCGCGGCGGTCGACCTCGGGCAGCAGGCGATAGGCCTCGCGATACACCGCGCGGGCGCGATCGGTCTGAAACCGCATCAGGTCGACGAAGGCAGGTGTGTGGCGCTGCGCCAGCAGATCGGCTGCAGTCAGACCATGTCGCGTGAGGTCCTCCAGGGGCAGGTAGATGCGCCCGTTGCGGGCATCCTCACCCACGTCGCGAATGATGTTGGTGAGCTGAAAGGCGAGGCCCAGTCGGTCGGCATAGCGCAGGGTCTGAGGATCGGTGCGCCCGAAGATGCTGCTGGCCATCTCTCCCACAACTCCCGCCGCGCGCCGGCAATAGAGCGCCAATCCTTCGAAATCGAAATAGCGGTTCTGCTCCAGATCCATGCGCATGCCGGCAATGACTTCCTGCAGGCGCGCGGGCGTGATGTCGTAAGACTGCAGATGCGGTTGCAGTGCTTGCGTCACCGGATGCCCGGGTACCCCGGCGACCATGCGCCCCACTTCATCGGCCCACCAGTCGAGCTTGGTGCGCGCCACGCCGGTGTCGCGTGTCTCATCGACCACATCGTCTACTTCGCGGCAGAACGCATACAGGGCCGTGATCGCACGACGGCGCTCGGGCGGCAAGAACAGGAAGCTGTAATAAAAGCTCGAACCGCTGCGCGCGGCTTTGTCCTGACAGTACTCGTCGGGGGTCATCGCATCGATGGTCCGCAAAAAAGGGCTCAGAAGGATTCAACAAAGATCGGTTTTGACACCGCTTGGGTTCAGCAACCGCTTGGGCTTTGGCGTACGCCACTGACTGGCTCACTTTGGCTGCGCTGGCGGTCGCCATCTCAAGCTCATCATCATGCGCGCCACTGCAAGCGCATCAGACCGCGTGAGAGCAGGCCGATGCGCGAACGGATCATGGCTGCCCGCCTCGAGCTTGTCGAGGATGCGTCGGCCGCCCGCCACGATCGCCCGCAATTCCCATCCGATGCGCCCCCCCACCATCGCGGCCAGGGGCGCCCCTTGCATGAGCTGTTGATGGGCCAGCAAGGCTTGCTCTGCAATGCATTGACGCAGCGGCGCGTGCGCACGCGCGGTGTCTGTGGCCTGGGCAATGTCCGCCTCCTGAATGCCGCACCGTGCCATGGCGTCTTGCGGCAAATAAAGCCGCCCGCGCATCCAATCGCCTGCCATGTCCTGCAGGAAATTGATCCTTTGCAAAGCGGTGCAGACCGCATTCGACAGCCCCTGCGTCTCATGATCGAGGCGCCCGGCCAGACCCAGTACCAGATGCCCGACCGGGTCAGCCGACCGGCTGCAGTAATCGAGCAGCGCCGCGTTGTCGGCGAAGCGGTGTGGATGGACATCCTGCATAAACGCTGAAAGCAGCGCACGAAAGGGCGCCCAGGACAGCCTGTGCGCATGCACGTGCGACACCAGCGCCTGCACATGTGGGTCGCCCGCCTCCTGACCTGATTCAGCGCGGTCGATGGCATACACCAGCGACTGCAGCGCCGCAACCCGCGTGGCCGGGAGCGCATCGCCTTCATCCGCCAGGTCATCCGCATGCCGCGCGAACCGGTAAATGGCAACGACCGCCGGGCGCAGCCGTGCCGGCATCAGCCAGGAGGCCACCGGAAAATTCTCGTAGTGATCAACGCCGTGCACGGGAGAAGCCATCGCCGGATTGTAGGGGTCGTCGATGCATCAAAGACCCGCTGGGCGGATCGGGTCCTCCCATCGTTTACAATCTCGGGTTCCGGGAGCGTTATGGCTTCCGTGCGGCCGTGGCGGAATCGGTAGACGCACCAGGTTTAGGTCCTGGCGCCGAGAGGCGTGAAGGTTCGAGTCCTTTCGGCCGCACCAGGACAGGCATCACGCCACCTGTCGGGTCTGCCTGCGCTATCCCCGTTTCAATCTTCGGGCATCGTGCAGGAGCACGGGCCCTGAACCCCGGAAACCCTGAACCTGTCCGGCAGCAGTGCCGGCTCCCTGTATCGGATCGGAAGAGAGAACTCAGTACATGGCCACTCAACTTGAATCGACCGGCGCGCTCGAACGTCGCCTGAGTCTGACGGTGTCGATGGCCGAGGTCGGCCAGCAGGTCGAACGCCGCCTGCGCGAAATGTCCCGTACGGTACGCATGCCGGGTTTCAGGCCCGGCAAAGTGCCGATGAAAATGATCGAGCAGTCGTATGGCGGTCAGATCCAGTCCGAGGTGATGGGCGACGCGGTCAACAAGGCCTTCAGTGATGCCTTGACCGAACACAACCTGCGCATTGCCGGTCAGCCGCGCATCGAGCCGCGGGAAGTCAGTGAAGCGGCGGTCGCTGGTTTCAGCGCCATTTTCGAGGTGTACCCCGAGGTTCAGCTGGGCGATGCGTCCACGCTGGCGCTCGAGCGCACGCAGTGTGCGGTGGGTGACGCAGAAGTGGACAAAACGCTCGAGATTCTGCGCAAGCAACGCACCCAATGGGATGCGATCGAGCGGGCCGCCGCCGATGGCGATCGGGTCACCATCGACTTCGCCGGCAAGCTCGATGGCGTGGCCTTCCAGGGTGGCACCGCCACAGAATTCCCGTTCGTGCTGGGCGAAGGTCGCATGCTGCCCGACTTCGAAACCGGTGTGCGCGGCGCTGCCCCGGGCGAGGTCAAGCAGTTTCCGGTGGCTTTCCCGGCTGATTACAACGCTGCCGAGCTGGCTGGCAAGACCGCGGAATTTGAAGTCACCGTGCGCAAGGTCGAGGCGCCGCGCCTGCCCGAGCTCAACGATGACTTCGCCCGCGAACTGGGCGTTGCCGACGGCGACCTCGGCAAGCTGCGGGCCGATGTCCGTGCCAACCTTGAGCGCGAAGTGGCCCAGCGTCTGCGCAACCGCAACAAGGCTGCGGTCATGGAAGCGCTGCCCAATCTGGCCGCTATCGAAGTTCCCAAGGCGCTGGTGCAGTCCGAGTCGCAAGCCCTGGCCGATCGCGCCCTGGAGGATTTCAAGCAGCGCGGCATGGACGTCAAGAACATGCCGATTCCTCCGGATGCCTTTACCGAAACCGCTCAAAAGCGAGTGCGCATCGGTCTGATCATCGGCGAGATCGTGAAGACGCAAAGCCTGCAGGCCAAGCCCGAGCAACTGCGCCAGCGCATCGAGGAATTCGCCCAGTCCTACGAAAACCCGGGTGAAGTGATCCGCTGGTATTTCAGCGATCGTGAACGTCTGGCCGAGGTTGAAGCGCTGGTGGTCGAACAGAATGTGGTCGATTGGGCGCTGGGCAAGGCAACGGTCACCGACAAACCGATCGGTTTCGATGAACTGATGGCCGCCAACGCCTGATTGCATCCGATCAGAACAGAGCCCGAATGCGGCATGGCCTGCCGCATTCTCTGAACCCCACGAGGCACACGATGACTTTCAACAGCATGGTCGAAGATCTGGTCAATGCGCACCTCGCTCAAGAAACGCGCGGGCTGGGCATGGTCCCGATCGTCATTGAGCAGAGCGGGCGTGGCGAACGCGCTTATGACATCTATTCGCGTCTGCTGCGTGAGCGCGTCATCTTTCTGGTCGGACCGGTCATGGACCAGTCGGCTAATCTGATCGTCGCCCAGATGCTTTTTCTAGAGTCCGAGAATCCCGACAAGGACATCAGTCTGTACATCAATTCGCCGGGCGGCTCGGTCTCGGCTGGCTTGGCCATCTTCGACACCATGCGGTTCATCAAGCCCGACGTGTCCACGTTGTGCATGGGCATTGCGGCCAGCATGGGTGCGTTCCTGTTGGCGGCTGGCGCCAAGGGCAAGCGGTTCGCGCTGCCCAACTCCCGCATCATGATTCACCAGCCCTCGGGCGGTGCGCAGGGCCAGGCCTCCGACATCGAGATCCAAGCCAAGGAAATTCTTTACCTGCGCGAACGACTCAACAAGCTGCTCTCAGAAGCCACGGGGCAGCCGGTCGAGCGCATCGAGCGGGACACCGATCGCGACAACTTTCTGTCGGCGGAAGATGCGGTAAGCTACGGACTGATCGATCGGACTCTGGTCAGCCGCGGCGAAGCCTCCGCATCCTGATCGCACCAACGTCCCGGCGTGCTGCGCACGCGGGTCGATCCTGAGGCGGAGTGAGCATGTCAGAGAAAAAAGGATCCAGCGAGAAGCTGCTGTACTGCTCCTTCTGCGGCAAGAGCCAGCACGAGGTTCGCAAGCTGATCGCAGGTCCTTCGGTCTTCATCTGCGACGAATGCATCGAGCTGTGCAACGACATCATCCGCGATGAAGCCCAGGCCGATGCGCCCTCTGCAGCGAAGTCGGGGCTGCCTACACCATATGAAATCTCGGCCATCCTCGATCAATACGTGATCGGTCAGGACACGGCCAAGAAAATTCTTGCGGTGGCGGTCTACAACCACTACAAGCGGCTGCGCCACAAGGGCAAGAAAGACGAGGTTGAGCTCTCCAAGAGCAATATTCTGCTGGTCGGCCCTACGGGAAGCGGCAAGACGTTGCTGGCTCAGACGCTCGCCCGATTGCTCAATGTCCCGTTCGTGATTGCCGACGCCACCACATTGACCGAAGCCGGTTATGTGGGTGAAGACGTCGAGAACATCATCCAGAAGCTGCTGCAAAACTGCAATTACGAGGTTGAGAAGGCCCAAAACGGCATCGTCTACATCGACGAGATCGACAAGATTTCGCGCAAGTCTGATAACCCCAGTATTACGCGCGATGTCTCGGGTGAGGGCGTGCAGCAGGCCCTGCTCAAGCTTGTGGAAGGCACCGTGGCGTCTGTGCCACCGCAGGGTGGGCGCAAGCATCCCAACCAGGATTTCGTCCAGATCGATACCACCAACATCCTGTTCATTTGCGGGGGTGCGTTCGACGGCCTGGAGAAAGTCATTCGCAACCGCTCGGAGAAGAGCGGCATTGGGTTTGGTGCCGAGGTGCGCAGCGAGTCAGAGCGTGCCGTCGGTGCGGTGCTGCGCGAAGTAGAGCCCGAAGACCTGGTGAAGTTCGGTCTGATCCCCGAACTGGTCGGGCGCCTTCCGGTCGTGGCCACGCTGGATGAACTCAACGAAGGCGCAATGGTTGAGATCCTCATCGAGCCCAAGAATGCGCTGATCAAGCAGTACCATCGGCTCTTCCTCATGGAAGGTGCCGAGCTTGAGGTGCGTCCGGCCGCGCTGTCGGCCATTGCCCGTAAGGCGTTGCGCCGCAAGACCGGCGCGCGCGGGTTGCGCTCCATTCTTGAGCATGTGCTGCTCGACATCATGTACGAGCTGCCCAGCCTGAAGAATGTTCAGAAGGTGGTCGTTGACGAGAACGCCATCGATGGTGACGGCAAGCCGCTGGTCATCTATGCCGATACGCCCAAGGTGGCCGGTTCGAACTAAGCAGCCTGCGCGCTGACCGAGCTCTCAGGTCAGCCGATCTGCTTCTTCCGCCTCATCCGCTTCATCCGCCTCATTGCACGCACAGTCCATGGGGTGCGTTCCGACTTGATGTGGCAGCGCGTCTGACATGAGCCCGCCTCAATCGAGCAGCCTGCTGTGTTTGAGCGGCCCATCTCAATCGGGATGGGGGGGCTCAGAGTCAGCCACGCATTGATCAATGGCCAAGCTGCGCCATCTGAAGGCAACGCCGTTTCGATTCGTTGCAGCCGGTTTTTCCGCCCCTTTTCAAGGCATGGCCTGCGAGGGGCCGATGCTGGAATGGGCGTATGCTTGAAATGTCATGGAATGGCCAAAGATGCCCTTTCAGACTTTCCGTAAGGAACCTCCATGTCCGACGCCTCGCCCGTGCCTGCTTCAGATCTTTCGTCGACCTTGCCGCTGCTGCCGCTGCGCGATGTGGTCGTGTTCCCTCACATGGTCATTCCCCTGTTCGTAGGGCGACCCAAGTCCATCAAGGCCCTCGAGGCAGCGATGGAAGTCGGCAAGAGCATCATGCTCGTGGCCCAGAAAAACGCTTCAAAAGATGATCCGGTGGCCGCCGACATCTACGAGATCGGCTGCGTGTCGAACATCTTGCAGATGCTCAAGCTGCCCGATGGCACGGTCAAAGTCCTAATCGAAGGCACGCAGCGCGCCCGCATTGCAGCCATCGACGACAGCGGCGCGCACTTCAGCTGCACCCTGTCGACCATTCCCGACGGCCCCGATCCCGGACCCGAGATCGAGGCGCTGCGCCGTGCGATCCTGGCCCAGTTCGACCAGTACGTGAAGCTGAACAAGAAGATCCCGCCCGAGATCCTCACATCACTCAATGGCATCGATGATGCCGGGCGACTGGCCGACACCATCGCCACGCACCTGCCGATCAAGATCGAGCAAAAACAGGACATTCTCGAGACGCTTGTCATTGGCGAGCGGCTTGAAAAGCTGCTGGCTCAGATCGAAACCGAGCTCGACATCCTTCAGGTTGAAAAGCGTATCCGCGGGCGTGTGAAGCGCCAGATGGAAAAGAGCCAGCGCGAGTACTACCTGAACGAGCAGGTCAAGGCCATCCAGAAGGAACTGGGTGAAGGCGAAGATGGCGCCGACATGGAGGAGATCGAAAAGAAGATCAAGTCCGCGCGCATGCCTGCCGACGCCCGCAAGAAGGCCGATGCCGAATTCAAGAAGCTCAAGCTGATGTCGCCGATGTCAGCCGAAGCCACGGTGGTGCGCAACTACATCGACGTGCTGGTGGGCCTGCCCTGGCGCAAGAAGAGCAAAGTCAACAACGACCTCACGCATGCGCAGGAAGTGCTCGACCAAGACCACTTTGGTCTGGACAAGGTCAAGGAGCGCATCCTCGAGTATCTCGCCGTGCAACAGCGCGTCGACAAGGTCAAGGCCCCGATCCTGTGTCTGGTCGGCCCCCCTGGCGTGGGCAAGACCTCGCTTGGGCAGTCGGTGGCCAAGGCCACGAACCGCAAGTTCGTGCGCATGGCTTTGGGCGGCGTGCGCGATGAAGCCGAAATCCGCGGCCATCGCCGTACCTACATCGGGTCCATGCCAGGCAAGATCCTGCAGAATCTGACCAAGGTCGGCGTGCGCAATCCGCTCTTTTTGCTCGACGAAGTCGACAAGCTGGGCATGGATTTCCGTGGCGACCCGTCGTCGGCGTTGCTGGAAGTGCTCGACCCCGAGCAAAACCACACCTTTGTGGACCATTACGTCGAGGTCGACTACGACCTGTCCGACGTCATGTTCGTGGCCACGGCCAATTCGCTGAATATTCCGCCGGCACTGCTCGATCGGATGGAAGTCATTCGTCTGTCGGGCTACACCGAGGACGAAAAGGTCAGCATCGCGCAGCGTTATCTCCTGCCCAAGCAGCAGAAGAACAATGGCCTGAAAGAGGGTGAGCTGAGCGTGTCCGAATCGGCCATCCGCGACATCGTGCGCTACTACACCCGCGAGGCCGGTGTGCGTTCGCTCGAGCGTGAGTTGTCCAAGATCTGCCGCAAGGTGGTCAAGACGCTGCTGCTCAAGAAGGACGATAAGAAGATCGCGGTCACACCCAAGAATTTGGACAAGTTCCTGGGCGTGCGTCGCTTCTCGTTCGGGATTGCCGAGAAAGAAAACCAGGTGGGGCAGGTCACCGGACTGGCCTGGACCGAAGTGGGTGGCGAGTTGCTGACCATTGAGGCGGTCGCCGTGCCCGGTAAGGGCAAGACCACCTTCACTGGCAAGCTGGGCGATGTGATGCAGGAGTCGATCAAGGCGGCCATGACGGTCGTGCGGCGTCGTCAGCATCGCCTGGGCGTGAAGGCAGGCTTTCACGAGAACCAGGACATCCACATCCACGTACCCGAAGGCGCGACGCCCAAGGACGGCCCGTCCGCAGGCATTGCCATGACCACCGCGCTGGTGTCTGTGCTGACCGACATTCCGGTGCGCGCCGATGTGGCGATGACCGGTGAGATCACGCTGCGCGGCGAAGTGCTGCCCATCGGTGGTCTGAAGGAAAAGCTGCTGGCGGCGCATCGGGGCGGCATCAAGACCGTGCTGATTCCAGAAGAGAACGTGAAGGAC
>CANHUQ010000157.1 GCA_947463885.1 Burkholderiales bacterium
CAGGTTCAGGCACGCGGCCCCCAGGACATGGGCAAGGTCATGGGTCTGCTCAAACCGAAGCTAGCCGGTCGGGCCGATCTCTCGGCCGTGTCGGCCAAAGTCGGTGCGCTGCTCAAAGGGCGCGCCGGCTGACGCTGGACTGCGGCGTTGATCCCGCAGGCATTCATCCAGGACTTGCTCGCGCGCGTCGACATCGTCGAGGTTGTCGGGCGCGTCGTCAAACTCAAGAAAGCGGGTGCCAACTTCCTTGGCCTGTGCCCGTTTCACGGCGAGAAATCCCCGTCCTTTACGGTCTCTGCAGTCAAGCAGTTCTATCACTGCTTCGGTTGCGGTGCCCATGGGTCGGCCATCAGCTTTCTGATGGAGCAGGGGGGGCTCGGATATGTCGACGCCATCCATGAGCTCGCCCGTGCGCAGGGGCTCGATGTGCCCCAAGAAAGCGGCTCCGCAGCGCAGCCGCGACGCGACCCGGATGTACTCGAGTCGCTTGCTACGGCGGCACGCTTTTACAAGCAGCGGCTCAAGGACTCCGATCGGGCCATTGAGTACCTGAAGGGCCGCGGAGTGAGCGGCGAAACCGCAGCGCGCTTTGCCATCGGCTATGCCCCGGAGGGGTGGCGCGGACTGCAGGCCGCAGTGCCGGATTATTTCGCGCCCAGCCTGCTTGAGGCGGGCCTGGTGATCGAGCCTGAGTCTGATGCCGAGGCCCAGGCCGGTCCGCGCACTGATGGTCCGGGCCGGCGCCGCTACGATCGCTTTCGCGACCGCATCATGTTCCCGATCCGTAACCCTCGCGGGCAGGTGATCGGATTTGGCGGGCGCGTGCTTGGCAAGGGCGAACCCAAATACCTCAATTCGCCGGAGACCCCCGTGTTTTCCAAGGGGCGCGAACTCTACGGGCTCTTCGAGGGTCGGGAGGCCATTCGGGCGAGCGACTGTGTGATCGTGGTCGAGGGGTACATGGACGTGGTGATGCTCGCCCAGCATGGGGTGGGTTTTGCCGTGGCAACGCTGGGCACCGCCACCACCGCGCAACATGTACAAAAGCTGCTGCGTACCGCCGACCGCCTGGTGTTTGCTTTCGATGGCGACGCCGCGGGTCGACGCGCGGCCTGGCGGGCGCTGGAAGCCTGCCTGCCGCATGTGTCCGATACCCGACGCATCGATTTCCTGTTCCTGCCGCCTGAGCATGACCCCGACAGTTTTGTGCGCGAGCAGGGCGCAGAGGGTTTCTCCCGTGCCCTAGACACCGCGTTGCCCCTGTCCGAGTTCATGCTCGGTGAGCTTGCCGCGCGTGTGGATCTTGAGACTCCCGAAGGGCGGGCCCGATTGCAGGCCGATGCGCGCCCCTTGCTGCGGGCGATCCCGCCAGTCGCCCTGCGCCTGCAGTTGATCCAGTCGGTGGCGGCGCGCGCACGAGTGCGCCCGGAAGACCTTCAGCAGTTCCTGGCTGCAGCCGATGCCCCCGCCACGGGGTCGGTCGCCTGGTCTGGGAAGACGGCGTCACAGCCCGCAGCGACTCGGGAGGCGTACGGCGAGCGGCGGTTTCGCCCGAGTCCTGCTTCGCGGATGCCCACCGCGCCGGTGGGGGCCACCTTGCCCGATCTGCAGCGCCAGGCGCGATTGCTGCTCGCTTTGCATCCTGCACTGGCGGCTGAGGGATGGCCGACCGAGTTCCTGCCGCCCGCGGTGACCATGTGGATGGAGCGACTGGCCGCCCTGCCGGCCGGCGCCAGTTTCGCGGGTCTGCTCGAATCCTTGCGCCAAACCGACCCTGAGATCGCCGCTGCGCTGCAGGAGCAAGTCACCCGGGATCGGGGGCTGCTTGCCGATCTGTCGCTGGACGACGCGCGCTCCGAATTTGAGGGCGCGCTGGTGCAGTTGCGTTCGCAGGGCCTGCGTGAGGCCGTCGATGAACTGGCCCGGTCTGGTTTGCAGGACGAGGCGTCCCGGGAGCGGTATGCCCGATTGCAGGAGATGCGGCGGGCGCTGACGAATTCATGAGGCTTTAAGGTACAATTAAAGGTTTCCCCGCTAAGTTCGTGTGGTTAGCACTCACTAACGAGGTTCGGTCGTGAGCACATCCAAAAAGGTTCCTCAGCGCACAGCCTCTGCACGCACCGCGGCCCGGGGCCGCACGGCCACACCGGCCAGCGCTTCCGTTTCCAATGGGCGGCGCATTGCCAGGCAAGACAGCACGGTGGTTCGGCGCGCAGGCGCGGCTCCAACATCCCAACCCGCTTTGAAGACACCGGCCAAATCAACGGCCCGGTCTACGGTGAAGACTGCATTGAAAACACCCACGAAAGCCTCTGCCAAGTCGGCGACTGCTCCCGCCAAGCCCTCTTCTGCGAAGAGCAGCAGCAAAGCGGCGACCGCCAGCAAGGCGGCCTCCAAGTCGCCTGCCCGATCTTCTGCCACGCAGGGCAGTGCTCGCGCAGCCACCAAGGCGGTTGCAAAGTCGGCCACCCATGCGGCTGCCAAGCCGGCGCCGGTCAAGGCCCTCGCTGCCAAAGCGCCGGCCAAGCCTGCCTCTGCAGCCAGCAAAGCGCCGGCCAAGACAGCGGCGCGCGCCGCGACAGCCGCTGCCAAGGCCGCACCCGCCAAAGCGCCAGCTCGCAGCGCGGCAACCGGGGTGAGCAAAGAGAAAGCGCCCGCTGCGCGCTCGAGCGCCAAAGCGACCGAGCAGATCGCAGCCCAGGCAGTGGTGGAAAAGGTCATTGCCAAGGCCGCCGGTGCCGCGAAGGTGGCGGCGGGTACCAAAGCCCAAGCGCCCGCTGCAGAATCCGCCGCAACCAAGGCGGTGGCTAAGGCAGCCCCCGCGAAGGCCACGGGTACCACGGGCAAGAAGGCTGCCACGAAGCCAGCGGCTCAAAAAGGCTCCAAAGCGAAAGGTGTCGTGCCTTCCGATGAGTCTGATCTCGACCTGGTGGGCGATCCCACCGATGCCCTCGATGAATCCGATGGCGCCGATGTCGAAGTCATCGAGGTGCCGCCGGTCCCGGTGCCCGCCAAGGTGCGGGCGCGCGACAAGCGCGCCAAGGAAAAAGCGCTCATCCGCGACGCTCTCGCGCGCAACCTCGGCAGTTCCGAAGAAGAACTCGAGATCAAGCGCAACAAGCTCAAGTCGCTGATCAAGCTGGGCAAGGAGCGCGGTTTTCTCACGTATGCCGAGATCAACGATCATCTTCCCGAAGACTTGGTCGATGCCGAAGCAGTCGAGTCGATCATCACCACCTTTGGTGATATGGGCATCACGGTCTACGAACGTGCGCCCGATGCAGAGACCCTGCTGATCAACGACAACACGCCCGTCGTGTCGTCAGACGAAGACGCTGAAGAAGAGGCCGAGGCGGCCCTGTCGACCGTCGACTCCGAGTTCGGTCGTACGACTGATCCGGTGCGCATGTACATGCGCGAAATGGGTTCGGTGGAGCTGCTCACGCGTGAGGGCGAAATCGAGATCGCCAAGCGCATCGAAGACGGCCTCAAGCACATGGTCATGGCTATCTCGGCCTGCCCCACCACGATCGATGAAGTCCTCAAGGCGGCCGAAGACATTCGGATCGAGAAAAAGCGCATCGACGAGGTCGTCGACGGGCTCATCGATCCCAACGCAGAAGAAGATTTTTCTCCGCCCCAGCCGGTGGCTGCTGCGGCTGCAGCAGCTGGCGACTTCGAAGACGACGAAGAAAGTGAGGCCGATGCCAACAGTGCGAACACGGCCAAGCTCCAGGAGCTGCGTCGGGCCTCCCTCGAAAAGTTCGAGCACATCGGCCGCTGGTTCGACAAGATGCGCGTGGCCTACGAAAAAGAAGGCTACAAGTCCAAGCCGTACCTGAAGGCCCAGGCTGAGCTGCAGGAAATGCTCATGACCATCCGCTTCACGGCGAAGATGGTCGAAAAGCTCTGCGACACCCTGCGCGGCCAGGTTGAAGAGGTGCGTTCCTATGAGCGAGCCATTGCCGAGATCTGCGTGCACAAGGTCGGCATGCCGCGTGAGCATTTCATTCGTTCGTTCCCCGGCAATGAATCCAATCTGCGCTGGGTCGAGAAAGAGTCTGAGTCCAGCGCGGCGTACACGGTCACGCTGCGTCGGAACATTCCCGCTGTCCAGGACCTGCAGCAAAAGCTGATCGACCTGCAGGCGCGGGTCGTGTTGCCGCTGTCTGATCTGAAAGAGATCAACAAGCAGATGTCGATGGGCGAGGCCCGCGCTCGCCGCGCCAAACGCGAGATGACCGAGGCGAACCTGCGTCTGGTGATTTCCATTGCCAAGAAGTACACCAACCGCGGCCTGCAGTTCCTCGACCTCATTCAGGAAGGCAACATCGGTCTGATGAAGGCCGTGGATAAATTCGAATACCGTCGCGGTTACAAGTTCTCCACGTACGCCACCTGGTGGATTCGCCAGGCGATCACTCGGTCCATCGCCGATCAGGCCCGCACCATCCGTATTCCGGTGCACATGATCGAGACCATCAACAAGATGAACCGGATCAGCCGTCAGATTCTTCAGGAAACCGGCACCGAGCCCGATCCTCAGACCCTGTCCGGCAAGATGGAGATGCCAGAAGACAAGATCCGCAAGATCCTGAAGATCGCCAAGGAGCCGATCTCCATGGAAACGCCCATCGGCGACGATGACGATTCCCACCTGGGCGACTTCATCGAAGACACCGCCACGCTGGCTCCCGCCGACGCTGCGCTGCATGGCTCGATGCGCGATGTGGTCAAGGAAGTGCTCGACTCACTCACGCCCCGTGAGGCGAAAGTGCTGCGCATGCGCTTCGGCGTTGAAATGAGCACTGACCACACGCTTGAAGAAGTGGGCAAGCAGTTTGATGTGACTCGCGAGCGCATTCGTCAGATCGAAGCCAAGGCCTTGCGCAAGCTGCGTCATCCGTCGCGTGCCGACAAGCTCAAGAGCTTCCTCGAGGGCCAGTAAGCGGTTTGCGGCCTGGTCCCGCTGGTCATGCAAAAGCCCGCTTCAAGCGGGCTTTTTCTTGTGTGCTCGTCCTGTGTGCTCGTCTTGTCTGCTCGTCTTGCGTGCTCGTTGTCTTGTGGGCTGATTGATGTCTCAGCGGTCGGGCTTCAATACACCCACTGGATCCGGGCCAGGATGGCATCGGTGACGCCGGTGACACCCTGATCATCCAGCCAGGTGCGGCCCCAGCCCATCCCCACCTTCCAGCGATGGGTGGCCCACCAGTTGGCGCCGACATACGTCTTCTTGAATCGGCCACCTTGTATGGCGCCGTCATCCAGGTCGACAAATGACAGCCTGGCGACCAGTTCGATGGCGCCATGCGTGCCACCTGGTGTCACACGACGCGCATAGCCCACGGTCGGGTCATAGGGGCGGCTGTCTCCCGAGAGGACCCAGCTTGCGCCGATGTAGCCGCCCTGAAAACTCGGGCTGCCCGAGAGCGGTGCATCGGCTTTGGCGCGAATGTATTCGCCCATCACCGAGAGAGGTCCGTCCTGCCAGATGCCTTCCAGCCCAACATGCCAGGCATGGTTTGCCGTGAACGACCCGGTATCCACGTAGTAGTCGGTCACGTTCGATTCGGGTCGGCCCCGGTAGCGCAATTTGCCGCCATCAGCACCTGCGCGGCGCACCGATGCGCCCAGGTGCGTGAACGTATGACCCTGGTTTTCGAACCGCAGCAAATGGGTGACCCGAGCGGTGAAATCGGTGCCATCGTTGGGAACACCGGTGTTTTTCCCCGCCCAGCTGTCGTTGAAAAATCCGAAGGCGAAGGTCGACATCCGGTCTGCCGCCACGTGGTTGAACCGGATACCCGTCGCTCGCGAGACGAAGAACGGATTGAGAACACGCTCCTGAAAGGCCAGATTGGCCGCGTCACCGACCATCTCGTAGCTGTGGGTTTCCTTGGTCTTGCCCACGGTGACGGTGGTGGTCGGCCCCAGGATCGGGAAGGTCAGCGACACATCGGTCATATCCCAGTTGGTGTCACGCGTGCTGTCAAACCCCTTGTATTCGCCGGCAATCAGGTAGCGCACCACGTAGTCGGTGCCGATCGTGCCGCGAAACAGCAGGCGCGCTGCCCGCAACTGACCCTCATTGTCCTGACGGCCCACCTGCGCCAGCGAGTTGGCGTCCTGACTGAACCAGGTGTAATCGCCCAGCAAGACCAGACCTGGCTTGATGGTGAACCATGGCGACTTGACCTCGGTGTCCTTGTAGGTGGACTGCGGGGCATCGGGCATCATGAACCCACCCGGGACGGCCGCAGGCGGCTCCCCCTCGAACTGGCCAGGCGCCGGCGGCAACAGTGACTCAGGTGCTTGTGCGTGCACGGGCAGCGCCAGCATGGTGGTGAGTAGGGCGGCCAGCGAAACTGCGCGAAGGGTGTGACTCATGTCAGTGTGCACACTAGAGAAAAAGCGCTTCAAATACAGCGCGGCAGACCGGAAGCGCATGCGCTTCCAGGGCGTTTAGAGCGAGTGGTTCGCCTGCAAACTGCACAGGCTCCATGTCTTTGCATCGCGCCGGTCTCGCGGATCATGAATCGACTGTCACGCTGCGGGGGGCAGAATGGCGCGGCTCATGCGGCCTGTCAAACCGCGTGTGCCCCTTTTTCGCCGTACAGGTGTGACTCAAGCGGGCGTCTGCATCGAATGCTGAGAGCCTGCATACATCGGTAGTGCGCTCTGCTAACCTCGGCAAATGAGCCAGACCATATCCTTTGATGTGCCTCCCACGCTTGCTGCGGCTGCACTCGTTCTGGTCGTCGGGCGCAGGCTGGTGGGAGCGATCCCCGTGCTCAAGCGGTATTCCATCCCGGCGGCCGTGGTGGGCGGTTTGCTCGCCGCAGCCATCGCCACGGTGCTGCATGCGCGCGGGATCACGCTCGCCTTCGACAAGTCCCTGCAGCCCGGACTCATGCTGGCGTTTTTTGCAACCGTCGGGTTGGGCGCAGATGTCCGCATGCTCGCCCGAGGGGGCAAGTTGCTGTTCACCTTTGCCATCGCCATCGCGATCATGCTCATCGTGCAAAACGTGGTGGGGGTGGGTGCTGCCAAGCTGCTAGGGGTCGATCCCTTGCTTGGTTTGCTGGCAGGGTCCATCTCCATGGCGGGTGGGCACGGCACGGCCGCGGCCTGGGGACAGAAATTTTCCGAGACCTACGGGCTGACCGCAGCGCCCGCCTTGGGCATCGCTGCGGCCACCTTCGGGCTGGTGGCAGGCGGATTGCTCGGCGGTCCTGTGTCCCGCAGGTTGGTCGAGCGTCTGTCTGCCCGCGGCTTGCCGCTGGGCGAATCCGATGCGCGTTCGGGGCCTCACGATGGTGCTCAGGCGCAGGGGCCTCTGAGCGCAGATCGGCTCACGATCATCATCTTGCTGATCACGGTGTGCATGGTGCTGGGTTCGCACCTGGTGCGCTGGGCTGAAAACCCAAGCTTTACCTTGCCTGCCTTCGTCTGGACGCTCTTTGCCGGAGCGGTCTTGCGCAATCTGCTGGCGCTATTGAACTGGCACGAGGTCGACGCCGAGGCGCTGGACTTTGCGGGCAGTATTGCGCTGTCGCTCTTTCTGGCAATCGCGCTGATGAGCCTGCGGCTATGGGAAGTGGCCTCGCTGGCGGGCCCCGTGTTGCTGATCCTGCTCTTGCAGGTGGTTGCTGTGGCGGTCGTGGCTACCGTGCTGACCTACCGGCTGTGCGGCAGTAACTACGAAGCAGCGGTGCTGGTGGCGGGGCAGTGCGGCTTTGGTCTTGGGGCCACCCCCACCGCCATTGCCAACATGCAGGCCGTCACCGAGCGTTTCGGTTACGCCAGGCAGGCCTTCATTGTGGTGCCGGTCGTCGGCGCCTTCCTGATCGACATCCTGAATGCGGTCGTGATCGGTGGGTTCGTGACCTGGCTGGGTCAGGGGCGCTGAGCCGCCTCCTGCCCCACCACACCACTGACCGCACGGGCCTGCTCAGACGATGCGGCTCTTGTGCCCGGCCCAGTACTGCTCACGCAGCGGCTTCTTATAGAGCTTGCCGGTCGGCAGCCTGGGCAGCGCGTCCATAAAGTCCACCGACTTCGGGCATTTCAACTTGGCCAGATGCTGCTGACAGAAGGCGATCAGTTCCTGCGCCAGTTCGGGGCTCGCCGTCACACCGGGCATCGGCTGAATGACTGCTTTCACCTCTTCGCCCAGATCTTCGTTGGGCACGCCAAACACCGCAGCATCAGCCACTTTGGGATGGGTGATGAGCAGGTTCTCGCATTCCTGCGGGTAGATGTTCACGCCACCCGAAATGATCATGAAGGTGGAGCGGTCGGTGAGGTACAGGAACCCATCGTCGTCCACATAGCCCACGTCACCCACGGTGCTCATGCTGCCATCGGCTGAGCGCGATTCCGCGGTGCGGGCTGCGTCGTTGAAATACTCGAACGGTGTGGCAGTCTTGAACCAGATCTCGCCAGGCGTGCCCTTGGGCGCGGGCTGCATATTCTCATCCAGGATATGCAGATCGCCCAGCAGCACCCGACCCACCGAACCGCGATGGGCCAGCCATTCAGCCGAATCACACGCAGTGAAGCCCAAGCCTTCGGTGGCGCCGTAGTACTCGTGAATGATCGGTCCCCACCACGCGATCATCTGCTCCTTCACTTGCGCGGGGCAGGGTGCCGCAGCATGCACAGCGATCTCAAGCGACGACAGGTCGTACTGTGTGCGCACCGATTCGGGCAGCTTCAGCATCCGGCTGAACATGGTGGGCACGAGTTGCGAATGCGTGACCCGATACTTTGGAATCAGGGCCAGATATTGCTCTGGGTCGAAGTGCTCCATGATGATCACG
>CANHUQ010000158.1 GCA_947463885.1 Burkholderiales bacterium
AACCCCATGCCATACGCCGACAGCACACCGGCCAACGGATGGGCCAGCACCGTTTCCATGGCCAGCGCATCGGCCACTGCACAGGCGTGCTGCCCGCCCGCGCCGCCAAACACGGTCAGGGCATAGGCGGTCACGTCATAGCCACGCTGCACCGAGATGCGCTTGATGGCGTTCGCCATGTTCGCATTGGCAATGTCGATGAAGCCTTGCGCCACCTGCTCCGGGCTCATCATGCGGCTGGTGTCCTGGTGGATGCGGGCTGCCAGCTCGGTGAAGGCCGCCACCACCACGTCCCGATCCATCGCCTGATCGGCTTGTGGTCCGAAGACTTTCGGGAAGTGCTCCGGCTGCAGTCGGCCCAGCATCAGGTTGGCGTCGGTCACAGTCAACGGCCCGCCTCGCCGGTAACAGGCCGGCCCCGGGTTAGCGCCAGCCGAGTCGGGTCCGACCCGCAATCGCGCCCCATCGAAATGCAGAATCGAGCCGCCGCCGGCCGCCACCGTGTGAATGCTCATCATCGGCGCGCGCAGGCGTACTCCCGCCACCTGGGTATCAAACACCCGCTCAAACGCGCCGGCGTAATGCGACACATCGGTGGAGGTGCCCCCCATGTCAAAGCCGATCACCCGCTCGAACCCGGCAGCGCGACTCACGCCGGCCATGCCGACGATCCCGCCAGCTGGGCCTGACAGGATCGAGTCCTTGCCCTGGAAGGCCCGGGCGTCGGTCAGGCCGCCGTTCGATTGCATGAATTGCAGCTGCACACCTGGCAAACCACGCGCCACCGTGTCGACGTAGCGACGCAAGACCGGCGACAGGTAGGCATCGACCACTGTGGTGTCGCCTCGTGCCACGAAGCGGATCAACGAGGAAGTCTGGTGCGAGGTCGAGACCTGCGTGAAGCCGATCTCGCGAGCGATCTGCGCCAGGGTCTGCTCATGGTGTGAGGCCCGATAGGCATGCATGAGAACGATCGCCACCGCTCGCAGCCCACGGTCATAGGCGGCCTGCAATCGGCTGCGGGCCTGGGTCGCATCGAGTGCGCGGATCACACGACCATCGGCCGCCAGGCGCTCATCGACCTCAATGACTTCGCGATACAGCCCTTCGGGCAACACGATCCGGCGGTCAAACAGACGCGGTCGATGCTGATAGGCAATCCGCAAGGCGTCACCAAAGCCGGCCGTCACCACCAGTGCCAGCGGCTCCCCCTTGCGCTCAAGCAGCGCATTGGTCGCCACGGTGGTGCCCATCTTGACGGCAGCAATTTGCTCGGCTGGCAAGGAGGCATGGGCCGGTACGCCCAGCAGGCGCCTGATGCCTTCGACGGCCGCATCCTCGTATTGCTCGGGATGCTCCGACAGCAGCTTGGCGGTGACCAACTGGCCATCCGGACGCTTGCCAACCACATCCGTGAAGGTGCCCCCCCGGTCGATCCAGAACTCCCAGCTGGAGGCAGTGTCCGAGGCGGTCAGCGATGCGGCGGGCGTGCGATCGGTCATGGCAAAAGTGAGGTGCCCATCAAGTGAGGGTGAAGCAGAGGAAGTTGAATCAGGAAAGGTTGAAACGGTCGCAGGCGGGACCGCGTGCAAAGCGCAGCGGGCGAGCCGCCAACCACAGGCGACCCTCCAATATAGCTGCGGCAGACGCTTGCGACCGTTACTTGGCCGCGTGCGTGCCCAAGCGCCGCAGCGCGGGAACACCCTCCTGTGGCGCCCGGCGCCTGGCGGGTATGGAGCCGAGCACTTGGTTGACGGCCCCGAGGCGAGCGCCTACGCTTGCGCGCTTGCCACTTAGGAGGTGCCCATGAAAGCCTTTGCTCTGTCCGCTGCAGCCCTTGCCCTGACCGTCTCGAGCGCCTTCGCACAAACCAAATGGGATTTGCCCGCAGCCTATGCCGCCGGCAATTTCCACACCGAAAACCTGGTGCAGTTTGCCAATGACGTCGACCGTGCCAGTGCCGGCAAGCTCAAGATCGTGGTGCACGCGAACGCCTCGCTCTTCAAAGCCCCTGAAATCAAGCGGGCTGTTCAATCAGGCCAGGCGCAGATCGGCGAAGTGCTGCTGGTCAACTTCGAAAATGAGTCGCCGATCTTCGGAATCGATGGCATCCCGTTCCTTGCCACTGGCTACAAAGACGCCTTCAAGCTGTATCAGGCGCAACGGCCTGCGCTCGAGAAGAAGCTGTCCGAGCAAGGCATGATGCTGCTGTACGCGGTCGCCTGGCCCCCGCAGGGCCTGTACGTGAAGAAGGAAATTGGCTCGGTCGCCGATATGCGCAAGGTGAAATGGCGCGCCTACAGCCCTTCGACCGCCAAAATTGCAGACCTGATCGGCGCACAGCCGGTCACCGTGCAGGCGGCCGAACTCTCGCAGGCGATGGCCACTGGCGTGGTCGAAGCCTATATGTCCTCGGGCTCCACGGGCTACGACTCCAAGACCTACGAGCACATCAAATACTTCTACGACACCCAGGCCTGGCTGCCCAAGAACGCAGTGTTCGTGAATCGCAAGGCCTTTGACGCGCTGGACAAACCCACCCAGGACGCCTTGCTCAAAGCCGGTGCCGAAGCCGAAAAGCGCGGATGGAAGATCTCGGAAGAAAAGAACGACTGGTACAAGAAGGCGCTCACCGAGAAGGGCATGAAGATCCTGCCGCCCTCCCCCAAACTCGTGGCCGACTTCCGCCAGGTGGGCGGGATCATGCTTGAAGACTGGCTCAAGAAGGGCGGTACAGAAGGCAAGGCGGTTGTCGACGCGTTTCGCAAGTAAGACGGCCTCGGCGCGAGCCCTGCGTTCGCGCCCTGCTCCGTTGACGCTCCTTCCATGAGACGTTTTCTCGACCGCCTCTATGACGCCGCCGGTGCCCTGGCGGCGTTTTTTATTTTCGCCATCTTCGTGGTCATGCTGGGGGCGGCAGCCGCGCGCGAACTCGGACTCCGTTCGGGTGGCACCGACGATCTCGTGTCCTGGATGACCGCCGCCGCAGCCTTTCTGGGCATGGCCCACACGTTTCGCCATGGCGACTTTGTGCGCGTCGGGCTGTTTCTGGAGTCCATGCCGGCGGGTCGACGCCGCGTGTTCGAGCTGTTTTCGCTGACGGTCGCCGCTCTTTTCATCGGATACCTGCTGTGGTCGGTGGCGCTGTATCTGTACAACGGCTGGCTCTATCAGGAAATGTCGACCGGCCTGCTGGTGGTGCCGATGTGGATTCCGCAGATCTCCTTTCTGATCGGCGTGAGCCTGCTCTTCATCGCGGTCCTGGATGAATGGTTCACCGTACTGCGCGGTGAAAAGCCGCGCTATGTGACCGAAGTCGAAGCCCGTCACGCGCGCGGCGATTTCAGCGAGGACGTCTGAATGGAGGCCTCCGGCGTCGTAGGCATCGGCCTCTTTTTGCTGACGGTGATGCTGCTGTTCCTGGCAAGCGGCGTCTGGATTGCCATGACGCTGGCCATCGTCGGATGGATCGGGATGGCGCTCTTTACCGACATGCAGCCGGCACGCTGGGGCGAAAACCTCTTCGTGGCGATGTGGGGGTCGTCGGCCTCCTGGGAACTCGCGGCGCTGCCGCTCTTTATCTGGATGGGCGAAATCCTGTTTCGCACGCGCCTGTCCGAGCAGATGTTCGAAGGGCTCGCGCCCTGGCTTGGCCGCGTGCCCGGTCGCCTCATGCACACCACCATTCTCGGGTGCGGCATTTTCGGATCGGTGTCAGGGTCGTCTGCGGCCACCTGCGCGACGATTGCCAAGGTGGCGCTGCCTGAACTGAAGCGCCGCGGCTACGACGAGAACCTGGCCCTGGGGTCGCTGGCCACTGCCGGCACACTGGGCATCCTGATCCCGCCCTCGATCACCATGGTGGTCTACGCGGTGGCGGCCGATGCGTCCATCCTCCGCCTCTTTCTGGCCGGTTTCATCCCGGGCGCGATCCTAATGGTGCTGTTCTCCGGGTACATCGCCTGGTGGTCCTGGCGTCACCCCGACCGGGTGCCTGCGGCAGACCCCGTGCCGGGCTTCCTGGAGAAGGTGCGTCGCTCAGGCAGCCTGATCCCGGTCACTTTGCTGATCGTCTTCATCGTGTGGGTGTTAGTCGCTGGCTGGGCCACCGCCACCGAATGTGCCGCCTTCGGCGTCCTCGGCTCGCTCGCCATTGCTGCCAGCAGCCGATCGCTCAACTGGGAGAACTTTCGCGCCAGTCTCATGGGTGCCACGCGAGTCTCCTGCATGATCATGTTCATCCTGGCCGGCGCGGCCTTTCTCACCAAGACCATGGCCTTCACCGGCATTCCCCGACATCTGGCGGAATGGGTCGCATCGCTCGGGCTGTCGCCTTACGCGCTGATTGCCATGCTGGCAGTCGTCTATCTGGTGCTGGGCACTGCCCTCGATGGCATCTCGATGATCGTGCTCACCGCGGCGGTGGTGCTGCCGATGATTCAGAAGGCAGGATTCGATCTGGTGTGGTTCGGCATCTTCATCGTGTTGCTGGTCGAAATTGCCGAGGTCACGCCGCCGGTTGGATTCAATCTTTTTGTCCTGCAGAACATGACCGGCAAGGACAGCAACACCATCGCCCGTGCAGCCATCCCCTTTTTCATGATGCTGATCGTGTGCATTGCCCTGATTACGGTGTTCCCTGAGCTGGTGACCTGGCTGCCTGACCTGCTGATGGGCAAGGACCTCTGAGCGCCGCCCAGGCTGCGCCCACACTCACATCGGTGGTGTCCATGCATGCGCCCCTGCTGATGACCCCCGACATCCGCGACATCGAAGCGCAGGGCTTGGCCGCCACATCGCCCGGTGAGCTGATGTCGCGCGCCGCAACAGCACTCGCGCAGGTCTGCGCCAGGCATCTGCGGCAACTGCCCGCAGGCACACCCGTTCTGGCGCTGGTGGGGCCCGGCAACAACGGTGGCGACGCCTTATGCGCTGCCGCATGGCTGCACACGCGGGGATGGTCGGTGCAGGCGATTGCGCTCAAGGCCGGGCCGCCGGCCGCAGACGATGCGCAGCGCGCCTGGGCCCGCTGGAACGCACTGGGCCACCCCTGGCTGACGCCCGATCAGCTCGAACCCTGGCTGCAGGCCCGACAGGGCGCCACGGCACTCGTGATCGACGGGCTCTTCGGCATCGGCCTGCAGCGTCCCCTCGAAGGGCCGGCCCGGGCCCTCGTGGAGACCCTGCGGCGTAATCCGACGCATGTGATCGCAGCCGACGTGCCCAGCGGAATCGACGCCGAGACAGGCGCAATCGTCGGCCCACCCGGGTCGGAGGCGGTACGTGCAGCCACCACCGTGACGTTCATTGCCAACAAGCCCGGTCTGCACACCGGAGCGGGTCGCGTGCACGCGGGCGCGGTGATCGTTGAGTCACTCGGTCTGCAGGTCGATCTGCCTCCTGCGGGCAGACTTATCGATCGTACGGCCGCCCAGCAATGGATCCATCCCCGCGCACCCGATGCGCACAAAGGCAGCCACGGGGACGTGCTGGTGCTGCGAGGCGCACCCGCCATGCAGGGCGCATCGGTGCTGGCACTCCTGGGCGCGCAGGCGGCCGGTGCGGGTCGGCTGTATCTGGGCATCGATGACGGCAGCGCCATGCAGGTCTCAATCACCACGGCATCGATGGCTGATCCGAATCATCCGGAGTTCATGCGCCGTAGCCTGATCGTGACCGACGTGACCTCGCCCGAGGCTGCGCTCCAGGCCTGGGGCTGCGCCGATGCCGTAGTGGTCGGCTGCGGACTGGGCGTCGATCCCTGGGCGCAACAGGTGGTCGCAACCGCCCTGCTGCATCCGGGCCCGCTGGTCCTGGATGCCGACGCACTCAATTGCATCGCACAGAGCGCATCCCGCACGTCGCAGCTGAAGAGCCGATCGACACAAGGACGGATCACAGTCCTCACTCCGCATCCTCTCGAAGCCGCGCGCCTGTTGCACACCTCCACCGCAGCAATTCAGAGCGACCGCATCGGAGCAGCACGACAGCTCGCGCAACAGACCGGCGCTGTGACCGTGCTCAAGGGCGCTGGCACGGTGATCGCATGGCCAACACGTGCAACGGGCGGCGTGGCCGCAGACGACGTCGCGTGGGCCATCAATGCAAGCGGCGGACCATTATTGGCGGTGGCCGGGACGGGCGACGTGCTGGCAGGCATCGTGGGGGCACTGCTCGCTCAAGGTCTGGCCGCAGCCGATGCAGCCTGTCTGGGCACCTGGGTGCATGGGGCTGCGGCCGATGCACTGGCTGAGCAACCGCAGTGGGCTGCAGGCATTGGCCTGCCCGCTTCGCGCTTGCCCGAGGCCGTGCGCGAGACGATCAATCAGCTTGCAGCCGACCGCTCTTGAGCATCAGACGCCTTGCGCACCGTCCGGCCAGCGCCGGATCGTGGGTCACCAGGATCAGGGTGGCCCCCGACTCCCGGTTCATCTCGAACAGCAACTCGATCACCCGCTCGCCGGTGGCGTGATCGAGGCTGCCGGTCGGCTCGTCTGCGAACAGCAATGCGGGGCGCGACGCAAAGGCTCGGGCCAGGGCCACCCGCTGCTGTTCGCCGCCTGAGAGGGTCCGTGGATAGTGGTTCAGGCGATCGGCCAGCCCCACCCGTGCCAGTCCTTCACGCGCACGCGCTGCGGCATCGGACACGCCCGCCAATTCCAGTGGCAGCATCACGTTTTCCAGAGCGGTCATCTGCGGCAGCAACTGGAAAGACTGAAAGACGAACCCCACATGCCTGGCACGCCATTGCGCACGCGCGTCTTCATCCATTGCGAACAAGTCTTGTCCGGATGCGATGATGCGTCCCGCGCTCGGACGGTCCAGACCGGCCAGCAGACCCAGGAGGGTCGACTTGCCAGAACCTGAGGCCCCCACGATCGCAACCGTATCGCCCGCCGCCACCGAGAACGAGATGTCGTCCAGGATCGTCAGCCAACCACCCGCATCGGGCACTTGCTTGCCCAGGTGCTCTACTGTCATCGCATTCATGGCGCGCAGTGTATCCAAGGCTTGGCCTCGATCCCTGCGGGCGGCCCTCATGGCAGTGATGGCGATCGGTTTGAGTAGCCCGCTTCTGGCGCAGACGCAAAGCGCCCGCCCCGCTACTGCAGCCCGAACGGCGCCGCTGCAGGGCACGCTGCTCGTGCTGGGCGACAGTCTGTCGGCGGAGTATGGACTGACCCGTGGCACCGGCTGGGTGGCGCTCATGACGCAACGCCTGCAAGCCAAGCAGATCAAACTGGAGGTGGTCAACGCGAGCATCAGCGGCGAAACCACTGCGGGCGGTCGCACCCGGCTGCCCAAGCTGCTGGAGCGGCATCGCCCGGCACTGGTGGTGATCGAACTGGGCGGCAACGATGCGCTGCGCGGGTTACCGCTCACCGCAACCGAAACCAATCTGCGTGAGATGGCCGCTGCAGCCAGGCAAGCCGGTGCGCGGGCGGTGATCCTGGGCATGAAGATGCCTCCCAACTACGGTCGCGCCTATGCCCAGGCGTTTTCCGACCTCTACGTCCGGGTGGCCAGCACAGAACAGGCGAGTCTCGTGCCCTTCATGCTCGAGGCGATTGCCGACCGCATCGATCTGTTTCAGTCCGACCGCATCCACCCGTCCGAACAGGCGCAGCCGCTGATCCTCGACACCGTGTGGCCCGTGCTGGCGAAAGCGATTCAGACCCGCTGAGGGCATGAGCCAATCGGTTCAGCGTGCTGTGCGCAGCGGTTCACGGGCCTTGGGACACCCCACGGCCAGCTTCATCAGGCCTGGGTCAGCGCCAACCCCAGGTCAGCCCCAGAGTCGCTTCAATCGGGCAGGAAGCCTTGCGCCTCGTCGCGCGTCGCGACCCGCTTAAACGGCGGAAGACTGGCCAGCAAGCGGCGCCCATACCCCCGGGTGACCAGTCGCTCGTCGCCCAGCACCAGGACGCCGCGATCGGACTCCGAGCGAATCAGCCGACCCGCGCCCTGCTTGAGCGCGAGCGCTGCCTGAGGCAGTTGAACCTGCGAGAACGGATCGCCGCCGGCGCGGCGCAGCGATTCGCAGCGTGCCTGAATCACCGGATCATCCGGTGGAGCAAAAGGCAGCTTGTCGATAATTACCAGCGACAACGCGTCGCCCACCACATCCACGCCCTCCCAGAAGCCGGCGCTGCCCACGAGTACAGCGGCAGAGGCGCTGCGAAAACGCGCCAGCAGCGCGGGCCGAGCGGCCTCGCCCTGCACCAGCCAGTCGATCCCCTGGGGCTGCAGGGCATCAAGTGCACGCAGGGCCTGGGCCATTTCGCGCATTGCACGCAGGCTTGTGCACAAGACAAACGCGCGCCCACGATTGGCGCAGATGAGTGGCCAGACCTCACGCGCAAGCTGCTCGGCAAATCCTGCTGCGGTGGGCGCCCCCAGGCCACGCGGAATCCAGAGCGCAGACTGCTGCGCGAAATCGAACGGGCTTTCCCAGCGCTCGCATCGGGCGTCCTGCAAGCCCAGTGCATCGGTGAAATGCGAAAAGTCGGTGCCGATCGACAAGGTGGCCGACAGAAATACCCAGGCACGCGCGGGCCCGGCACGATGGCGCCCAAACGCATCGGCCACCGACAGCGGCGTGCGCCTGAGCATCACATGCTGCGCCGAGGTCTCCGCCCAGACCACCGACGCACCAACCGGATCAGAAGCAGCATCAGACGGCCCCTCAGGCGCCCCATGAGCCCCATGAGCCCCATGAGCCCCATGAGCCCCATGAGCCCCATGAGCCCGCACATCATCGGCCAGCGCACCCCACCAGCGCTGCAA
>CANHUQ010000159.1 GCA_947463885.1 Burkholderiales bacterium
TATGCGCTGATGCGCATGCAGTTCGGTCGCGTGATTGCATCGTTCCAGTCGATGAAGCACAAGCAGGCCGACATGCTGCTGGAGGTCGAACTGGCGAAGTCCGCCGCCTATTTCGCGGCTGCGGCGCTCGATGAAGGCGATGCCGACATCGCCATGTCTGCATCGCTGGCCAAGGCCGGTGCCAGCGAGACGTACCTGCAGACTGCCATTCATGCCATCCAGATTCATGGGGGCATCGGTTTCACCTGGGACCATGACACGCACCTGTGGTTCAAGCGGGCAAAGAGTTCAGAGGTGCTGTTTGGCGATGCCCATGAGCATCGCGAACGCATGATGCGTCATTGGGCAGCCTGAGGAGTCAACCCATGAGTGAAATGACTGAAGCATCTGTGCGCGCCGACGTGCGCGCGTGGCTCGAAGCCAACTGGAGTCCCGATTACAGCCTGATCGAATGGCGCAACAAGCTGGTCGACTCCGGATGGGGTGCGCCGCATTGGCCTACCGAGTGGTACGGGCGCAACCTGTCTGCGGGGCTGGTGCCTGTGGTGCAGGAAGAGTTCAATCGCATCGGCGCTGTCGGTGTTGCCAAGGTCGGCATCCGGGTACTCGCTGCTGCCACGATCCTCGAACATGGCACCGATCTTCAGAAAAAGAAATTTCTGCGCCCCAGCCTCACGGGTGAAGAAGCGTGGTGTCAGCTGTTCAGCGAGCCGGGCAGTGGGTCGGATGCGGCCGGAGCGGTCACTCGGGCCGATCTGAAGGGCGACCACTGGGTGGTGAATGGCCAAAAGTTGTGGACCTCTGGCGCGCAGAAAGCCGACTGGGGCTTGTTGCTGGCACGGACCAATTGGGACAAGACCAAGCACGCAGGGCTGTCGTATTTCATCATCGACATGCATCAGCCCGGCGTTACGGTCCAACCCTTGAAGCAGATGAACGGCCACGCCACGTTCAATCAGATCTTCATCACGGATGCGGTGGTGCCGGCCGACATGCTGGTCGGTCGTGAAGGCGGTGGCTGGGCGGTCACCAACACCACGCTGATGCATGAGCGGCGCAGTGCCGATGGCCTACGTTCGTGGGCCTTGGGTTCAGACAAGCCTGGCCGGGTCTACGAAGAAGAGCGGGCCGAGATTGCGGTGGCGCTTGCGCCGTACAAGTGGTACCCGAACCGTGCCGGTCGGGTAGAGCTGGTGGTGCCGCGGGCCCAGGAGCTTGGGAAACTGGACGACCCGGTGGTGCGGCAGGAAATTGCCAAGCTGATGATTCTGTCGAAATCCGCCGAGTGGACCGCACGGCGCGCGCGCAGTGCTCAGGAGCAGGGTCGCCCCCAGGGGCCGGAGGGCTCGCTGGGCAAACTGGCCGCCAGCCATGTGGCGCGCGCAGCTGCCAGGGTGCATACGCTCATCAGCGGCGCCGATGCGCTGCTCACTGGGTCTGACGGTGCCATGGACGGGACGATCGCCGAGATCCTGGTGTCGGTTCCGGCCACCTCCATCGCGGGCGGTACCGATGAGATCCAGCGCAACATCATTGCCGAGCGCGTGCTGGGGATGCCCAAAGAAGCGAGTGTCGATACCGACAAGCCGTACCGGGACGTGCCCCGTAATATTGCCGGATGATGCCTGTGCGCAATGTGATGTGACGCAAGCTCGCCGTTGCAGGAACAGGGCGGCGGGCATGTCAGAGCGATGCGCTAAATGGGGTAGGGGTTGGTAGGTATTTGATCAGGGTTAAGTACTAAGTTTCGACTCGGTTTTATCGTTGTCGGAACATGTCTCGAAGCCTGATTATTGTTGTTGTCGAGGACCATGACCTGTCGCGCCAGGCCTTGGTTGCTTTGCTTCAGCACGCAGGCCATCAGGTGATTGGAGTCGACTGCGCAGAGGCGGTCGATGATGAAGGCGCTCAGGCCCCCTCCGATCTGCTGATCGTCGATTTGAACCTGCCCGGGGAAAGCGGATTGAGCCTGACACGCAGGCTGCGCGCAGCCCACCCGCAGCTCGGCGTCATCATGGTGACCTCTCAAAGCTCGACAGCAGACCGCATTGCCGGCTTCCAGAGCGGCGTTGACATCTACCTGAGCAAGCCAATTGATCCGGATGAAATCCTGGCCGCGGTAGATTCACTGGCCAGGCGGCTGCCCGGTGGCGACGCGGCCAGTGCGGCGTCATCGGTGCTGCTGGAGCAGTCGGGACTGCGGCTGAGTGGTGAAGTGTCGACTGTTCAATTGACACCCGATGAGGCGCTGATTTTGCGCGCGCTCGCGGGTGCGGCCGGGCAGCGGCTCGAAAACTGGCAACTCATCGAATTGCTGGGCAAGGATCCTGAGCGCTACCGCAAGGCTGCCCTGGAAGTCCGGATGGTCCGGCTGCGCAACAAACTTCACCGAGTGTCAGCGCGGGATGCCTGCCTGATCGCGGTGCGTGGGGTGGGCTATCAACTGGGGCTGACCCTGCGCACCCGTTGACCCGGTCCGGGAGCCTGATCCAGCCTTCTATACTGGGAGGCTGTGCTGACACAAGGAGACCGGGATGGCCCAGATCAAGCGGATCGACCACGTTGCGATCGCAGTGCGCGATTGCGATCAGGCAACCGAGCAATACAAGAAGCTGCTCAACGCAGTCCATATCCGCACGGAAGTGCTGCGCGAAAAGGCTGGCATGGTCAAAGTGGCCTACATGCAGATCGGCGAAAACGTGCTGTCGCTGGTGCAGTCGCTCGAGCCCGACGGCTTCATCAATCAGCACATCGACAAGCACGGTGAGGGCCTGCATCACATGGGTCTGGAAGTCGATAATCTGGCTGAGTTCATTCAGGACGTTGAAGGCAAGGGCTACAAAATTCCGCTGCGCGATGAATTCAGCAATCGCAGCGAAGTGGTGCTGCGGCCTCGGGATGCTTCCGGCGTTGTGCTGCAGGTGCTGCAATGGAAGGGGGGCAGCGATGCGACGGTTGAGGATCGGATTGAGCGCATTCTGAAGCTGCAAAATCAGCCGGACTGATCGTGCCTCACGGTGTGGGTCGGCCGGTGGTGCTGGCCCACACCCAGCGATGTGCGTGACGCCAGGAAGACGCGTGTCGGAAAAGAAAATTATTTTCTGAAGCCCTGATGCATGCCAGTTTTTCCAGGGCGCGATTGATTACCATCACTGCATGAGCCACAGGCGCCCGGAGTTTCTGGGCGAGCACATCATGCAAGCACCTGATTCGCGAATTCCGTTGCAATGCGTTTGCGCGTCTCGCTCGTCGATTGAGGCGCGTCCGCCAACGTTCCGCGGACGGTCGTTACGTTCACGGCTGGTCGCTGTCTTCATCGGTGCTGTGGCCTTGCTTCCGTTTGCGGCAGGGGCGACGGATGCCACCAAGGAGCTCTCGGAATTAAGAGCTCGGTTGGAGGCCCAACGCCGCCAGTTGGATGAGCAGCGTCGGCAGCTTGCCGCGCAGGAAGAGCAGTTGCGCGCCCAGGAGCGCACACTCAACGAACTGTCCTCGCGGATGGGCGCAGCCTCTGCCGCGGGCGCGCCGACCCCGCCGTCCAGTACCTCACCGGCCCCTTCGGCTCAGGCGCCTGCACCCAGCCAGGAGGCCACCCGTCAGGGCCTTGGGCAGCCCGTCGAGATCGGGCCGCCCGCGGTCAGCAGCCGCTTCGGAGACATCAAGGTGTACATGGGGGGGGCGCTGCGCACGACGGTCAACACCACGACCGCCCGGATGCAGCCCGATGCCACACCGTTTTTTGTGCTGCCCAAGGTCAATGGCGTGGCGGACGGCACCACCAAGATCGACGCGCGCTTATCCTCATTGTTCTTTTCGATTGATGGCGCCCAACTCGGCGACTTCAAGCTCGGTGGATCCATCTACGCGTATCTGTTTGACGGTGATCTGCTATCCGGCAAGTACGGGTTTTATCCGGGATTCGCGTACATCGATGCCGTGAGCGACCGCTGGCGTTTTGCCGCCGGTCTGCAGATGGATATCTTCAGCCCGATGATTCCGACGATGGTTGACCGCATGTCGGCCTTTGCCGGTTCGGGTAACCCCGGAAATTCGTTCAAGCCGCAATTGCGCGCTGAGCACATGATCACGCAGGGGCGTGATCGCATCGTCCTGCAGGGCGCGATGGCGGATGCGGTTGCCAGCAACATCAAGCCCCCTTCCAATGCCAACCCCCTGGCGGCCTCGATCGAGAACACCGGCTTGCCCAACTTCGAGGCACGCGTCGCCTGGACCCGCGGCGCGCCGGGCGAGGCGAATGTCTGGCTACCGTGGGCTGAGTACACCCTGGGTTTATCCGGGGCAACCGGCAACTACCGCACCTTCTCGCTGCTCAATGCGTTTGCAGCCTACGACACGCGTTTGAGCGGTGTGGCGCTAGAAGCGGCTTGGCGCATGACGCCGCGTTTCGGCGTGCAGGGCGAGTTGTATACCGGGCGGGCGCTGGGGCAATACCTGGCGACCATTTTTCAGAGCACCAATAGCGCCACCGGTCAGGCGATTTCGAGCAAGGGGGGCTGGGCTGAGGCGGCGTGGTACTGGACGCCACGCATGCACAGTCACCTGGGCTATGGCCAGGACAAGGCCGATGCCAACGACGTGCCGGTGGGCGGCTTTTTGTCGAATCGGACAGCATTCCTGAATCTGTTCTGGGACCCAAGCCCCAAGACCACGCTGGCAATTGAAGGCACCTGGCGCAAGACTGGCTACCGGGGCTTGGGCGACTATTCTGGTTATTCGCTGATGCTGTCGTCCGAGCTCAGATTTTGAGGCGCAAGGCACACTGCGTGACCCTGCACTCAGTCACCACGCACTAAGCGACTACACACCGAGCGACCACGCACCGAGCGATCAACCTCAAGGTGCGCTGAAGGTCAGATAGGGTTCGCGCGCCAGCTGCTCGAGCAGATTGACCTCCCAGGTAAGGTATTGCTGCATCGCTTCCTGCACGGCAGAGGTGCGGGCATAGGGCGGATACCACATGTCGTCGGTCGGGGTCAGCAGCTTGGGGTCGTCATCGGTGGTGCAGGTCTCGGTCGGCAGGCCCGCCGCCAACCAGGCTGACCGCCCGCCGGCAAGCGTGCTGACCGCCGCATATCCCAATGCGCGTGCGTCCTGAGCCGCAAAGCGCGACAGGCGGCCGTCGGCGCAGACGAATACCAGAGGGCGTTGCAGCGAGAAGCGCTCAAGCACCTGCGGCAGATACGATCGCATGGCATAACAGCTTCCGGGCACATGCCCGCGACGCCAGCGAAAGCTGTCTCCCACGTCAATGACCGTGACCGCATCCTCCTTCAGCTGAGCGTGCAAGGTTTGCGGGCTGAGAGTCTGATCGGGCAGAGCAGCCTCTCCTAATCCCGTGATGCGCACCGGGCCTGTTTCAAGCAGTCCAGGCTGCCCGTCTGCGCTCAAGCCGTCTGTCAGGACATGCACATCGTGCCATCCCATCTGGATCAGCCAGTGCGCGGTCATGACCGACTGCACCTGCAGGCGGTCCACCAGGACGATGCGCGCCCCCCGCGTGACCACAAAGGTATCGGTGGCCTGAACGAGCTGTCCGCCGGGTGCGTTCAGGCTACCGGGCAGGTGGCCGCCCGCGAACTCAGCCGGCTGGCGCACATCGAACACATGCGTGGTGCGGTGTGACTCGGCCTGCATGCTGCGCAGCGTGTTGCGGTCAATGAAGGACACGCCAAACCGCTCGGCCACATCGTCGGCCATGCGACGTGCTTGTGCCAGGGCTGCCCCGTGCGGCACGGGCACCAGATCTTCGCGGCCATGATCGGCCTTGAAGCCCGCGAGTTCCCAGCCCATGGTGCCGTTTTTCAGTGCGTACACCGGGTTGGGTAAGCCCGCATTGCGCAGGCTCTGTGTGCCGATGATCGATCGGGTGCGCCCCGCGCAATTCACCACGACAATCGTCTTCTCCGAGCGCACCAGCCCCGGCACCCGCAACACCAGTTCAGCCCCGGGGCAGTTGGAGGCGCCAGGCAGACTGACGGTGCGAAATTCTTCCGCTGGCCGGGAATCGACTAGCACGATGTCCTGGCCTTCCTGCTGCCATTGATGGAGCACTTCAGGATCGATGCGAGGCGTCTCGCAGGTGTGCTCGACATGTTCCCCAAAAGCCTTCGACGGCACATTGGTGCCCGAGAAGAGCTCAAAGCCACAGGCCCCCCAGCCGCTGGTGCCGCCTTCCAGAATGGCGAGTCGACGATATCCATGCTGCGAGAGCAGGGCGGCAGCGCGCTGCGCGGCGTTTTGGCCCTCTGCAGGGGCGTCATCGATCAGGACGATCCGCGCATCGCGTCGGGGCAGCAACTCAGGCGCCTTGAGCTCGAGTTGGGCCAGCGGAATATTGCAGGCAACCAGCAGATGTGAACGCGAGAACGGACCACCATCACGCACATCCACCAGCGCCAGTTCCTCACCGTCGGAGAGCCAGGCGCGCAGGGTTGGCGCATCGACTGTGGCCACGGCCTTCATGCTGTTTGAGTCAGGGGTCATGGTGGGAGTTCCGGAATGGCATGCGGCAAAGGCTTGGGGTCCGGGCGGACTCAGCCTGCGGCGAGCGCCCGATCGAAGGCGTCGAGCAGCGCATCACAATCATCGAGCGTGATGCACATGGGCGGGTTGATGCGAAACGTGTTGCGGGTCGGGCTGCCCTTGACCATGATATAGCCCGATGCGCGCAGGCGGTGTTGCACCCGGGCCCCTTCCTCCACCGCAGGCTCTCGGGTGGTGCGATCCCGGACCACCTCGATGCCCAGCATCAGGCCCTGACCACGTACATCGCCGATCAGCGCATGTTTCTCTTTCAGCCGATTCAGACCTGTCAGCAGGTGATCCCCGCAGCGTTGGGCATGGGCCTGTAGCCCCTCGTCATCGACCACCTTGAGCACAGAGCGTGCCGCAGCCGAGGCCATGGGATTGCAGGCATACGTGTTGAAAAACTTGGCGCGGGCGAAGGACTCGGCAATATCGCGTCTACACACCACCGCTGCGATCGGAAAGCCATTGCCAATGCCTTTTCCCAGCACAATCATGTCGGGCATGACGCCGTGGGCTTCAAAGCCCCAATAGTGCGAACCCAGGCGTCCGAAGGCGGTTTGCACTTCGTCGCTGATGCACAGTCCGCCGGCTGCCCGCACGATCTCGAAGGCTCCGTGCATATATCCCGGTGGCATGGGCACCACCCCGCCTGAGCCTTGGATGGGCTCGATGATCATGCCGGCGATCCTGCCGCTGGTGGATGCAGCAATGGTGCGTTTCAGCTCGTCCAGGTAAGGCGTGACGCCTGCACCGAACACGCCCTTGTATTGATCCGGATGGATGGCATGCACAAACCCTTGCACGCTGGCGGTGGTGAAGCGATTGCCATTGAATGAGGTACTGCCGGCTGCGCCAAATTGCAGGCCGTGATACGCGTTGCGCAGGGCCACCATTTCGAAGCATCCGGTGTGTACCCGGGCCATCATGTAGGCCAGATCGATGGCTTCTGCGCCGCTGTTGACCAGGTGCACGACCCAGTCGGTCCCGGCGGGCATGCGCGCAACCAGTTCCTGCGCGTAGCGAATCGGATGCTCGCTGTGGAAGAGGGTCGTGGTGTGCGGCAAACGGTGCATCTGTTCGCCCGCCATGGCCATGGTGACCGGGTGGCAAAACCCGATGCTGATGCACAGGTTCTGAGCCGTGCAGTCCAGGTAGCGCTTGCCGGCTTCGTCGAATACGTACTGTCCTTCGCCGCGCACCAGCAGCAGAGGGTCGTCCGGATAAATGCTGGCGGTGGCCAGAGAGGGGCTGAGAAAGCGCTTTCTGCTGGCGATCAGCGAAGCTCTCAAATCCGCTTGATCGGCCGGTATCGGGCCAGGTGGGTGCGGCGCATTCATCGTCGTCTCCTCTTGAATGGACGTTCACCGTGAACACCCTCAGTGAACGGGCTGCATGAACGGGCTGCAGCAGCGCATTGATCGTAGCACTGAGCCTGAAATCAAGAAAAAAAGTTTTCTCACTGGGTTTCCTTTTGTGCATGGATGAGAAACGCAGGCCGGTCGCTCCGGATGGCCCCCTGCTTGCTACGGTGCCCAAGCCGCTTGCATTGGGAAGGACGGTCGCACCGTGGTGCTCGGATTCCTGCAGCCGCGCGGATCATTGGCGCCATCCCCATTGAACGAGGGGCTTGGGTGGTTCCTGGGGGTATGGCGCGACCTTGCCAGCCGATCGGCGACAATGGCCGATTCCCTTCGTGTGTACCCATGTCTGCCGTTCCCTCCATGCCCGCTGCCAGGCCGCTGACGGCCTACCGACCCCACTGGGCCAAGCGTCTGGGGGTCGCGCCATTCCTGCCCATGAGCCGCGAGGAAATGAACGAGCTCGGCTGGGATGCCTGCGACGTCATCATCGTGACCGGCGATGCGTATGTGGACCATCCCAGCTTCGGCATGGCGATCGTCGGGCGCACGCTTGAGGCGCAGGGCTTCAGGGTTGGCATCATTGCCCAGCCCGATTGGCATAGCGCCGACCCGTTCAAGGTGCTGGGTGTGCCCAAGCTGTTTTTCGGCGTGACCGCTGGGAACATGGACTCCATGATCAACCGGTACACCGCCGACCGGAAGGCGCGCAGTGATGATGCCTACACGCCTGGCAGCGCCGGTGGTCGGCGCCCCGATCGCGCGGCCCTGGTGTATGCCCAGCGTTGTCGCGAGGCCTACAAGGACGTGCCGATCATCATGGGCGGCATTGAAGGGTCATTGCGCAGGATTGCCCATTACGACTACTGGCAGGACAA
>CANHUQ010000160.1 GCA_947463885.1 Burkholderiales bacterium
GAACACAGCCAAGGGGCGCGGATTCAGTGGTGAGGTCATGGCGGGCATTGGCATGGTGAGCGCCCTGACCGATTCAGGCGGGCTTGCGAAAGGCGACGAGGTAATTGACGCTGACATCGCCGTCCACCAGTCGGTACTCGCGTGTGAGCGGGTTGTAGGTCAGTCCCAGCATGGCCTGTTGTTGTAGGCCGGCGTGGCGAGCATGACCGATCAACTCAGAGGGTCGGATGAACTTGCCGTATTCATGCGTGCCACGCGGCAGCAGCTTCAAAATGTACTCAGCCCCGATGATGGCGAACGCAAAGGACTTAGGGTTGCGGTTCAGCGTGGAGAAGAACACCCAGCCGCCTGGACGTGCCAGGCGAGCGCATGCGGCAATCGTGGAGGCTGGGTCTGGCACATGCTCGAGCATTTCCATGCACGTGACGACATCGCGGCTTTCGGGTTCGGTCGCTGCCATGTCCTCAGCAGAAATCTGCTGATAGCGCACTGTCACACCCGACTCCAAGCCATGCAGTTCAGCGACCTTGAGTGCCTTGCCCGCTAAATCGATGCCGGTGACCCGAGCACCGCGCGCGGCCATGGACTCGGCGAGGATGCCACCGCCGCATCCCACGTCGATGACATCGCGCCCTGATACCGTCCCCGCGAGCTGTTCAATCCACCCAAGGCGCAGCGGGTTGATCCGATGCAGCGGCCGAAACTCAGATTCCGGATCCCACCACCGCGCAGCCAAGGCTTCGAACTTGGCAATTTCACCGGAGTCTGCGTTGGCAGGCGCGGGTGACTCGGTTGGTGTGACGGAGGCAGGCAGGCTCATGGTCATCGATCGAAAGAACAGCCTCCGATTCTAGGGGAAGCGGGCACTGCGTGGCGTAGTGCATCGACGGAAAACCGGGGCGATACGCAATAGAAGTGCAAAAAAACAAAGCCCCGCAAAAGCGGGGCTTTGTACAGCAAGGTTGGAGTGGCAGGGCCCTGAGGCCCTGCACATCCTGAGACCCTTACTTGACCGGGCGGGTACCAACCACTTCGATCTCCACGCGGCGATTCTTCGCGCGGCCTTCGGCGGTCTTGTTGTCGGCGACCGGCTGCTTGGTGCCTTTGCCTTCGGTGTAGACGCGGTTGGCTTCGATGCCTTTGCTCACCAAGTAAGCCTTGACTGCTTCAGCGCGACGCAGCGACAGCTTCTGGTTGTAGGCCTCGGAACCAACGCTGTCGGTGTGACCCACGGCGATGATGACCTCAAGGGTGATGTCCTTGATCTTGCCGGCGAGGTCGTCGAGCTTGGCTTTGCCCTCAGGCTTCAGCGTGGCCTTGTCGAAGTCGAAGAACGCATCGGCTGCGAAGGTCACTTTCTCGCTGGTCGGACGCGGAGCCGGTGCAGGAGCCGGAGCCGGGCGTGGTGCCGGGGCCGGAGCCGGGACGACCGGAACGGGAGCCGGTGCCGGCGCGGGCGGCGGTGCCATGGGCGATGCCACGGGGGCCGGTGCCGAACGCGGCATCAGGTCGGCGTTGCAATCGACCTGAGCGTTGGAAGGCTGCCACCAGGGCGAACGCACGCACAGGCCCTTGGGGCTGCCGGGCTGCTCTGCAAACGGCGAAGTGACCACGTTGCCGAACGGCGACTGGACATAGCCCGTCTGGTTCGGAGCGGCTTTGATATTCGGAGTGTCTTGGTTGGTGGACGCGCATGCAGCCAGCAGACCAGTGGCCACGAGGGCTCCCAACTTGAGCGATTTCTTCATGTTTCTCCTCTCGGTGAGATGACTCACATCTGAAAAATCAACGCCTTGCAGCGGCTGCGACGGAGTATACCGACCCGCTTACCTACGGCAAAGCGCCTCGAACGTGCTTTGTGCCGGTGGGCGCCACCGGAAATTGCTGAGCGCCACACGGCTTGAAACAACCTATGCCCGCACGTTACCCGGCACAAACTGACCTAAACGATTGTGCCACACGACATTGCGGGCACGTACTGCGGCTACAGCGTCGAGGGCGCGGGCACGCACCATTTGTCGCTTGACTACAACAGACTGCCCATTCACCCAGACATCGCTGACCTGCTGACTCGCCGCGGAGTAGACCAGATGCGCGACCGGGTCATGGAATTCGGCTAGTCCGTCGTCTGTCAGGTCGACGGCAACGAGGTCGGCCGCCTTACCCGGGACGATGCTGCCGATCTGGTCCTGCATTCCAAGTGCCCTGGCGCCACCCAGGGTGGCCGCCTGCAGCGCCTGATGCGCATTGAACGCTGCGGCATCTCCGCTCAAGCCCTTGGCGAGCAGACAAGCCGTGCGCGTTTCGGCAATCAGATCGAGGCGATTGTTGCTGGCCGACCCATCGGTCCCGATGGCGACATTGATGCCCTCGTTTAGCAGTCGCGCCACCGCAGGCCCGATGCCGCTGGCCAGTTTCAGGTTCGAATGCGGGCAATGCACCACCGAGGCCCCATGATTCGCCAGCAGGCGAATGTCGGCGTCATCCAGGTGTACTGCATGCACCCCGATCAATTCCGGATTGACCAGGCCCAGTGCGGCCAGCCGTGCCAGCGGGCGCACGCCGTGGCGTGCCACGTGCTCGGTCACTTCGCGCGCAGTTTCGTGCACATGGATATGCACCGGCATTTGCAGTTCCGCTGACAGGCGTGCCACGTCTGCGAGTGCGGTGTCGCCCACCGAATAGGGTGCGTGCGGCGCCAGCGTGAAACCGATGGTGGACTCGTGGCGCAGGCTGTCGCGCAGCTTCAGGCCCTTGGCGAGATAGTCCTGCGGCCCGCTCCCGTAGGCACTGGGAAAGTCGATCACGATGATGCCCACCGCAGCCCGCATACCCAGGTCCAGCGCGGCTTTCGCAGTGGACTCCGGGAAAAAATACATGTCGCTGAAGGTGGTGGTGCCACTCAAGAGCATTTCGCGGCATGCCAGCACGGCGCCGTCATAGACGAAGGCTTCCGACATCAGCGCACCCTCCATCGGCCAGATGCGCTCATGGAGCCATCGCTCAAGTGGCAGATCGTCGGCAGTGCCGCGTAACAGCGCCATGGCGGCGTGGGTATGCGCATTCACCAGTCCCGGGATCAGCAGATGCTCATCCAGATCGATGCGTATGGCCTGCGGATGCGCTTGCAGAGCGGCTGCGCGGGGCATCACAGCAGCGATTTGAGTGCCCTGCACGACGACCGTCTGCCCGGTCAGGACGGTAGGCCCATGGGCCACCGGTGCAAGCCATCGGGGACTGATCAGAGAAACGGGTGCGGGCGGAGGGTCGGTCGACACAGTCATATCCCATTACATCACAGCCAGATGGGTTAAAATTCAAGGCTTTACCTGCCGCAGCGCTTGTCGCGTCCTCATGGATCAATTCGCAAAAGAAACTCTCCCGATCAGTCTCGAAGAAGAGATGCGGCGCTCCTACCTCGATTACGCCATGAGCGTGATCGTCGGCCGGGCTCTTCCGGATGTGCGCGACGGTCTCAAGCCGGTGCATCGCCGGGTGCTGTTTGCGATGCACGAGCTGAACAACGACTGGAACCGGCCCTACAAGAAGTCGGCCCGTATCGTCGGCGACGTCATCGGTAAGTACCACCCACACGGTGACCAGTCGGTCTACGACACCATCGTGCGCATGGCACAGGATTTTTCTCTGCGCTACATGCTGGTCGACGGGCAGGGCAATTTCGGGTCAGTGGACGGCGACAACGCCGCAGCCATGCGATACACCGAGATTCGCCTCTCGAAAATCGCGCATGAGCTGCTGGCCGATATCGACAAAGAGACCGTCGATTTTGGCGCCAACTACGATGGCTCCGAAAAAGAGCCGTTGCTGCTGCCGGCGCGCATCCCTAATCTGCTGATCAACGGCAGCTCGGGCATTGCAGTGGGCATGGCCACCAACATTCCGCCGCACAACCTGGGCGAAGTGGTCGAGGGTTGTCTGCTGTTGTTGCGCAGACCGGAATCGAGTGTGGATGAACTCATCGAGATCATCCCGGCGCCAGACTTCCCCACTGCCGGCATCATCTACGGCGTTAACGGGGTGCGCGAGGGCTACCGCACCGGTCGTGGTCGTGTGGTCATCCGCGCTCGCACGCATTTCGAAGACATCGACCGCGGCCAGCGCCAGTCCATCGTGGTGGATGAACTGCCTTTCCAGGTCAACAAGCGTGTGCTGCAGGAGCGTATCGCTGAGCTGGTCCAGGAAAAAAAGATCGAGGGCATCTCCGATATTCGGGATGAGTCGGACAAGTCGGGCATGCGTCTGGTCATTGAGTTGAAGCGCGGCGAAGTGCCCGAGGTGGTGCAGAACAATCTGTTCAAGCAGACGCAACTGCAGGACACCTTTGGCATGAACATGGTGGCGCTGGTCGATGGCCAGCCCCGCCTGCTCAACCTCAAGCAAATGCTCGAGGCGTTTCTGTCGCATCGGCGTGAAGTGGTCACGCGGCGCACGGTGTTCGATCTGCGCAAGGCGCGTGATCGCGGCCATGTGCTCGAAGGCCTGGCGGTGGCGGTGGCCAACGTCGACGAGATGATCGAACTCATCAAGGCTTCGCCCACGCCGCCTGTAGCGCGTGAACGTCTGCTGGCGCGCACCTGGGACCCCGGTGTGGCCCGCGAAATGGTGACCCGTACGGGTGCTGACTCGGCCGCGTTCAGACCGCTCGGGCTCGAGCCTGGCGTGGGCCTGACCGATGCCGGCTACAAGCTGTCTGAGGTCCAGGCGCAGGAAATTCTGCAGATGCGTCTGCAGCGCCTCACAGGTCTGGAGCAGGACAAGATCGTCCAGGAATATCGCGAGGTGATCGAAGCGATCGCCGATTTGCTCGATATCCTGGCGCGCCCCGATCGCATCAGTCAGATCATTGGTGATGAACTGAAGGCCATTAAGGCGGAATACGGAGACCCGAATAAGGATCCGCGGCGCTCACAAATTGAACTGAACGCCACCGAGCTCGACACCGAGGATCTGATCGCGCCGACCGACATGGTGGTCACGCTGTCGCACACCGGCTACATCAAGAGCCAGCCGCTGTCCGAGTACCGTGCGCAGCGTCGTGGCGGGCGAGGTAAACAGGCCACGTCGATGAAGGAAGACGACTGGATCGACCAGCTCTTCATTGCCAACACTCACGACTACATCCTGTGTTTTTCCGATCGAGGCAGGGTCTATTGGCTCAAGGTCTGGGAAGTGCCGCAGGGGTCTCGCAATGCGCGGGGCAAGCCCATCGTCAACATGTTTCCGTTGGTAGATGGCGAGAAGATCACGGTAGTGCTGCCGGTCAAGGCCTTCGATGACCAGCATTTCGTCTTCATGGCCACCAGTTTGGGCACAGTCAAGAAAACGCCGCTCTCGGAATTCTCGCGTCCGCTCAAGCGCGGCATCATCGCGGTGGATCTGGATGAAGGCGATTTTCTGATTGGTGTGGCGGTGACCGATGGCGCCCACGATGTCATGCTCTTTTCTGACAGCGGCAAAGCGGTGCGTTTCGATGAAAATGACGTCCGACCCATGGGACGCGGCGCGCGCGGAGTGCGTGGCATGACCCTGGAAGACGGGCAGGCCGTGATTGCCATGCTGGTGGCAGAGACCGAGACGCAGTCGGTGCTGACTGCCACTGAAAACGGCTTTGGCAAACGCACGCCCATCACCGAATACACGCGCCATGGTCGCGGCACGAAGGGCATGATTGCCATTCAAACCAGTGAGCGCAACGGTAAGGTCGTGGGAGCGATTCTGGTCGAAGCGCGCGATGAAATCATGCTGATCACCACGGGCGGCGTGCTGGTGCGCACGCGAGTGTCCGAAATTCGCGAGATGGGCCGCGCCACACAGGGTGTCACGCTGATCGCAGTCGACGAAGGCACGACCTTGTCGGGTGTTCAGCGTGTGGTGGAATCGGACGGAGCAGAAGAGGCCGGTGCGGGCGAGTCTGAGCCTGGGACGGCCTCCTGACCTTAGGCGTGGCACATTGCGCAGCAGCGATCAGCCATGGCGCGAATGCCCGCGACACGGCTGATCGATTGAATGCGCGCGTACACAAACACTCTGGAGACACGCAATGAGCGAGCGACTGTCCGAATTGCGACAGCGTATTGACGAGGTCGATGGCCGGCTGCTCGAGTTGCTGGGCGAGCGGGGCCGGTTGGTGCTGGAAGTGGGTGCGCTCAAACACGCCACGAACGCGCCGGTCTGGAGGCCTGAGCGTGAAGCGCAAATTTTGCGCAGGCTTGCTGAGCGCAATCCCGGTCCGCTGCCCGATGTCGCCATCGCTGCAGTCTGGCGCGAGGTCATTTCAGGTTGCCGCGAGCTCGAACGCCGACTGCGCGTGGCCTATCTGGGCCCAGCTGGCACCTTCTCAGAGCAGGCGGTGCTGGCTCAATTCGGCCAGGGTGTCGAGGCTGTGGCCTGTGTGTCGATCGATGAGGTTTTCCGCGCGACCGAGGCCGGCACGGCAGATTTCGGTGTGGTACCGGTTGAAAATTCCAGCGAAGGTGCGGTCAATCGCAGCCTCGACCTGTTCCTGCAGAGCCCACTGAAGATCTGCGGAGAGGTGTCGGTGCCGGTGCGTCATCACCTGCTCACCCACAGCGGCACCATGCAGGGTGTCACGCGTATCTGCGCCCACGCGCAAGCCTTGGCCCAGTGTACGGGATGGCTCAATCGCAATTACCCCACGCTGGAGCGCGTGCCAGTGTCGAGCAACGCTGAAGGTGCACGGCTGGCCGCATTGGAGCCTCACACTGCGGGTATTGCAGGTGACGGGGCGCTGGGGCGCTACGAGGTGCGGGTGGTGGCGCAGTCGATCCAAGATGATCCGCTCAATCGCACACGGTTCGCGGTCATCGGCAACCATCTGTGTGGCGCATCGGGTGAAGACCAGACCTCGCTGATTCTGTCGGTGCCTGACCGCGCCGGTGCAGTGCATGCGTTGATCGAGCCGCTGTCGCGTCATGGCGTGTCGATGAAGCGTTTTGAATCGCGTCCAGCACGTCAGGGTAACTGGGAGTATTACTTTTACATCGACTTACTGGGCCATGAGGCCGATGCATCGGTCGCGGCTGCGTTGGCCGAAATCCGCGCACATGCCGCTTTTTTCAAGTCGCTGGGTTCGTATCCGCGCGAGGTGAATCTGACCTCGGGACGCAGCCCCAGTTCCATCGCAACACAGACCCCCTCTACTTCGCCCGCACCATGAGCGCTCAACCTGCTGTCTCCGATCCTGCATCACTTGCGCCAGCCTATGTGCGCGCCATAGCGCCTTATCGCGCAGGCCGCCCAATCTCCGAAGTGGCCCGAGCCTATGGCCTGGATGAGTCCAAGATCGTCAAGCTTGCCTCTAACGAAAACCCGCTGGGCATGCCCGAGTCGGCCCGTCAGGCGATGTTGGTGGCAGCCGCCGACTTGGGACGTTACCCGGATGCCAATGGCTTCGAACTGAAAGAAGCGTTGTCCGCGCGCCTGGGCGTGCCCCAGGACTGGCTCACACTGGGCAATGGCTCCAACGACATCCTGGAGCTGGTCGCGCATGCCTGGTTGCAGCCGGGTCTGTCGGCGGTGTATTCGCAGTATTCCTTCCAGGTCTATGAGCTGGCCACGCAAGAAACGGGTGCGCGGGCCATCGTGACCCCGGCTAAGGACTTTGGCCATGACCTGCCGGCCATGCGCGCGGCGATTGCGCCCGACACGCGTGTGGTGTTCATCGCCAACCCCAACAATCCCACGGGTACTTTTTTGCCCGCTGCCCAGATCGAGGCCTTCTTGCAGTCGGTGCCGCCCCATGTGGTGGTGGTGCTTGATGAGGCCTACAACGAATACCTCGAGCCCTCGTTGTGGGTCGATGCGGTGGCGTGGGTCAAGCGTTTTCCCAACCTGGTGCTCTCGCGCACCTTCTCCAAGGCCTATGGTCTCGCAGGTTTGCGCGTCGGGTATGGCGTGGCCCAGCCGGCGCTGACCGACCTGATGAACCGCGTGCGCCAACCCTTCAACGTGAATTCCATGGCGCAGGCGGCTGCGGTGGCGGCGCTGGCCGATCAGCCGTTCTTGCAACGCAGCCGTGCGCTCAACGCTGAGGGCATCAAGCTGTTGCAGACCACCTTTGATGCGATGGGTCTGCAGTACGTGCCCTCGTACGGCAACTTCGTGTTGGTGAAAGTGGGCGATGCCAACGGCGTCAACGAAAAGCTGCTCAAAGCAGGTGTGATCGTTCGGCCGGTGGGCAACTACGGCCTGCCGGAGTGGCTGCGCATTACAGTGGGATTGCCCGAAGAAAACCGGATTTTTCTGGATGCCTTGGGTGCGGCGCTGGGGCGCGCGTGACCGAACCCGAAATCTCACAACAATCAGAGCTGCCTAAGCCGTTCGATACGGTTGCAATCGTCGGTACCGGCGCACTGGGCGGCTCGGTGGCGGGCGCTTTGCGCGCGCGCGGACTGGCTCGTCGTATCCGTGGGCTGGACCCGCAGCATGCGCAGATGGCGCTGGACGCTGGCCTGATTGATGAGGTCTGCACGGATGTGCCCGCGCTGCTGGCTGGTGCCGATCTGGTGGTGCTGGCTGCGCCGGTATCTGTGAACTGCGCGCTGGTGGCCGATCCGGCAATGAAGGCGGGGCTCGGTCCGCAGGCATGCCTCACCGATGTGTCGAGCACCAAGTCGAGCATGGTGGCTGCCGCGTTGGCTGGTTTGGGTGAACGGCGAGGGCGCTTTGTGGCTTCTCATCCGATTGCAGGCTCTGACCGCTCGGGCCCCGGAGC
>CANHUQ010000161.1 GCA_947463885.1 Burkholderiales bacterium
CAGTCTGAAGGCCTCAGCCTGTTCCTGGTCGACAGCAAGTCCGCAGGCATCAGCGTCACCCGCCTCAACAGCCTGGCCAAGGACGCGCTGTGTGAAGTGCATTTCAAGGATGTCAGAGTGCCGAAAGCGCGCCTGGTCGGCACGCTGCATGAGGCCTGGCCTGTCATCAGCGACATGCTCGATCTGGGCGCGGTGCTCTTGTGCACGCAAATGCTGGGCGCTACCCGCATGGATGCCGAAATGGCCATCGAGCATGCCAAGTTTCGCGAAGCCTTCGGTCAGCCGATCGGCGCGTTCCAGTCGATCCAGCACACCTGCGCCGACATGATCATCTGGATCGATGGCGGCGAGTTGCTCGCCTACGAGGCGCTGTGGAAGATGGACCAGGGCATGCCGGCGAGCGTCGAGGTGTCGCAGGCCAAGGCGTTCTGCAACGAGAAGTGCGTGGCGGTGGTGCGCAACTCGCAGTCGATCCATGGCGGCATCGGCTTCATGATGGAGTTTGATCTGCACCTGTGGTACCGGCGCGTGACCTCCTGGACCATGCGCCTGGGGACCAGCTTCGAGCACCGTGAGCGCATTGCGCATGCGCTGCTCGATGGCCCTGGCCAGGTCATTCTGGGCGGCCCGGTGCCGCCTGTTCCCCATTGATGCGCCCACGCGCAGGAGAGCCATTCATGTTCTGCCCGGTCTGCAAGAAGCCCATTGATCTGTCTGGTGCCGACACCAAGACAGGCGAAACCGCATTCGGTGCCAAGGAAGTCGATCCCACCAAGGGCACGCGTCTGTTCCACGAAGGGCAGTGGGTGTATTTCGACAAGCTCACATGCCGCACCAAATTCAATGTGAGTCCCGCCCGTTACCTGGCCGGCAAAGCCGACTGACGCGACCTGGAGTTGATATGTCCGCACTGATGGATGCCCTGCGACCGTATATCGGCCTGTCTTCTGGGGTGGAGGTGGCCTGTGACCCGATCGAACAGGGCGCTGTGCGCCGCTATGCGCAGGCGATCATGGACGAAGACCCGATCTTCGGGCCGCCCGAGATGGGCACTACGTTGTATGGCGGGCCCGTCGCACCGCCCCTCTTGCCCACGCATCTGTTTCGACGACCCTTCGGCACCGAGGACCCGCTCCAGACCAACGCACGCGACCCCGACTTCGACGGGTTCGTGGCGGCGCCTACTTCATCCGAAGGTCTGCCTGAGTTGCTGCCGCTCAGAGGCTATGCGTTGCTCAACGGCGGCTCGGAAGTCGAGTTCTTCCGCTATGCGCGCCACGGTGACACCGTGACCGTGCGTTCGAGCTACACCGATATCCAGGAGAAGCAAACCAGCAAGGGACCGATTGTGCTGGTGACCATCGAATCCGAGTACCGCAACGGCCATGGCGAGTTGCTGCTCAAGGCGCTGCGCACCGCCATCCGGAGGAAATGAGCATGGCCATGGGTAAGACCCCCTTCTTCGAAGATGTCGAGATCGGCTCCAGCATTCCGGACCTGCCTAAGGGGCCGCTGACCACCGCGCACCTGATGCGCTGGTCGGCCGCCATGGAGAACTGGCACAAGATCCATTACGACAAGCCCTTCGCGATGGAGCACGACAAGTTGCCTGGGCTGCTCATCAATGGTTCGCTCAAGCAGCAGTTCGTGATCCAGATCTTGAAGGACTGGGCGGGGCCAGGCGGCTGGGTCTGGAAGGCGAGCTTTCAGTTTCGCGCCATGAACCTCGTGGGCGAGGAGATTCGTGTCTGGGGCAAGGTCAAGGACAAGCGACGCGCCGCCGACTTCGGTCTGATCGACCTGGAGCTGGGCATCGTGAACGAAGAGGGCAAGGAGTCCACGCCCGGCGCCGGTGTGGTGGCGCTGCCTTATCGTGGCGGCAAGCCGGTGCCCTATCCCTTCGTGCCGCCGGTGCTCTGAACTGCGCCCGGCGCAGCTGATTCGCCTGATGTACCTGACGCATCGAGCCGATTCAGCATCAGAGAGGTTTCACGCATGACGCCCGCATCTTCCGCTACGCCGCCCCGCGCAGCGCTCGAGCCCAATGGTCGTGAGCCGCTCAAGGGGCTGCGTGTGGTCGAAATTGGGGTGGCCATGGCGGGGCCGTTTTGCGCCATGCTCCTGGGCGACTACGGCGCCGATGTCGTGAAGCTCGAGCGCCCGCAGGTGGGCGATGACAGCCGCAGCTGGTCACCGTATTTCCACGAGTCGCTGAGCTATTACTACGCCGCCGCCAACCGCAACAAGCGCAGCGTGTCGGTCGACATCAAGACGCCCGAAGGCGCGGCCATCGCCCGCAAGCTGCTCGAGCAGGCCGATGTGCTGGTCACCAACTTTCGATTGGGCGCGCTCGACCGCTGCGGGCTGGACTATGACAGCCTCTCGCGTATCAACCCGCGGCTGATCTACTGCGCGATCAGCGGTTTCGGCGCCGCCGGGCCGCTGAGTGCCGAACCGGCCAACGACCTGTTCATGCAGGCGTATTCGGGCGGTATGAGCATCACCGGCGAGCCGGGTGGCAGCCCGGCCAAGATGGGCATGTCGGTGGCCGATGTCGGCGCAGGCCTCTTTGCCACCATTGGGGTGCTGATGGCCCTGCAGGTGCGGCAGGCCACCGGCCAGGGCCAGCGTGTGGATGCATCGCTGCTTGAAGGCCAGATGGCCATGCTCACCCAGTTTTTTACCCGCTACTACGCCAGTGGCGAAGTGCCGGGCCCAAGCGGAAGTGGGGCGCTGAGCAGCCCCACCTACCGGGCGTTTCAGGGCAGTGACGACTGGATCGTGATTGCGGCGTTCAATCAGCGCATGTGGCGCGGTTTGTGCGCGGCACTGGAGCAGCCGCAATGGGTCGATGACCCGCGCTTTGTCGATGGCACGCAGCGCTCCGACAACCGGCAGCTGCTCATCGGCATGATCGCGGCCGTCATGAAGACCCAGCCGATTGCGCACTGGCAGGAGGCCTTCCAGCGTCATGAGGTGCCGTGTTCGGCGGTGCACACCATCGACAAGGTGGTGGTGCAACCCCAAGTGCTCGCCGCGCAGATGGTCCAGCAGGTCGAACTTTCGGGTTTGGGCATGATGTCCATGCCGGGTTTGCCCTTGAAGTTCAGTGCCTCGCCAGGGTCGATCCGACTGGCACCGCCGCGATTGGGCCAGCACACCCAGGCAGTGATGCAGGAGTTGGGTTACGCGCCCGCCCAGATCGCACAGTGGGTGGACAGCGGTGTGATCGAACTCGATCAGGGCTGGACCCAGGGCATCTGAAAGGACGCCAGCCGAAGATCCGCCGCCAGGCGGATCCAGGCGGATACGATCCGGGCATGCCCGCCTTCCCTAAACCCCGACCCTTGCCGCGGTCACCTGCCCGAGCCACCGCTCAGTCAGCCCCTCAGTCAGCCCCTCAGTCAGCCCCTCAGTCAGCCCCTCAGTCAGCCCCTCAGTCAGCCCCTCAGTCAGCCCCGCGATCACTGCCTGAGCCTCAGACGGTGGAGAACGATCCGGGGGAATCGGGCGCGACTGGGCGCCGTCGGCGTCAGACCCGATCGACCCAGTCGACCACGGCGACCACGGCGACCACGGCGACCACGGCGACCGGATTAATCGCCCCGCAGCCCGTTGATCCGGAGGTCTGGTTCGAGCGTCGCGGCTGGCAGCCCTTTGCGTTTCAGCGTGAGGTGTGGGCGGGCGTGGCGGCTGGCGAGTCCGGGCTGTTGCATGCCACTACGGGGGCCGGCAAGACCTACGCGGTCTGGTTCGCGGCCCTGCGCCAGGCCCTGGGCTCGGCCCCGAGCCCGGCGTCCAAACGGTGGCGGGGCGCTGGTCTCAAGCTGCTGTGGATCACGCCGATGCGAGCACTGGCTTCGGATACAAGCATTGCCCTGTCTGAGCCTTTAGCTGAACTGGGTCTGGATTGGCGGGTGGCTGTGCGCACCGGGGATACGCCTGCGAGCGAGCGAGCCCGCCAGGACAAGCGCCCGCCGCAGGCGCTGGTGACCACGCCGGAGAGCTTGTCGCTGATGCTCTCTAAGGCCGATGCACCGGACCGACTGGGCGGCGTGTGCATGGTGGTGGTCGACGAATGGCACGAGTTGATCGCCAGCAAACGGGGCGTGCAGGTGCAGCTGGCCCTGGCGCGCCTGCGTCGCTTCAATCCGCAGCTGATCACCTGGGGCCTGTCGGCCACCCTGGGCAACCTCGCGCATGCGCTGCAGGTGCTGCTGGCCGCGCCGGGCGGGCGTCTGGTGCAGGGCAGGCTACCCAAGGCGTTGCAGGTCGATACGCTGTTGCCGGCATCGACCGAGCGCTTTCCCTGGGGCGGCCATCTGGGCACGCGCATGCTCGCGCCGGTGGTCGCCGAGATTGAATCGAGTGCCAGCACACTCGTGTTCACGAACACCCGCTCGCAGGCGGAGCTCTGGTATCAGGCGATTCTGGAAGCGCGCCCCGACTGGGCTGGCCTGATCGCGTTGCATCACGGCTCGCTCGATGCCTCCGTGCGCGCATGGGTCGAGGCCGGGTTGAAGACGGGGCAGTTGAAGGCAGTGGTCTGCACCTCGAGCCTGGATCTGGGCGTGGACTTTTCGCCGGTCGAGCGCGTGCTGCAGATCGGTTCGGCCAAGGGGGTGGCCCGACTGATGCAGCGGGCCGGGCGTTCGGGTCATGCGCCGGGCCGGCCCTCGCGCGTGACGCTGGTGCCCACCCACGCCCTGGAGCTGGTTGAGGCTGCGGCAGCGCGTGATGCCGTGGCCGCGCGACGCATCGAGCCGCGCCACGCACCCGACAAGCCTTTCGATGTGCTGGTGCAGCACCTGGTGACCCTGGCTGCCGGCACCGGCTTCGAACCGGCTGCGGCGCTGGCCGAAGTGCGCAGCTGCCACGCCTATTCAGCGCTGACCGACGACGAGTGGGCTTGGGCGCTGGATTTCGTATCGCGTGGCGGCCGGTCCCTGGTGGCCTACCCGGAGTACTGCCGCGTGGCGCCCGATGCACAGGGCGTCTGGCGGGTGCCTGATGCCGCGATTGCGCGGCGCCACCGGATGTCGATCGGCACCATCGTGGCCGATGCCGCCATGACTGTGAAGTACCTCAGTGGAGGCACGATCGGGACGGTCGAGGAAAGTTTCATTGCGCGTTTGAAGCGGGGCGACTGCTTTCTGTTCGCAGGCCGCCTGCTGGAGTTGGCACGGGTGCATGAGATGACGGCGTGGGTCAAGCGCGCAACCGGCAAACGGGCGGCGGTGCCGCGCTGGAATGGTGGGCGCATGCCCTTGTCGTCGGAGATGGCCGATGCGGTGCTGGCCAGACTCTCGAGCGCGGCGCATGGCGCATTCGAGGGCGCGGACATGCGCATGGCGCAGCCCTTACTCGAGCTGCAGCAGGCCTGGTCGCACCTGCCCACGCCGTCCACCTTGCTTGCGGAGCAATTGCGCACGCGCGAGGGGCATCATCTGTTTCTCTATCCCTTTGCCGGGCGCAACGTGCATCTGGGGCTGGCCGCGCTGTTGGCCTGGCGGGTGAGTCGTCAGATGCCAGCGACGTTTTCGGTCGCCGTGAACGATTACGGACTGGAGTTGCTGGCGCCTGAGCCAGTGGATTGGTCGGGTCTGGCCGAGGGCGGGTTGTTGTCAGACACGGGGCTGCTGGACGATGTGCAGGCTAGCCTGAATGCGGGCGAGCTGGCACTGCGCAGGTTTCGCGAGATTGCGCGCATCAGCGGCCTGGTGTTTCAGGGGTTTCCCGGTGCGACCGTGCGTACGCGCCAGCTCCAGGCCTCGGCCGGCCTGTTCTACGAAGTGTTTCGTCAGCACGATGCCGACAGTCTGTTGCTCTCGCAGGCGCGCAAGGAAGTGTTGGAACAGGAGCTGGACATCGGCCGGCTGCGTGTGGCACTGGAGCGTCTGCGGGGCCTGAAGCTGGTGTCAGTCCAACTCGAGCGCCCCGGACCTTTTGCCTTTCCGCTGATGATCGAGCGGTTGCGCGAGCAGATCGGGACAGAGAAGCTGGCGGATCGGGTGGCGCGCATGGTGCGCGAACTCGAAGCGGCTGCAGGGGGCGGGTAGACCAATGGACAGCTGCCTGACTCCGTGAAATGCATCACTGTCTTGTGATGCTTGGCCCGGTACGGTCAAGGTCTTCCGTCTTGACCCATGCTCCTCCATGAAAACCTTAACACTTGGGCGATCTATCCGGCTCCCCGCCAGATATCAAGGCTCTACGCTCCCCGTCAGCTTGCGTGGCGACCTCGTTCCTTCAAGTAGAACTGGAGTCGAACTTGGTACTCGAACGCCCGATCATCGTGAAACGCAGCAAGAAACAGTGGTCCTGGTTGGTCCAGCGGATTGGCCTCAAAACATCTACCTGGCAGAGGCCATTTTCAACTCAGGCTACAGAGTCGAGTTTGTCACCACCCCCTGGGCTTTTGCCAACGCATTGCCGTGGCTTCACTTGTGTCAGGTCGAGAGCTTTGACTCCGACGCGCTGGCCGGTGTGATCCGTTCTGCCCATGAAAATGATCGGGTCAGGTGGATTATTCCTCTGGCTGAGGACACCATTTGGGCTATCAGGGATCTGCTTCCCCACAGCGAGAAGGTCTTTTCGCCGCTCTCTGAAGAAAATACGGCGCGTCTATTGAGCAAGCAGTCGATGCAAAGGTTTGCGGCTGGTCTTGGAATCACCGTTCCGCGGGAATTCGCCATCGATTCTCTGAACGCAGCCATGTTGGCGTCGCATTCATTAGGCTTCCCATGCGTACTGAAAGGGGAGGCTGGCTGCGCTGGAGCTCAGGTTGCGATCTGCCACAATGAGCAGGAACTTAGTTTGAGCTGGGCGAGACTCAAAGAAAAAAAACCGTCTCTACAACAATTCATTGACGGGAATTCGTGGGCTGCCGGTGGTTTCTTTGACAAGGGACAGCCGGTCAGAGTCCACATTTACGAAAAGCTGGCTCAATCGCCGCCTCGAATCGGGCCGCCTACTCGCATACGCCATGACTCGCCGATTGAGTTGAGAGAGGCGTTGTTCCTGATTGCGAAGTCGATGAAATGGACAGGCTTCCTTCAGGTCGATTTTATTCGCGCTGCGGATGGCCAATTCTTCTTCTTGGAAATCAATCCAAGACCGTGGGGGTCAATGACAGCAGCGAATGTTGTCGGGAGCGATATATTTGGTCCCTTCATCGATTTGCTCCACGATCGAAGGCTCAAGCCATGCTTGGAAAATGGCGACGGATGGTCAGGCTACGTCTTCCCTAAACCCGTTATCAATCAGCTATCCAGTGGGCAGTTGGTCGGCGCATGTCTGGCCCTCCTTGCGCCGAAATTTTGGCTCTCTATCCCAAGTGGCTACCCCTGGGCCAAACGTTTGTTTGTTGAGGAATTTCTGAATGTAAGAAAAATCTATTGGGCGCTCTTGCGACGATACAACCATACTCCTTGATCCTGAGTGCCTGACCTGCCCGGAAATTGAGTGCCATGGATAATCTGCGAGGATTCCCGTTCTACGGGGGCCAGGAGCGAGTCAGGAAGATCTGATTCAGTGCGAATCAAGCGCTTGCACTCCTAAGGCAAGGCAAACGAGGTCGGTGGCCAAGACCACGACCAGGTACGCTCTCATCCAAGTACGCTCTCATTGAGCCGCTTTGCGGCGGTTCATTGCAGCGGTACTCTCGCAGCAACGCGGGAGCCCCGTAGAACTCCACCATCAGAGCGCAACACGCAACAAAACCGGGGCGAACCCACGAAAAGTCCTGGTAAAGGGTGTCGGCTAGGTCAATCGACTTGACCTGCATGCTCACTCACGGAATGAACTTGATATAAGGACGCACCATGCGCATTGGTGACAGCCTCAAAGGCAAGCGCGTACTCATCACGCAAAGCGAGGAATTCATGGGGCCGGTACTCATGAAGGCCTTTGCCGATCACGGCGCTGAGGTCATTGGCGACCCGTCGTCGCTGGCTGATCCCGGTGCCGCCGCTGCCGTGGTGCAGCGTGCCGGGCGGGTCGATGTCCTCATTGCAAACCTTGCGGTGCCATCACCCTATACCGCCGCCACGGCTGTCGACGACGAAGAGTGGCGTACGGTGTTCGCCAATCTGGTGGATCCGCTGCCGCGGCTGGCGCGTGCCGTGTTGCCCGGCATGATCGAGCGGCGCTCGGGAAAGATCGTGGTGATGGGCAGCGCCACGGCCCTGCGGGGTCAGAAGCGCGTGACCACCTATTCTGCGGCGCGGGGCGCGCAATTGGCCTGGACCCGCTCCCTGGCGGTGGAGGTGGCGCCTCACAATGTGCAAGCCAACATCCTCGCCCAGAACTTCGTTGAGAACCCCACGTATTACGGGCCGGAGGTGCAGGCGCTGCCCGCATTCCAGGAGCGTCTAAAGCGCGAAGTGCCCGCCATGCGCCTGGGGCGCCCGGAAGAGAGCGCGCTGTTGGCGGTGTTTCTGGCAGCCGGCGAGGTGGAGTTCATCGTGGGCGAAAGCATCAGCCTGTCGGGTGGCTGGGCGTGACACCAGCTGAGCGGGCTTAGCCGATCACATTCGCCTCCAGCACGCGACGGCCGTGTGCCAGGCGCGACACCGACAACTCGGATAAATCCAGGCTCAGGTAGCGCCCGTACAGAATCTGCTCGGCGATCCCACGCCCGGCGGCCGGTGCCTGCTGCATGCCGTGCCCTGAGAACCCTGTAATGCACAGCAGGTTGTCGAAGCCGGGGTGCAGGCCTAACAGCGCGTTGTGGTCGAACAGATTCATC
>CANHUQ010000162.1 GCA_947463885.1 Burkholderiales bacterium
CGTTCAGCAAAGGCGCAGCCTGCGGGCAGATTGGCCAGATCGGGCGGCGCACCGGGAATGGTGGGCAATCGCCCGCCGCGGGTCATGGCGTGTTCGCCCGCCCCGCCTGCACGACCCTGCAGCAAAGCCAAGGTGTAAGGGTGACGCGGCGCACGCACCACGGTGCGCGAGGTGGCTTCTTCAACGATACGCCCGGCGTACATCACCGCGAACCGATCGGCGACCTCGATGGCTGCGCCGATATCGTGGGTGACGAAAATGATCGACAGTCCCAGCTCCTTTTGCAGCTCGCGCAGCAGCAACAGAATCTGAATCTGTACCGTGGCATCCAGCGCCGTGGTGGGCTCATCGGCCAGCAGCACTTGCGGACGGCAGGCCAGCGCGAGCGCAATCATCGCGCGCTGACGCATGCCGCCCGACAACTCGTGCGGATAGGCATCGAGCCTGCGCTCCGGGCTCGGAATGCGCACCCGCTCAAAGAGCTCCAGCGCACGCGCGCGCGCCTGAGCCTGCGACACCGGCTCATGGCGACGGATCGACTCCATGATCTGCTGACCCACGGTATAGACCGGGTCCATCGCCAGCAGGGGCTCCTGGAAAATCATGGAGGCCACCTTGCCGCGATAGTCGGCCAATGGCCCCGTCCCAAGCGACAACACATCGTGGCCAGCCACCTGGACCGAGCCGCTCATGCGGGTGCGCCGAGGTGCGTGCAGGCGCAACAACGCGCGCAGCGTCACACTCTTGCCAGACCCTGATTCGCCGATCAGCGCGAGCGTCTCGCCACGTGCAACCGTGAGATCCACGCCGTTGACCGCGTGCACCGTCTTACGCGATACGCCGCTGCCCAGAAAGCTCACCCGCAGGTCACGAACCTCAATCACCGGTGCGGCCGCGGCGGAGGCACTGTCGATGACGCCGCCAGCGCTGGCATACAGCGCAGTCATGCCGGCACCCGGGCGGAATGGGTTGCGATGTCTGCCCGTGAATGGCCTGAACCGTGCTCATGCATGAGGCACGAGACCGCATGCAAGCCGCTGCCCAACCCGAGGGTGGGTACGCGCGTGGCGCACACGGATTCGGCCAAGGCACACCGGGTATGAAAGCGGCAGCCTGGGGGCGGATTCACGGGGTTCGGCGGATCGCCCGACAGCGGCGCTTCTTCGGTGCGACGATCGGGGTCCATCGTAGGCATCGAGGAGAGCAAGGCCTTGGTGTAGGGATGACGGGGCGCATGAAACAGCTCGCCGCTGGGGCCCAGCTCGGCCACCTGGCCGAGGTACATCACCATGACGCGATCGGACAGGTACTGCACCACATGCAGGTCATGGCTGATGAACATGTAGGTCAGCCCGAATTCGGCCTTGAGGTCGACCAGCAGATTGAGCACCTGGGCTTCGACTGACTTGTCGAGCGCGGAGGTGGCTTCGTCCAGAATCAGCAGGCGCGGCTGCAAGGCCAGAGCCCGCGCGATATTCACCCGCTGGCGCTGCCCGCCTGACAGTTCATGAGGATAGCGTTCAGCAAAACGGCGCGGCTCCAGGCCAACGCGTGCGAGCAGGTCACGCGCACGCCCAACCGCCTCGCGCCGCGCCGTGCCGTGTACCTGAGGGCCGAAGGCAATCGATTCCTCGATGGTCAGACGCGGGTTGAGCGACGAATAACTGTCCTGAAACACCATCTGAACCTGTCGGCGAAACGCTTTGAGCGACAGCTCGCGCGTACCCACCGTCAGGCCGTCGAACACAATCTCGCCCGCTCCGGGTGAGATCAGGTGCATGAGCAGACGGGCTGTGGTGCTCTTGCCGCAGCCCGACTCGCCCACCACACCGAGCGTTTCGCCCTTAAAGACTTGGAAGTCGATGCCGTCGACCGCTCGCACCACTGCGGGCTTTCCATCCACACGCTTGCCCTTGAGCGGGAAATGCTTGACCAGACCGCGCACCGTCAGCAACGGCTGCGCCGGCCCGCCCGTATCCGTGAACTGCTCGGGGGCGGCGCTCATTGCTTGACATCCATGGCCGAGCGCAGGCCGTCGGACAACATGTTGAAGGAGATCGAGGTCATGAAGATCATCACGCCGGGCAAGGCGGCAATCCAGGGTTGGGTATAAATGGCCGTGCGCAGGGTATTGAGCATGAGGCCCCATTCCGGCTCAGGGGGCTTCACGCCCAGGCCAAGGAACGACAGACCTGAGGCCAGAATCATCGAGACCGCGATCAGGCTGGTGGAGTAGACGAAGATCGGGCCCAGCACATTGCCCAGCACATGCACCCGTACGATGGTGAACCCGTCTGCGCCTGAAGCACGCGCAGCTTCAACGTAGTCGCGGCCGCGCACCTGGGTGGTCACCGCCTCCGCCACCCGCGCAATCTGCGGGATGAACACGATCGTGAGCGAGATCAGCGCGTTCAGGATGCCCGCTCCGAGCGCCCCCGACAGGGCGATGGCGAGCAGCACCGAGGGAAATGCATAGAACACGTCGATGGTGCGCATGATGACCGTGTTGACGGCGCCGCCCGCATAGCCGGCCAGCACGCCCAGTGTTGAACCGATCACGAAGGCAGCCAGCACCGGGGTGATGCCCATGAAGAGTGACAGGCGCGCACCCACCATCAGGCGCGAGAGCATGTCCCGACCGAGCTCGTCGGTGCCCAGCGGATAGCCCTGGGTGCCGATTGGCTTCAGGCGACTGAGCATGGACGAGGCGTAGGGGTCGGCCGGCACGATCCAGGGTGCAAGAAGCGCCATCGCAATCAGGGCCAGCACCAACCCGGCCGCGCACATGGCGATCTTGTCGCGACGAAACCGGCGCCATACGCTGGTCCAGTAGCCCGGGCCGCGCTCAAACACCGGCGCCGGCACTTTGGTGGGTTCCACTGCGAGATCCATGGCTCAGGCCCGGGAGATGCGCGGATCGAGCGAGCTCTGCACGATATCGACCAGCATATTGAGAAGCACGAAGAACAAGGCGAGCACCAGGATCGTGCCCTGCAACAGCGGCAAATCGCGTTGAAAGATGGCGCTGTTGAGCAGAAAACCCGTGCCTGGCCAGGAGAACACGGTCTCGATCAGAATGGAGCCTCCAAGCAGATAGCCCAGCTGCAAGCCCATGACCGCCAGCGCCGTGGGCGCCACGTTCTTCACGACGTGCAGGAATACGCCCAGGTCGGTCATGCCCTTGGCGCGCAGACCCACCACGAATTCCTGATCGAGTGTGTCAGCCACCAGCGCCCGCACCGTGCGCGAGATGATGCCCATCGGGATCACGCTCATCGTGACCGCTGGCAGGATCAGGTGCTTCACATGCTCCCAGTTCCAGACCCAGGACGACGAGCCACCCGGTCCGGCGCCGGTGGCAGGCAACCAGTTCAGCTGCACGGCAAACACGATCACCAGCACCATGCCGAGCCAGTAATGGGGCACGCTCACACCGATCACCGACACGAACGAGGCCAGCTTGTCGGCCCAGGAGTTGCGAAAGTAGCCTGCGATGAATCCGAACAGGCTGCCAAAGAAGAATCCGATGAGGGTCGCGATGCTGGCGAGCATCAGGGTATTGCCCACCGCTTTGAACACTTCTGCAGCCACACTGCGGCCGGTGGCGATCGAGGTGCCCAGGTCGCCATGCAGCGCGCGCCAGATCCAGGTGACAAACTGCTCGGGATACGAGCGATCGAAGCCATAGAGCGTACGCAGCTGCGCCTGCAGCTCGGCTGACGCATCGGGCGGCAGGATGGAGACAAGCGGATCGCCTGGGGCGAGATGCACGAGCCCGAAGCACACCAGGGCCACACCCAGCATGATCGGCAGGGTGTAAAGAATGCGACGCAGGATGTAGAGCAGCACGAAGGTTTGGAACGCTTAAAGAACTGCGGTCAGACAGGGCATCGGCCGCACGAGGCGGCCGATGGGACACAGCGATGGTTTCGAAGCAGCTGCGGCACACCCAGGCGGTGCATGCCTAGGTCGGCCTTTGCCGGAGACTTAGTCCATCGACACGGTGGCGATGTCGATGAACCAGCTCTTGGGTTGCACCACATTCTTGACCTTCGCGTTCATGGCACGCGGGCCAACGTCGTGGGCAATCCAGACGAAGGGCGCATCCTCGACGATGCGAGCATGCAGCTTGGCCAGCGCGGCATCGCGACCCTTGTCGTCAAAGGTGGTCCGGGCGTCGGCGATCAGCTTGTCGATCTCGGCGTTGCCGTAATAACCCCAGTTGTTCGACACCGGCGGGAAAGCCTTGGTGCTGGAGAAACGCACCATCGCAAAGAACGGGTCCATGGTGGCGAAGCTCACGTTGGTCGCGTTCGCGCCATTGGCAGACGGGTCTTTTGCACCCTTGCGCCAGTTGGTGAACAAGGTGTTCCACTCGATGACATCGAACTGCACGTCAAAGAAGCAGCCCTTGAGCGACTGTTGCACCGCCTCGTTCATGGGCAGCGGCTGCATCTGACCCGAGCCGGAGGCCGAGATCTGCACCTTGACCTTCAAAGGCTTGGCTGCGCTGTGCCCGGCTTCGGTCATCAGTTTGCGGGCCTCGGTCGGGTCGTAGCGGATGTCGAACTTCGGATTGCCCCACCACGGGTGGCCAGGCGTCACCGTGCCCTTGGGTACACCCATCATCCCGCCCAGCAGCTTGAGCAATGCGGTGCGATCGACGCACAGATTGGCCGCGTGGCGCACGCGCTTATCGAGCCAGGGCGAGCCCTCGGCAAACGACAGCTGCCACGGCCATACATGGGGCTGCGGGTTGAAATACATCTTGTAGCCACGCTGGCTGATCGTGGGCATGGCATCGGGTGCGGGCGCTTCAATCCAGTCGACCTGGTTCGACAGCAGCGCCGCAGTGCGCGCGTTGGCCTCAGGCATTGGGACCATCACGACCTTGTCGATCTTGGGCACGCGCTTGGGGTCCCAGTACCCCTTGTTGGCGGCCATCTCGAGGCGCTCGCGCGGCACGAACCGGGTCATGCGGAACGGGCCGCTGCCCGAAGCATCGGCAGCAAACGCACCCCAGGCCTGCTTGGCACGCTCAGCCGGGTCGGTGACGCTGGCGGCCACCGCCTTCAGCTTGCCTTCCCAATGCGTGGGCGAGGCCATGAACAAGTTGGTGAGGTTCACCGGCAGGAAGGAATCGGGCTCGCTCGTCGTGAGTTCGACCGTCAGATCGTCGATCTTGCGGGCTTCGCGCAGCGTAGGCATGCGCGACGTGGTCACACCGACCTGGCTGGCATCGAAATGCGGCGCGGATTTATCGAGCACCTTGCGCACGTTCCAGACCACGGCATCGGCATTCAGGGGCGAGCCATCGTGAAACTTCACGCCCGGGCGCAGCTTGAACACCCACTTGGTCTTGTCCTTGGCATCGACCGCCCAGGAGGTGGCCAAGCCAGGAATCAGCACGCTGGGAGCGTCAGTCTTGGACAGGTCCCAGTGGGTGAGCGCGTCGTACATGGGGATGCCGGTGAACCGGTTGCCCTCGAATCCCTGGTCAGGCTGACCCAGCGTGCGGGGAATGTCGGCGGCAGTCATGGCAATACGCAGGGTCTTTTCCTGCGCCACGGCAGGGGAGCTCAACGCAGTTGCGCCCAGCGCAGCCATGCAGGCCAGGGAAACGGCACGGGCGCGGGAGCCCAGAAGAGGGAACATCGTGAAGATCTCCTTGGTGAGGACATTGCACAGCACAGGCATGCGCCGTGCTCAGGTGCGCCGAACGGCCGTCCCAGTGCTGCAAAGGCCATGCCAGCCCGAGCGTTTCGGTTTCCGGTCTGCCGAGCGGGTGTCGCGCACCGATAGTAGGCGCGAATGCGCACGAGTGGTGCATCACCCCAAGTCTTGCTCGGGTTCCAATGCATGCGGTGCACCCGCCCGGCGCACCGTGTCCGTCCCCCGGGTGAGCCGGACAGCGCGTCTGATGGGACCCTCTCGTGGCGCACAATCACACGCTCGTACGTCGTCGCGCTTGTACGTGATCGGCTCGTACGTGATCGATGCCCGGTGACGTGCCAACGCATGACACCTCCAGTGCACCCTCTTTTTGACGCAGGCCGCATTCATGACCCACCCCTCCATTGAAGCCTTCGACGTCCTGGTCATCGGCGCTGGGATCTCCGGCATCAGTGCGGGCTATCACCTGCAACAGCATTGCCCGGGCAAACGCTACGCAATTCTGGAAGCCCGCGATCGCCTGGGGGGCACCTGGGACCTGTTCCGCTACCCGGGGATCCGTTCCGACTCGGACATGCACACCTTCGGTTTCGGGTTTAGGCCCTGGCCCAGCCCGAAGGCGATCAGCGACGGGGCCGACATCCTGGCGTACCTGAACGACACCGTGCGCGAATACGGCATCGATCGGCATATCCGATATGGCTGCCGGCTGCTGAGCGCCGACTGGTCCTCGGCCGACGCCTGCTGGACCCTCACCGTTCAAACAGCTGCCAACCCGCAACCCGTGCAGATGCGCTGCAGTTTCTTGTTGATGTGCAGCGGCTATTACGACTATGCCAAGGGGCACACCCCACACTTCGAGGGCGCTGACCAGTTCAAGGGGCGCATCGTGCATCCGCAGCACTGGCCAGCCGATCTGGACTGGTCGGGCCAGAAGGTCGTGATCATCGGCAGCGGAGCCACCGCAGTGACCATGGTGCCGGCCATGGCCGAACGCGCAGCGCACGTCACCATGCTGCAGCGCTCGCCCACCTGGATCGCGTCTCGTCCGTCTGTCGACAAGATCGCCGTGTGGTTGGATCGACTGCTCCCGGCGCGCATGGCGCATCACCTGGTGCGTGCCAAGAACGTGCGCTTCGGGCGATGGTTCTTCAACCTGTGCCGCACCCAGCCGCACAAGGCAGCCAAGGGCTTGCTCGATCTGGTCCGCAAGCAACTGCCTGAAGGCTACGACGTTGAAAAGCACTTCAAACCCCGCTATCGCCCCTGGGAGCAGCGACTGTGCCTGGTGCCCGACGGCGATCTGTTCAAGGCCATTCGCTCAGGACGCGCTGAAGTCGTCACCGATCGGATTCGCGCATTCACCGAGCATGGCATTGCACTGGAGTCGGGACAGCAACTGCCTGCAGACGTGGTCGTGACGGCGACCGGGCTCGAACTCAAATTCATCGGCGGCATCGCGCTGAGTGTGGATGGCACTGCAATCGATCCGCGTCGCTCACGCCCGTATCACGGGATCATGCTGAGTGATCTGCCTAATCTTGCGCTGGTATTCGGCTACACCAATGCGTCCTGGACCTTGCGCGCCGATCTGGTCAATGCCTGGGTATGCAAGCTCATCAACCAGATCGATGCACAGGGCGCACGCTGGTGCGTACCTCGCCTCAAGGGCGACCCGGGCGATGAGCCCTGGGCAGACTTTTCATCGGGCTACTTCCAGCGCGCCCTCGATCGATTCCCGCGCCAGGGCGCACAGGCGCCATGGCGGACCGAACAGGATTATCTGCGCGAGCAAACGACACTGGGTGCCGACTCGCTGAACGATCCGGCATTGGAGTACGCAGGCCACGCACCCCTCCCCAAGGCCGCGTGACATCAGCGGGAATCACTGACGCACGGGATGGAATGGCGGGGTGATCGACTCCGTTATGCTCAACCCTGGATCGATACCTACATACGGAGACACCCTGATGAAGCTGCCCCTCGAAGACGTGGTGGTCCTTGACCTCTCGCATGCCCTGGCAGGCCCGCATTGCTCGACAATGCTGGCCGACTTCGGTGCGCAGGTCTACAAACTGGAGTCACCCGATGGCGGCGACATCTCGCGCGCCTGGGGCGCAGCTGCCGGCAACAGCGGCGCAGAGTCGGCGTATTTCGTTTCACTTCACCGCAACAAGCGCGGCCTGTCGATCAACCTGAAGGATCCGGAAGGCAAGGAGCTCTTCATGAAGGTGGCCGAGAAGGCCGACGTGATCATCGAAAATTTCCGGCCCGGCGCACTGCAAAAACTCGGCCTGGGTTATCAGGCTGTGAGCGCGCGCAACCCCGGCATCATCTATGCGTCGATCTCCGGCTTCGGGCAGGACGGGCCGTACCGCGAGCGTGCCGCCATGGACCTGATCCTGCAGGCCGAAAGCGGCATGATCAGCATCACCGGAGAGGAAGGCGGAAGCGGCGTGCGCTGCGGCACGTCCATCGCCGACATGGCTGCGGGCATGTATGCGGCCTACGGCATCATGCTGGCACTGCGGGTCAAGGACAAGACCGGCGAAGGCCAGTACATCGACATGTCGATGATGGAAGGACAGCTCGGTCTGCTCAACACCATGATCGCGTCCTATGGCGTGGACCGCGAACTGCCCAAGCCCATGGGCACCGCGTACAAAGCGTTGTTGCCGTATCAGACGCTGCGCACCAAGACGCGCGACCTGGCGATTGCCGTAGGCAGCGAGAAGCTCTGGAAGGTGTTCTGCCCGGCCATCGGCCGCCCCGATATGCTCACGAATCCGAACTTTGCCGACAACCGTCTGCGCGTTACGCATCGCACGGAACTGATCGGGATCGTGCAGGAGGCGCTGCTGACCCGCAGTTATGAAGAGTGGGAACAGATCTTCCTGAAAGCGGGCATCCCGGTAGGCGCGGTCAACAACATCGGTCAGGTGGTCGACCACCCGCAGGTGAAGGCCCGCGGCTCGCTGATGGAGATGAACCACCCGCGCTCGGGCCCGGTCATGATGGCCGGCCCGCCGGTGCGACTGAGCCGCACGCCGGGTTCGGTGCGCACACCGGCACC
>CANHUQ010000163.1 GCA_947463885.1 Burkholderiales bacterium
CGCCGGTGCGCTCGGCCAGGCCAACCAGCGGACCCGTTGTCTGCCACCAGGGCAGGGCGACGGCCAGGGCGACGACGGTGACTGTGAGGACGATGCTGCGCCGCACGCCCCCGGCATTGAGCATGCGATCCAGATGACCCGCGCTGCGCACCGCAACATTCAACACACGATGAAAGCCACGCTGACCCAGACCGACGGTCTCGTCGCGCTCGTGCAGTCCGCGGGCCTGGCGCCAGCCCGTGCCCGCACCGCGCTGCAGCCAGAAATAAAGCGCTGTACCTCCCGCCATCGCCAGCACGCTCATGGCCAGGGGTACATTGAACCCGTGCCAGATGGCGAGCGAATAGGGTGGTACGTCGCGGCCCAGCATGTCGCGTGCACCCGCATCCAGCAGTGTGCCGACGGTAAGGCCCGGCAGCAGCCCCACCAGCAGGCAGACCACGGCAAGCAGCGCGACCGGCAGGCGCATCCACAGCGGCGGTTCATGCGGATCACGCGGCAGATTGCGCGGCGCGCCATTGAAGAACACGTCGTGAACGAAGCGCGCCGAATAGGCCACCGATAAGGCTGCAGCCAGGGCCGCCACAGCGGGGATGATCAGTCGCGCAATCGGGTGGCCTTCAATGGCCAATGTTTCAGCGAAAAACATTTCTTTCGACAAAAAGCCGTTGAGTAACGGCACCCCCGCCATGGCTGCTGCCGACACGATCGCTACTGTGGCAGTCACCGGCATGGGGCCGGCCAGGCCCTGCAGCTTGCGCATGTCGCGGGTGCCGGTCTCGTGGTCGATGATGCCGGCGGTCATGAACAGCGAGGCCTTGAAGGTCGCGTGGTTGAGCAGATGAAAGACCGCGGCCACGGCGGCCATGGGGGAGTCCAGCCCCAGCAGCATCACGATGAGCCCGAGGTGGCTGATCGTGGAGTAGGCGAGCAGGCCTTTCAGATCGTGTTGAAAGATGGCGTGCCAGGCGCCGGTAAGCAGCGTGGCCGCGCCCATGGTGGTGACCGCGACAAACCACAGATCGGTGCCCGAGAGCACCGGATACAGCCGCGCCAGCAGGAAGATACCGGCTTTCACCATCGTGGCGGAATGCAGGTAAGCCGATGCCGGAGTGGGCGCCGCCATGGCCTGCGGCAGCCAGAAGTGAAAGGGAAATTGCGCCGACTTGGTGGCTGCGCCCAGCAGCACGAGCGCCAGGCACACCGGATACCACGCATGTTCCCGCACCGCGGGGCCGGCCTTCAGGACGTCATCGAGCTGCCAGCTGCCGGCGATCCAGCCCAGCAACAGCAGTCCCGCCAGCAACGCCAGCCCGCCTGCGCCGGTGAGGGTGAGTGCCATGCGCGCACCTTCACGGGCGTCACGACGTGCGGGCCAGAATCCGATCAGCAGAAACGAGATCAGACTCGTGAGCTCCCAGGCGATGCCCAGCATGATGAGGTTGTCGGCCAGAGCAATGCCGAGCATGGCCCCCATGAAGGCGAGCAACAGGGTGTAGAACCAGACGGTGCGATCGCGTGCACTCAGGTAGTAGCGGGCATAGAGCACCACCAGCAACCCGATGCCCAGGATCAGCCCGCAAAAGATCAGGGCCAGCGCATCCAGGCGCAAGCCCAAGCCGACGCCGAAGACCGGCAGCCAGTCGATGCGCGCGCGCTGCACTTCGCCTGCGATCACGGCTGGCGCCAGGCTGATCAGCGCGCCTGCGGCCAAGGCTGCAAAGGCTGCGGCCAACCAGGCAGCCAGTCGCAAGCGACGCTCGGGGTCGGTGCGCAGGCTGGCGCGCTCGAAGGCCCACAGCAGTGCTGCGCCCGCAAACGGCGAACAAAACATCAGCCACAGGGCGGCAGTGGACATGCGAACCGGGGTGCAATGAAAGGAGAGAGCGGCGTGAACCACCGGAGTGGGCTGCACGCGGAGACGCCGTGCGGCGCAGACCGGCTTGGGCGAACCTGCGCAGTATAGCGAGGGGCTCCGGCGGACTTGTTCGAACTTCGGGTATCGTGCCGCCGGACATGAGCGCCTCTTCTTTGTTGACCCTGACCGATGCCCAGCTCGCCTTTGGCGACCTGCCCTTGCTTGACGCCACCTCGTTCTCGTTGCTGTCCGGCGAGCGGGTCGGTCTGATCGGGCGCAATGGCACCGGCAAATCGTCGCTCCTCGCGGTGATTCACGGGCGCATCGCGCTAGATGACGGGCTGCTGCAGCGTCGCGATGGCCTGCGCATTGCGGCCGTGGAGCAGGAACCTGAATTGCCGCAGGCCAGTTCCATGCATGACAGCCTGGTGGCCCGCGGTGCACTGGAGCAGATCGAAGATGAACGCGAGCGCTGGCGGGTACAGGCCCGGCTGACCGAGTTCATGCAGCGTTTCGGCCTGGATCCGAACACCGATCCGGCGACCGCATCGGGTGGCGAGTGCAAACGCGCCGCGCTGGCCCTGGCCTTCGCGCTCGAGCCCGATGTGCTGCTGCTCGATGAGCCGACGAACCATCTGGATATCACGGGCATCGAGCTGTTGGAGACCTTGTTGCGTCGGGTGCCGGCGGCCGTGTTCGTGACGCACGACCGGTTCTTTCTGGATGGCGTGGCCACCCGCATCGTCGAACTGGATCGCGGCGTGTTGCGCTCGTTTCCGGGCAATTTCTCGACCTATCTGCGCACCCGGGCCGATCAGCTGGCGGCCGAGCGCACGGCCGCGCGACGCTTCGACAAATTCTGGGCGCAGGAAGAGGTCTGGATCCGCAAGGGCGTGGAGGCCCGCCGCACGCGCAATGAAGGCCGGGTGCGCAGGCTCGAGCAACTGCGTCGCGACCGTGATGCCCGGCGCGAGAGCATGGGGCAGGTGCGCATGACGCTCGATGCAGGCGCGCGCAGCGGCAAGCTGGTGGCTGAACTGGAAGGCGTGAGCAAGGCCTTCGATGGCCGCCCGATCATCGAGGACCTGTCGCTCACGCTCACGCGTGGTGATCGGCTGGGTCTGATCGGCCCCAACGGCGCGGGCAAGTCGACGCTGTTGCGCACGATCCTGGGTGAGCTGGAGCCTGATCGCGGCACGCGCAGGCTGGGCACGCAACTGCAGGTGGCGTATTTCGATCAGATGCGCGAACAGCTCGACCCGGAGCGTTCGGTGGCCGAGACCATCAGCCCGGGTTCCGAGTGGATCGAGGTGGGCGGTGAGCGCAAGCATGTGATGAGCTACCTGGGCGACTTTCTGTTTTCGCCGCGACGCGCTCAGGCACCCGTGCGCACGCTCTCGGGGGGCGAGCGCAATCGGCTGCTGCTGGCGCGGCTGTTTGCGCGCCCCGCCAATCTGCTGGTGCTCGATGAGCCCACCAACGATCTCGATATCGAGTCGCTCGAGTTGCTGGAAGACACGCTGCAGGGTTACGGCGGCACGCTCTTGCTGGTGAGCCACGATCGGGCGTTTCTCGACAACGTGGCCACGCAGGTACTGGTGGCCGAAGGCGAAGGTCGCTGGCGTGAATATGTGGGCGGCTACAGCGATTGGCTGCGCATGCGCCCGTCACCTGTGGCCGACACGGTGAACGCGGCTCACGCCCCATCCGATGCGACCCGCAGCGGCGGTGCACGAAGCGACGCTGAGCGCAGCGCACCGCCGCCGGCGCGTGAGCCCGCGGAGCGGCCGCGCAAGCTGTCCTTTCGCGAACAGCGCGATCTGCAGGAGCTGCCCGGGCGCATCGAGGCCCTGGAGGCCGAGCAGGCTGCGCTCACGGCTGAAATGAACGGCCCCGAGTACTACCGCAAGGATGCCCAGGCGCTGCGGGCCGATCAGGTGCGTCTGCAGGCCATCGAGACGCAACTCATGGAGTGGCTCGAGCAGTGGGAAACCCTGGAGCAGCGGGCCCGCGAGACTGCAAAGTGAGCGCAAAAGGGGTGCGCATGGCCCGCCTGCAGGGCATGCGAACTGCCGCAGCGCGGGTGCTCTGGGCCGTACTGGCCATGATTGGCTGCGGCCAGGCCATGGCCCAGACGTCTGCGGCCGACACGGCCGTGCCGGGACTGGCCGCCGTGCCGCGCGTCGTGGAGTTTGCGCATGACAACGACCAGCTCGCCTTCACGTCCGGGTCGCGCGAACGCTGGTATTCGAGCGGGCTGTTCCTGCGCACGGCGGCACCCGCCGACCGGGCCGACCCGGACGCGCGTCTCATGGCCCTGTGGTGCCGCGCGGTACTCGCCTGTGATGCGAACGCGCGCATCGACCGGGTCTGGGGCCTCACACAACTGATTCATACCCCCGCCTGGACCGGCACCGATCAGCCACAGCCGAGCGACTGGCCCTATGCCGCCTCGTTGTACGGCAGCCTGAGTGTGGCGGCCCATGGCGTGCGCACGCGCCAGACACTGTCGCTGCAGGCAGGCGTATTAGGTCCTGCCGCCCTGGGCGAGCAACTCCAAAACACCGTGCATCGTGTGCTCAATCAGCCGAAAGCGTTGGGGTTTGCCTGGCAAGTGGGCCCGCAACCGGTGGCGCAGCTCGCCTGGTCCAGACTGGTGAGCTACCCGCTTGGCGCGCCTGAGTTCGACCTGGTCAGCCGCACCGCAGTGGTCATCGGGAGCCCGCTCACACAAGCCAGCGGCGGGCTGATGCTGCGGTTCGCCGGGCTACCTTCAGGCCCCAGTTGGCCAGGTGAGATCCAGCTGCCTGGTACGTCCACCCACCGCTGGTTCGGTTGGTTCGGAGTCGAGGCGTTCGCGGTGGCGCATCAGGCGTATATCGACGGACCGACCAAGCGTTATGAGTCGCTGGTGCAGCACCGCAGCGCCGTGGGGCACCTCATGACTGGCGCTTCTGTGGCGCTGGGTGCCCAGACCTGGGTCGACCTGGGGCTGGAGTTCAGAACGCTCGAGTTCACAGCACCCGCGGGTGCGCGCTCCCTGACCCCCCAGCGTATCGGCACGATTGTGCTGCGCCACGCCTGGTGATGAGATAGTCAGCAGGTCAGTCTTTTGACGGCCCCCGCAGGCGTGCGATTTCGCGCTTGAAGAATGGAAAGAGCAGCGGAGCGGCCACGAGGCCCTGCACCCCGAAGAGCGCTTCGCCTGTCAGCATGGCAGCCAGGATCTCCCATGAAGCCACCTGTACCCGCGCACCGACCGTTCTGGCATTGATGAAGTATTCGGTCTTGTGAATGAGGATCAGGAAGGCCAGCGAGGCCACTGCGAGCCAAGGCGAGATGGCCAGCGAGATCAGCATGACCAGCGTATTGGCGAGCAGATTGCCCAGTACTGGCAGCACGCCCGTGACCAGCGTGAACAGGCACAGCAGACCCCGAAACGGCAGCACGAAGCCGAAGGCGGGCAGGATCATAAAGAGGTAGAGCGCGGTCATGCTGGTGTTGAACAGCGCAATCCGTCCTTGTGCCAGTACAACACGTTCCAGCACCAGCAGCAGTCGGCCCATGAACCGATCTTCGGACATCAGCAGACCAGGGCTCCAGGTGGCCGCTGCGGCCATGGCGCCCACCAGAATCGCGAAAATGCCCTGCACCACTCCATGGGCGAGTTTGCCCGTGAGACCGCCCAGGCTCGCCGCATGGTCGCGCAGCCAGCTGAAGATCTGCGTGCGCAGCTCGATCAGATTTTCCGGGATGGACTGCGCCAGGGACTCGGGCAGGGCTTCGCGCAGGGTATCGAGAGAGTCTTCGATGCGCATCAGGAACGTGCGCAACTCTTCCCCCGAGGCGAGCGCCACTGTCCAGGTCAGCAGGCCCGAAAACGCAGCGAACACCAGCAGACCGACGATGGCGCCGGCTGCCGCCGCCACCCCGCGCCCGGTACCGAATCGACGTGACAGGCGATCGGCGAGCAGACAGCTCCAGGCATAGACCAGCAGGCCCAGCAATACAGGCACCAGCAGGCGCTGCCACAGTACAAGCAACGCGCCCAGCGCGGTGAGGATCAGCCGAAGCACTTCAGGACGAATGGCGAACGCACCGATGATGGCAAGACTCCGAGGCTGCGCGCCGGGCGATCCGGGCGCGATCGGGGAGCACTCTAGCGCATCGGGCGCGCACTTTGCGGGCCACCGACTGTCCAGAGCATCAAACGGCTCTGTTTGCGCAACCCTACGATCTTGTCCGGCGCATCGACCAGCACCGTGCGATCGGGCTCCCAGTCGCCCATGTCCCAGTCGTGTGAGACCAGCCGTGTGCCGGGGCGAAGCTGTTGCAGGCGAGGGCGCAGCAGCAGATTCACATCGGGCAACAGATACATGGTGATCACGGTGGCCTGCGTCAGGTCCACCTTGAAGAGATCGGCCTCGATGAACTGCGCACGGTGAGCGACGCCCGCGCGTTGCGCCTCGGCCCGGGCGCGCTCGATCAGCGCCGGGTCGATTTCCACGCCGGTGGCTTCAATGCCCCAGCGCTGCGCCGCGGTGATGACAATGCGACCGTCGCCCGATCCCAAATCCAGCAGTCGATCGCCTGGGCCCACACCCGCCAGCGCCAGCATTGCGTCGACCACATTTTGCGGTGTGGTCACGAAGGGGACATCCAGGGAGCCGTCGGACTGCGCGCGGGCCCTTGGCGCCTGCGCGATCCAGGGCAGGGCCGCCAGCGCGGTCAGGCATGCGCGACGGTGTGCCCGACGACTGGCGCGACGATGTGCGCCCTGGCCTGTGTCTGACGGCGGTTCAACAGGCTGGTTCAATGAGCGACTTCCGCGGCAGTGCGCCAATCGGCTGCTGTCGTTGCAAACTGCCTGCGCAGGGCATCGAGGGCGGCGGGCGCCGCGACATCTTCGCAGTGCTCGAGGTTGGCTGCAGCTTGCGCAAGCGAATGAAACCCCAGGGTGGTGGCAGCACCCTTGAGGCTGTGCGCAGCCATGCGTCTGGCCCCCCGATCAGATTGCGTCGTGGCCTGTACGCAGGCGGCCAGATCGGCATCGGCGCGGGGCCAGAACACATGGGCAATCAGCTCCCAGTTGTCGGCACCGAATTCGTTGCGCACGGCATCGACATGGAAGGCGTCCAGCCGGTCAGAGACCGGAACGTCCAGGGAGGCCAGGTCGGAGGCGGTCTGCTGCATGGCTTGGATAGGCGTGCCCCGATCGGGCGGTACCGACACTTCGATCAGACGGGCCAGCGCCGACCAGTCGATGGGTTTGGTCAGATAGGCCGTCAGACCACTGGTCATATGCTGTTCGCGCATCTCGGGCAGCGCGTCGGCTGACAGGCCGATGATCGGTACGCTTCCGTTCGGCTCGGGCAGCGCACGAATGGCGCGGGTGGCGGCAGCGCCATCCAGGACCGGCATGTGGATGTCCATCAGGATGGCGTCGTAGTCGCCAAAGCGTGCGGCCTCCACCGCCTGCTCGCCGTCTTCCACCAGATCGATCTGATGACCGATCTTGCGCAGACGCAACTCGAGCAGCAAGCGGTTGGTCGGGTTGTCTTCCGCCGCGAGCAGCCTCAGGCTGCGTCGGGACTGGGGCAACATGATCGGAGACAATGGATCGGCCTGCGGATCGGGTATGCCGATGGCGCGAGACAGGGTGACGGTAAAGTTGAAAGCGGAGCCGCGCCCGGCCGCAGAGTCCACGTCAATGCTGCCGCCCATGGCAATCACCAGTTGACGGCAGATCGCCAGACCCAGCCCGGTGCCACCGAATCGGCGGGTGGTTGAGGCATCGCCTTGCGAAAAGGGGCGAAAGAGCGACTCCAGTATTTCGGGTGCCATGCCCACGCCGGTATCGCGCACCTGGGCCGCGAGTGTGAGCTGCCCGTTGCTCGCAGGCAGGGTCTGCATTTTGAGCGTCACCGTGCCGTTTGACGTGAATTTGACAGCGTTGCCGACTAGGTTGTGCAGAACCTGGGCCAAGCGCGTGGGGTCGCCGCGCAACGCCCGGATCGGTTCGCTGCTCCAGTCGACCGTCAGCGTGGTGTTGCGCTGCAGGGCCGTGGCGCGATGAACGGCCATCACGCTTGAGACCAGCGCATCCAGATCAAAATCGACCTGCTCCAGCTCAACCCGCCCCGCTTCGAGCTTCGAGTAGTCGAGCACGTCATTGAGCACGGTGAGCAGGGCGTGCGAGGAATTGCGCAGCACGCTCAGGAACTTGGCCTGCTCCAGATCCATGCGGGTTTCGCCCAGCATGTCGATCATCCCGATGATGCCTGACATGGGCGTGCGCAACTCATGGCTCATGACGGCCAGGAATCGCCCTTTGGCCTGAGCGGCCGCTTCGGCCGCTTCCCGGGCATTGCGCAGTTCTGCCGCGTCTCGCTCCATGGCGGTGAGATCGCGCAAGGTGAGCAGACGGGTGACCTGCCCGCCCAGTCGCACTTGGGCACCGCTGAGGTCGACCATGATCAGGGACCCGGAGAAGGTTTGAATGCGAGCCGTGGTGCGGGTTCGCGGCTGGGCATCGAGGGAGTGATTCAACGCCTTCTGGCCGGCGCGCATCTGTTCCGCGCTCAGGTCAAGACCGTCTGGATTGGGCGTGCTCGGGATGAGTTCGTACGCGGTGCGTCCGATCAGTCTTGATCGATCACCGGCTTCCAACAGGGTGACTGCGGCTTCATTGCAGTCGATGACAACGCGATCGGGCAGGGAAAACAGCATCTGCGGCTCTGAAGACTGCATGAAGAGTGCTGTGAAGCGTGCCTCCGCTTCTTTCATCGAGGTCACGTCACGCACGATCGCCGTGACGAATCGCTCCGTGCCCTCGGTATGGCGGCTGGCGGAATAGTCCAGCTCCACCTGACGGCCGTCCAA
>CANHUQ010000164.1 GCA_947463885.1 Burkholderiales bacterium
GCGGTCGCGGGCCGGTGCTCACCGCCCTGGCAGGCATGAGTGGCGGGCGCATTCCCTGGGGCGATGGTCACCATGATGCGATGCGACGGCTGTTCAATCGCAGCACGGGGATGGTCGCCATTTGCGAAGACTTGCCTGAAGCACACAACACCGTCACCCTCGACCCCGATCTGAAGGACCCCAACGGCATCCCGGCCCCGAAGATCACCTATCAACTGAGTGAGAACAGCCAGCGCATGCTGGCCCATGCCATCGCCCGCGGCACCGAGATCCTCAAGGCTGCAGGGGCCTGGGACGTCAGCAGTGAAGCGCCGCTTGCGGTGGGTGGCTGGCATCTCATGGGCACTGCGCGCATGGGTCGTGACCCGCGTCACTCGGTGGTCAACGAATGGGGACGCTGCCACGACGTCAAGAACCTGTTCATCGTGGACGGCAGCATCTTCGTGACCTCGGCCGGTGTGAACCCGACCTCGACGATCCAGGCGCTGGCCCTGTATGTGGCCGACCAGATGAAGCAGCGACTGGCCAACCTGTTCGACTGACGCTGCGCCCTCTCCACTTCCCTGCAGGCCAATCCATCATGACCCGCTCGAACCCATCTCCGGGCACGCCTGCAGCAGACGCAAGCCCTGCCGTGCAGGCCAACGTGATTCCAGTGGCGCGCGCCCCTGTTCTGGATGACACCCAGCGTGAATCCCTGCGTCTGCTGCTGGCCATGATGATTCCGGCCAGCCAGCGCCATGGCGTTCCCGGTGCAGACGACCCGCTCATCCTGGCTGATGTACTGGCGACGCTGGGGCGCCAGCCCGAGGCTGCGCAGGAGGCGCTGGCGCGCTTGCATGAAGCCGCCTCAGGGCCGCTGGCGGACCTGACACCCGAACAACGTGCAACCGCCGTTCAGGACTTTCGCCAGCAGCATCGCAGCCGCGCCATGCTGCTGGTCAGTGTCGCCGTGCAGTGCTACTACCGCGACGACCGGGTCATGCAGTCCCTCGGGATGGAAGCACGTCCGCCCTTTCCCCAGGGCTTCAGCGTCGAACAGGGCGACTGGTCACTGCTCGACCCAGTGCGTGCGCGAGCACCGATGTGGCGGCGCTGATGCCCACCAATGACCCGCCAATGCCCCGCTAATACCCCTCACTCCCCTGACACCGAGCCCCATCCAGGAGACCCACACCATGACCGCCAAGGCCCTCATCAGCGGTGTATACGACACGAAAGTCGGTGCGCTGCCAGAGAGCACCTGCATGTCCCTGCATACCGAAGCCGGGCTCGGCGCCATTGCCGACGCTGGGCTTCGAGTGGACGAGATTGATGGTCTGCTCACCGGCTATTCGTTCACCTCGCCGCAGCTGATGTTGGGCAGCGTCTTCGCCGAGTATGTCGGCATGCACCCGAAGGTGAGTGCCTCGATCTCGATGGGTGGCGTGACCGGCGGCCTGCTGGTGGCCCATGCGGTGGCCTTGGTCGAGTCGGGCATGTGCCGGCATGTGCTGTGCATCACCGGGGACAACCGCCTCACAGGCCTGGGAGACCGTGTTCAATCGACCCTGGCCGATATCGCCCATGCGCAGTACGAGCAGCCTTATGGATTGTCGGTGCCGGCAGCCTTTGCGCTGGCGGCTCAGGCCTACATGCACGAGTACGGGCTCACCACTGATCACATGGCCGCTGTCGCAGTTAATCAGCGGGCCAATGCAGCGAAGCATCCGAATGCGCACATGACCAAGCCCATCACGATGGACGATGTGCGCAACAGCAAACCGATCGCCTCACCGCTGCGCATGCTGGACTGCGCACTCGTGTCGGACGGTGCGGCAGCGGTCGTGGTCAGCGCAGGCACGGTGGCACGCGACCTGCCCAAAACCGCGGTGCGCATCCTGGGCGTAGGCGAAGGCCATACCCACGAGCACATCTTCATGGCGCCATCGCTGACCGATTTCGGATGTAAAGACTCGGCCGCGACCGCCTTTGGCCGAGCAGGCGTCGCACGCAGCGATATCGACACCGCGCATGTTTACGACTGCTTCTCGAGCACCGTGCTGATCTGCCTGGAATCCATGGGCTTTTATGAACGTGGCGCAGCGGGCCCTGCCGCGCTGGCCGGTGACTTCGCCATTGACGGCCGGTTCCCGCTGAACACCAACGGGGGGCTGCTGTCGTATGGATCCTCAGGCGCTTCCGGCGGCATGTTCCACGTGGTCGAAGCAGTCAGACAGCTGCGCCGCGAATGCGGGCCACGCCAGGTGCACGCCCCTGAACTGGCCTTCGCCCACACGCTGGGCGGCATCTTCTCCGGGCACTGCTCCATCGTGATGGCACGGAACTGAACCCACGCCTTGGCCGCGCCGATCGCACCCTTCAGGACCGCAGCATGACCACACCACCCGCCAAACCCGTTCCCGTCCCCGATGCCGACAGCCGCCCCTATTGGGACGGCGCTAATCAGGGCCGCTTCATGTTCCAGCGATGCCGCGCCTGTGGCGCAGCGCAGTTCTATTCGCGTTCCCTGTGCAGTCACTGCCGCGCCGGCGATCTGGCCTGGGAGCAGGCGCGCGGCACCGGCACCGTGGCGAGCTTCACTGTGGTGAACCGAGCCCCCCTCGCAGCCTTCGCCGGCGACACACCCTATGTCATTGCACTGGTGGATCTGGACGAAGGCATCCGGTTCCTGTGCAACGTGACCGGCTGCGCTCCGCAGGCCGTACGGATCGGCCTGCCGGTTCAGGTCATCTTCGAATCCCGCTCCGGTTCAGACCAGAAAATTCCGCAGGTCAGGCCTGCTTGATCCCCCACCGCACGCACTGTGCAGGACATCGCCATGAGCAGCACTCAAAACGCCTCCACTGCCGCGCCCACGCCCGGGCTGCGTATCACCCGAGAGGGTCGCGTGGCCATCGTCACGATCAGCAATCCCACGCAGCGCAATGCACTCACCCGCGCCATCTTCGACGAGGGTCTTGAAGCGTTTCGTGCATTCAAGCGCGACACCTCGATCGGCGCCATTGTCCTGTGCGGCGAAGGCGGCCATTTTTGCGGTGGCGGCAACATCAACCGCATGGTGGAGCAGCGCGACAAGCCGCCCCATACACAGTCGGAACATGTCGATGCCGCCCATGGCTGGCTTCTGGCGATGCGCGAATGCCCGCAACCGATTCTGGCGGCCGTTGAGGGCGCTGCCGCCGGCGGCGGCTTAGGTGTGGCATTGGCCTGCGACCTGATGGTGGCAGCAGAGAACGCAACCCTCGTCATGTCCTACGCCAAAATCGGGCTGTCGCCTGACTGCGGCACCTCGCACTGGCTTGCACAGGCCTTGCCGCATCAGCTGGCCCTTGAAATGTTCCTGGATGCAAAGCCGATTCCGGTGGCCCGCATGCATCAGCTCGGCCTGGTGAATCGCGTAACGGCCCCGGGCGCAGCACTGCAGCAGGCGCTGGATTGGGCTGCGAGGCTGGCCGATGGCCCAGCCGGTGCGCAAGGCCGCATCAAGCGGCTGGCCTATGCGGCCCAGCACAGCACCCTGCGTGAGCAGCTGGATGATGAACGCGACACGCTGATCGAGAGCATGTACAGCGAAGAGTGCGGTGCGGGGATCCGCGCCTTTCTGGACAAGCGTCCCCCACGCTTTCGGGAGTGAGGGCAGTCCCCGCCCGGGCGTCGGGCGGGTGATCTGTCTTCGGCGGTCGATTTCAGGCGACGCGCGGTAGCCCCCTTGATCGGGCTACCCTGAACGATGCAATTTGGCGGGGTTTACGGCGCATTTCAGCGGGTTGAATCGGCTCGGGCCACGTATCGTCCACTGACCGGACCTTCCACCGTGAGGACGCTTTGAAATTCCTCGTCGTCGACGATTTCTCCACCATGCGCCGGATCGTGCGCGGCCTGCTCAAAGAGATGGGCCACAACGACTGCGATGAAGCCGACGATGGCCGTGTGGCGCTTGGCAAGCTCAAGCTGTCCGCGCCCTGCCCGTTCGATTTCGTTGTGACCGACATCAACATGCCCAACATGAACGGCTTCGAGCTGCTCGAGGCCATCCGCCAGGACCCCGACCTCGCTGCACTGCCGGTCCTGATGGTCACTGCAGAAGCGCGCAAGGAGGACATCCTGAAAGCGGCTCAGTTGCGCGCAAGCGGCTATATCGTGAAGCCATTCTCGAAGGCCGTGCTCGAAGAGAAGATCCAGAAAATCCTCGGCACGGCGAAAGCCTGAACGGGACGGAGCGATCACCATGAGCACCGACCGCATCGAAGAGATTGAAGACCTGGACGCGCTGTTCGAATCGGTACGCGCGCAAGCTGAACTGCAGGCGGGCACCGCCGTGGTGGCGGCGCCCGTTCAGGCTCCGCCCCCAACGGCTGTCGCGCCATCCGCGGCACCCACTGGCGCAGTGCCCGATGGCGAGATCTCGGTTTGCCCGAACGCAAATACCAATGGCGTCTGTGAACAGTGCACCTGCGGCAATGCGAAACATCTGCGCGACCGCGTCGGGCAGATCACCCGCAATCTGCACGCAAGCCTCGAGGCGCTCAGCCTCGACCGCTCGCTGGCAGATATTGCGGCCGCGATCCCTGACGCACGCAGCCGCTTGCAGTATGTGACCGAGATGTGTGAGCGCAGCGCCCAGAAGGTGCTCGACACACTGGACGAACTCAGCCCCTTGCAGGACGCTACACGCGCTGACTCAGCCGGGTTGTTGCGCGAATGGGATGCGCTGATTGAACGCGGCGATCGGCCGGAACACGGCTACAAGGCGCTGTTCGTGCAAACACGAGCCGTGCTGGCAGCCACGGTCGCGCGTACCAACCAGACCACCAGCCTGCATACCGACATCATGATGGCCCAGGACTTTCAGGACCTTACCGGTCAGGTATGCCGCAAGATCGAAGCCATCACGCAAAAAATCGAGGCCGAGCTGGTGTCATTGCTGCTTGAGTCGGCTCCTGAGGATCACCGCTCGCGCCATCAGGAAATGCTCGAAGGCCCGCAGGTGGTGGCGGGCCGCTCGGACACCGTGAACTCGCAATCTGAAGTCGACGATTTGCTCAAAGAACTGGGTTTTTAAGGCTGCAAGCTTGCCTGCAGGCGCTCGCCTCAGGCACTGCAGCCGATGTGTGCGATGGCATCGATCTCGACCATCGTCTGCGGGGTACCCAGACCCGCCACCTGCACCAGTGTGGAGGCCGGGAAGTCGCCCGTGAAAAACTCGCGCCTGGCACGCCAAACCTCCTGGTTGTAGGCGATGTCGGTCACGAAGATGGTGATCTTGACGACATCATCCATACGCCCGCCAGCGGCTTCCACGCAGTGGCGAATCTTGCTGAAGATGATCTTCGCCTGCTCATAGGCATTGGCTCCGTCGATCGTCTTGAGATCGGCAGCGCGGGATGTCATGCCCGAAACATAGGCGACGTCGCCGACCCTAAGGCAATTCGACCAGTGGCCGGGCGGATACTCCGCCACATGGGGCGAAACGTGACGCTGTTTTTTTGCGGCCATGATGATCCTCCAGTGGACAGATTGAAATCGATATTCAGTTGAACGCGGTCAGACGGTGCCGCTTGCGCGCAGCGCTTCAATCCGGTCAGCACGCCCCAGCTCCCGCAGGATCGCATCAGTGTGCTCGCCTACTCCAGGCACCGGGTCCATACGGTAATCAAAGCTGCTGTGTACGCCCGGCGGCAGCAAGGCTTGCAGCGGGCCCGCCGTTGAGCCCACCTCGACGAAACGCTCGCGCGCCTGCAACTGCGGATGCACCCAGAGGTCTGCCATGTTGTTAACTTGCGCGTTGGCAATCTGCGCGGTCTCCAGGCGCTCGATGAGCTGCGCTGCACTCAGGGCTGCAAACGTGCGCAGGACCAGGGCGGACAGGTCGGCCCGGTTGGCGTTGCGCAGCGCATTACTGGCAAAGCGCGGGTCAGTGGCCAACTGCGGCAAGCACAACACCTTCTCGCAAAACGCCACCCACTCGCGCTCATTCTGCAGACCCAGCATCACCGTACGCCCATCACCCGTCTGAAACGGGCCGTAGGGATAGATCGTGGCGTGGGATGCGCCATGGCGTGGCGGCGGCGCAGCACCGTCGTAGGTGTAGTAGAGCGGAAAGCTCATCCACTCGCCCAGCGCTTCGAGCATCGATACGTCGATATGCGAGCCCAGTCCCGTGCGGCCGCGCTGCAACAGGGCGGCGAGAATGCTCGAATAGGCGTACATCCCCGCGGCAATGTCGGCGATGGAGTTGCCTGACTTGCACGGCTCTTCGGGAGTGCCGGTGACTGACAAATAGCCGGCTTCACTCTGGATCAGCAGGTCGTAGGCTTTCTTGTCGCGATACGGCCCATCACTGCCATAGCCCGAGATATCGCACACGACGAGCTTCGGGTGCGCCTCACGCAATGCTTCCCACGACATCCCCATGCGCGCTGCCGCGCCTGGAGCCAGGTTCTGCACCAGCACATCGGCAGTCGTGAGCAGCTGACGCAAGATCTCCAGGGCTTCAGGCTGTTTCAGATCCAGCGTCAGGCTTTCCTTTGAACGGTTGACCCAGACGAAATGCGAGGCCAGTCCGCGGGCGCGCTGGTCATAGTCGCGAGCAAAGTCGCCCCGCCCGGGGCGCTCGATCTTGATGACCCGGGCACCCAGGTCAGCCAGCTGGCGGGTACAGAAAGGTGCTGCGATCGCATGTTCAAGCGATACGACAGTGATGCCGTCGAGGGGGCGGTGGCCGCCGGGGGCAGGTCTTGGAGCGAATGTAGACGGGTTCATCCCCACATCCTAAGCTCGAGCGGCTGCGGCTGCGACACACAGCGTCTCAAAACGACAATCCCAAGTGTTTTGCCGATGTGTGTGAACGGCACAGCCGGCAACGATGCTCGCGTGCAGCCTCGGCATGTGCGGCTCCACGGTCGGCGCACATGAAAACGGCCCGCCACCATCACGTGTGCGGGCCGTTGGGTGCACAGGCCTCGAACGCGAGGTTCAAGGCCGATACACAGCGATCACTTGATCGCTTCGTTCGCCTTCTTAAGGGCGCGAATGCGGATCTTCGCGCTGGCCGGCTTGGCCGCGAACATCTGTTCCTGCTTGGTGAACGGATTGATGCCCTTGCGAGCCGGACGGGCCGGGGTAGAGACCAGCGTGGCCTTGAAGAGGCCAGGCCACACGAAACCGCGAGCACCTTTCTTGTGGAGCGAGGCGAGGATGGTGGCTTCGAGATTCGCGATCACGGCTTTCACAGCCTTGAGCTCGACTGCAGCGGATTCAGCCAGGTGTGCCAGCAGACCTTGCTTGCCCAGCGGCTTGGCGATCGGCTTCATCGGGGCCGGTTTCACGTTAGGTGTTGCGGCTTTAGCAGCAGCGGGGGCCGCTTTCTTGACTGCCGCTTTTTTGGCGGGAGCAGCCTTCTTCGCTGCAGGCTTCTTGGCAGGGGCCTTCTTGGCCGCAGGCTTCTTGGTGGTGGTCGCCATGTCTCGAGGGTGTCCTTGTGAGGGTTGAGCTTGATGTTCGCAGATCAGCGTTCCACAGCAGGACTGCGCTGATGCGAAGCGATTCTACTCACGAAGCCGCGCGAAAGTGCAGGTTTTCCGCAGGAATTTCGCGTCTCAGACAACGACTGAGTGCGCCATGGCCTCGCCCATGCGCACGGATGTGCCGGGCGCCCAAGCCGCATTGAACTGCAGCGGCCCGGTCGGCCACAACATGACCACGGTCGAACCCAGCAGAAAGCGCCCCATTTCAGCGCCTTGATCAAGATGGATGGCGCCTGGCGCATAGTCCCATCGGCGCGGCGCACCGAATCGGGGCGGATTCACGACGCCATGCCAGGTCGTGGCCATGCTGCCTACGATCGTTGCGCCAACGAGGATCAGCGCAAACGGCCCGCGTGCAGTGTCGAACAGACACACCACCCGCTCATTGCGTGCAAAGAGGCCCTCGATGCCACGCGCGGTCGCAGGGTTCACGGAATACAGGCTGCCGGGAATGTGGGTCATGCGCGCGAGCCGCGCTTCGCAGGGCATGTGAATGCGGTGGTAGTCGCGCGGACTGAGGTAGAGCGTGGCGAACCATCCGTCCTTGAACGTTGCAGACAGGTCCTGATCGCCGCCCAGCAAGGCCTGCGTACTGTAGGTGTGGCCCTTGGCCTGGATGACCCGGTCATGCTCGATCCGGCCGTACTGGCTAACGGCACCATCCACCGGGCATACCCAGTCAGACCGGGCAAGCGGGCGCACACCCGGGCGCAGGGCCCGCGTAAAAAACGCATTAAAGCTCTCGTACGACTCGATCCTCGGATCGAGCGCTTCGCTCATATCGACCTGATAGCGCGCCACAAAGCGACGGATGAGCGTATGGGTCAGTGAGCCGGCGCGCGCCGAGGCAAGGCGACCAGCTACCACGGTCAACGCACGCTTGGGCAGCAGGCGCTGCATCAGTACAAAAGGTTCGGGTACGTTCATCGGCACAGGTCAGTGCGGCAAAGCAAGCCATTGTGCGGCCACCCTGAGCGCTCGGGCAAACAACCCCTGAGGCCAGGTGCTGCGCCCCGCAACGGCGGGGCCTGCGCATTTCGCGAATTGCACCGCCGCCGACGCGCTCAGAAAGACAGTGTTAACCTCAATGCGTTGGTGCCTGGTGCATGCATCGTCATGCACCGAGTTAAACGGGAAGCAGGAAGGTCACCCCACAGGATCTGACCCAACCTGCGCTGCCCCCGCAACGGTAAGCGGATGGA
>CANHUQ010000165.1 GCA_947463885.1 Burkholderiales bacterium
CGCCCGATCAATGCCATGGAACGTGACCCGGTGCGCGAGCCGCTCGATACCGGCGTACGGACCATCAACAGCCTGCTCACCGTGGGCCGCGGACAGCGCCTGGGCTTGTTTGCAGGCTCAGGCGTGGGTAAGAGTGTGCTGCTTGGGATGATGGCCCGCTACACCGCCGCCGATGTCACGGTGGTGGGTCTGATCGGTGAACGAGGCCGCGAGGTGAAGGAATTCATCGAAGATATCCTCGGACGTGAAGGGCTCAAGCGCGCCGTGGTGGTGGCTGCGCCAGCCGACTGCTCGCCGGTGTTGCGCATGCAAGGCGCGGTCTATGCCACGGCCATTGCCGAGCACTTCCGGGACCAGGGTCTCAATGTGCTGCTGCTCATGGATTCACTCACGCGCTATGCCATGGCCGCGCGCGAGGTGGCCCTGGCCGTCGGTGAGCCGCCGGCCACCAAGGGGTATCCGCCCTCGGTGTTTGCGCGCTTGCCTGCGCTGGTGGAGCGTGCCGGCAACGGGCCGGCCGGTGGCGGCTCGATCACCGCGTTTTATACGGTGCTCACCGAAGGCGATGACCAGCAGGACCCGATCGCCGACTCAGCCCGCGCGATTCTGGACGGCCATCTGGTGCTGGACCGCTCGCTGGCCGAGGAAGGCCACTATCCGGCCATCGATATCGAGCAATCCATTTCACGGGTGATGCATCAGGTGACCGACCCGGACCATCTGAAATTCGCGCGTCGCCTGAAGGCCTTGTGGAGCCGGTATCGCCGTAGCCGCGACCTGATTTCGGTGGGCGCCTACGTGCAGGGCAGCGACCCGCAGACCGACCTGGCCATTGCACTCATGCCGCGCATCTCGGCCCTGCTGCAACAGGGCATGACCGAGGGAGCTGACTTTGGTGCCAGCCGGCGAGCCCTGGAGGCGCTGATCGGGCCGACCCTCAAAGAGATGGATACGGTCGGTGTGGCCGCACGGATGCAGGCCGCCTGATGGACAACAAGCTGCTGCGACTACTGATCGACCGCGCGCTGTCGCTGCGCGATGACGCGGTTAAAGTTGCCGTGCAAGCCGGTCGCGAGCGCGATGCGGCTGCGCAGACCCTGCGCACCCTGACCGAGTACCGCGACGAATCGATCACCCGCGGCCCACTGCGCGAGGGGCAACAGAGCAATACCGAGCAGTTGCGCATTGCAGGGCAGTTCGATGCTCGCTTGATCACCGCGATTCGTCAGCAGTCGGGGCAACACGCCGCCAAGGAGCAACTGGTCCAGTCGCGGCAAGCGCAGGTCATGCAGGCACAACAGCGACTCAAGGCCTTCGAGACGATCGCGCAACGCCAGGCCCAGCGCGACCAACTCAAACAGACCCGACGCGAGCAACGACTGCTTGACGAATACGCCAGCGATTTGAGTACCCGCCAACGTACACGGGATACATCACGATGAACCTCGACGCCCTTCGCATTGAACCCGTGACCCCGGTGCGCCCGCGCGGCTCATCCACCGGTGCTCCCACACCATCGCCGGAGGCGCCCTTCTCACGCGTGCTCTCGCAGGTGGAGCGTGAACAGACCGATCAACCCGGGCAGCAAGAGGGCGGCGCGGAAGGCACGCAAGCCGCTGCACGTGAGGCGGCAGCAAGCGCCCATCAAAACCATACCGGCGAGCACCAAACAGACTCCGAGCGCACAGCCCCCAGCACTGCACAGGGCGCGCATGTCGAAGACGGATCACCCGGACGGCCTGGACAGGCACAGACACCGGGTAAAGCCCTCGGGCATGCCAAAGCGCACACGGCTCACTCGGATGCACACGGTTCCTCCGGCGCCCGGGCTGACAACGCCTTGGTAGCCAGCACAGCCGAGTCCGCCACGGCACTCACACCACAGGACAATCCGACATCTTCAGCGGCTGCGAGCACCGACGATCCCATCAGTACTGAAGCGCGAGCGAGCGATCCTCAACTCGCAATCGCCCCATTGGACGCAAGCGCGACCCAGGCGCCTGTCCAACACAACGTCTTGCTTGAAGCCACACTGGGGCAAGCTCAGTCTGACCCAGACCAGGCAGCGGGCGAACCCGTCGCCACAGACAGCGAGATCGACACACGTTCGGACGCGCTCGATCTGGCTCCCGCGCGCAAGCAGGGTCAACAGGCAGAACGTGTTGAATTGAGCGCATCTGCCAACGCCTCTCAGAGCGCGGGGACCAAGAACGTTGCACGGGATGCCGACACCGCAGCAGCGACAGCCTCCCTGCCGGGTGCCGGATCACATCCTGGCGGCTCAGCACTTCAAGAGACGCTGCAACGTGCAAGCGAGCGAGCAGCCGAGGCACCGACTACACCGGCCAGCGCCCAGCCATTTGGCCAGACGCTGCGCGCGCTGATCCAAGGGAGCGATTCACAGCCACCTGCCGCACCGCCGCCCGCGTCGTATCCAATCACCGTGCCATTCGGATCGCCGCGCTTTGGCGCTGCATTCGGTGAACGCGTGAGCTGGATGGTGCGTGAGGGCCTGCAGACCGCTGAGCTGACCTTGAACCCACCTGACCTTGGTCCGATTCGGATTGCGCTCTCGATGGAGCGCGACGCAGCCAGCTTCGGATTCAATGCCACGCACGCGCAAACCCGTGCCGCGATCGAACAGGCCCTGCCCAGACTGCGTGAACTGTTGGCCGAACAAGGACTCAGTTTGGGTCACACCAGCATCGATGCTGGCAGCGGTGGCCAGCGTGAAGCCTGGTCGGACGCACATGCGGCGGCAGGGCGCGCGGCGAACGGCCGCGGTGCCAAGCTCGGTGGATCTCAGGACGAGGGACAAGGCGTGCAGCCAGCAGGGCGTGGGCCGCGCCCGCATGTAGCCGGTCGCATCGACCTTTTCGCCTGACAAACCGACCGCTCGTACCTGAGCCGGGGAATTGACCCCGGCAGCCCGCTCTTTTCAGGACTTCAGGCGACTCAAGAGTTCCTAAGATCGGTTCATGCGATGCGCTGGATACGGCGCCACTGAGCCGGAGAACCCATGAGCAAGGCCACACCCGAACCCGCCGCCGACGGCGCACCCGCCAAGGGCGGCAAAAAGAAGATGCTGATCATCGCCCTGGCGGCCGTCGTGCTGCTGGGCGGCGGCGGTGGTGGCGCCTGGTGGTTCATGGGTCGTGGTGAACCTGACGCTGCGGCAGAAGCCGCCAAGGCTGAGGAAAAACGCAAGGCCACGCGAGCCTTCGTGACGCTTGAGCCCTTCGTGGTCAACCTGTCCGACTCCGAATCCGACCGCTACGCGCAGGTGGGTGTCGTGCTGGAAGTGGAAGGCAAGGAAGCCAACGCAAAGGTGACCGAGCGCATGCCAGCCGTGCGCAATGAAATCCTGTTGCTGATTTCTTCCAAGAAGGCCTCTGAACTCACTACCCGTGATGGCAAGCAAACGCTCGCCGAAGAAATTTCCGTGGCCGCCGGCCGTCAGCTCGGTTGGGTCCCGGAAGACGAACAGGGCGATGACGGCGACGACGAGCCGCCCGTGAAGTCCAGCAAGGACAAGGGCGGCAAGGACAAAAACGGCAACGGCAAGAGCACCAAGCCCGCCAAGGTCGCCAAGCCCAAACCGGCACCGGTTCCCAATCCGGTGACGCAAGTCCATTTCGCCTCGTTCATCGTTCAATAACCTTCGACCGATCAGGCATCCGCGATGGCCGAGCAGTTTCTCTCCCAGGAAGAAGTCGATGCGCTGCTGGAAGGCGTCGACGATGCACCTGCCACGTCGGCAGTCAGCACTCAGGGCCCGATCCCCTACGACCTGGCCAAGCAAGAGCGCATCGTGCGCGGGCGCATGCCCACGCTGGAGATCATCAACGAACGCTTTGCACGCAACCTGCGGGTGGGCTTGTTCAATTTCATGCGGCGCAACCCTGAGATCTCAGTCGGCCCGATTCGCGTGCAAAAGTTCAGCGCATTCCTGCGCGGGGTGCAGGTGCCGGCCAACATCAACGTGGTCGCGGTCAAGCCGCTGCGCGGCAATGGTCTGGTGATCTGTGACCCGAAGCTGGTCTTCACGGTCATCGACAGCATGTTTGGCGGCAGCGGCAACATGCAATACCGGATCGAGGGGCGCGACTTTTCCGCCACTGAGCAGCGCATCATCCAGCGGATGCTCGAAGTGATGCTCGAGGAGTATCACAAGGCCTGGGCCACGATCTATCCGCTGAGCCTGGAATACATGCGCTCAGAAATGAATCCGCAGTTTGCCAATGTGGCCACACCCGGCGAAATCGTGGTGGCCACGACCTTCTCGCTGGAGATCGGTGAGTTGGGTGGTGACCTTCAGATCTGCATTCCCTACTCCACACTGGAGCCGATCCGCGACGTCCTGTATTCGTCGCTGCAGGGCGACTCCATGGAAACCGACAAGCGCTGGGTGAGCCTGCTGACCCAGCAGATCAAGTCCGCTGAAATCGAGATTGCAGCCGAACTGGGCCATGCCAACGCCACCGTCGGTGAACTGATGGCCCTGAAGGCGGGCGACTTTATCGAGCTCGAATTACTCGAGCGCATCGTCGCCAAGTCCGATGGCGTGCCGGTGTTCGATTGCGCGTATGGCGTATCGAACGGCCATTACGCCGTCCGCGTGCAGGACATTCTGAGCCTGCCGCAGGCGCAGTAACGCACACGCAGTCATGCACACGCAGTCAAGCCCGATTAGCCGCAGCCATCTGCAACCTTCTTACATCCGCCGGAGCACCACATGACCTCACCCGATACCGCTGCAGCAGGCGAACAGGACGCACTCGCAGACGAATGGGCGGCTGCGCTGGCACAAGCCAATCCGTCCAATTTCGACCAGACCACCGAGGTCATGCCGGCCGAGCGGGTGGCCGACGCCAGCCACATGTTCCCAAAACTCTCGGGCGGATCGGGCTCGCGCGAATCGCGCCAGGACATCGACATGATCCTGGACATCCCGGTGCAATTGACCGTGGAGCTCGGCCGCACGCGCATTCCGATCAAGCACATCCTGCAGCTTGCGCAGGGCTCGGTTATTGAACTCGATGCCATGGCAGGAGAACCCATGGACGTGCTGGTCAACGGCTGCCTGATCGCCCAGGGCGAAGTGGTGGTCGTGAACGACAAGTTCGGCATTCGCCTGACCGATATCGTGACCCCATCGGAACGGGTACGGCGGCTCAATCGCCCCTGACCGCTGACCGAAACCCGCTCTGTATGATCCGAAGATGGCTCTGCTGACCGCCGGGCGCACACTGCAAACACCTCTCACGTGACATCGTCCCCCTCCATCTGGCCCGCGCTGACCGCTTTCGCGGCGGTCATCGCGCTGATCCCGATCTCGCTCTGGCTGCTCAAGCGTCTGCAGTCGCATCGCACCAGCGGTGCACGGTCGATCACGGTGGCGGGCGGACTCTCGCTGGGCCCGCGTGAACGCATCGTGATCATCGAATCACAGGGGCGTCGCTGGATGCTGGGCGTCACAGCACAATCGATTTCGCTGATCGCGGAGCTTGACCCTGATCAGCCAGTGAGTGCATCGGTCAGTGCGCCGGTGGCCGCCTCTGGCGATGCAAGCACCGCAGCAGTGCCCGCCACCACGCCTGCCCCTGGCGCACAGCGCCCGTTCGGCGAACTGCTGGATCGGATCAAACGCCATGACTGAGCGCCGCATGACAGCGTCTTCACAACAACGCGGGCGCTTCCATCCCTTCGATCTGATGCGAAGTATTCGGCAATGGGTGACTGGCCGCAGATCGGTACTGCAAGGTGCTCACCTGATCGCGCTCGGTCTGTGCCTTCTGACGCTCGGCGCTACCGAGCCCGCATTTGCTCAAAACGCCGTGTCGGTGAACGCCACACCCGGCAGCGGTGGCAGCACCACCTATTCAGTACCGATCCAGACCATGCTCGCTTTTGCAGCATTGTCGTTCCTGCCAGCCATCCTGCTGCTGATGACCAGCTTCACCCGCATCGTGATCGTGTTGAGCCTCACCCGTCAGGCCATGGGCCTGCAGACCACGCCGCCCAATCAGGTGATCGTGGGGTTGTCGTTGTTCCTGACGCTCTTTGTCATGGGCCCCACGCTGGACAAGATGTACCAGGAAGCTTATCTGCCGTATTCCGAGCAGAAAATCGGCTTCGAGGTGGCGCTTGAGAAAGGGTCTGAGCCACTGCGTGCCTTCATGACGCGGCAGACCCGTGAGTCGGATCTGGGTCTGTTTGCACGCATGGCCAAAGTCGATGACAAGCAGCCCGTGGCGCAAATGCCGATGCGCGTGCTCATTCCTGCCTTCGTGATCAGTGAGCTCAAGACCGCTTTTCAGATCGGGTTCATGGTGTTCATCCCGTTTCTGATCGTCGATCTGATCGTGTCCTCGGTGCTGATGTCGATGGGCATGATGATGCTCTCGCCGGTGTTGGTCGCCCTGCCCTTCAAACTGATGCTCTTCGTGCTGGCCGACGGCTGGTCCCTGCTGGTGGGATCGCTGGTGGCGAGCTTCGGCTGAGCTGGGAGCCTGGTTCATGAGTCCGGAAACCGTCGTGACCCTGGGCCGCCAGGCGCTCGAACTGATGCTGATCGTCTCGGCACCGCTGCTGCTGGTCGCACTGGCGCTGGGGCTCGCGGTGAGCTTTTTTCAGGCCATCACTCAGCTGAACGAGCAGACCCTGTCCTTCCTGCCCAAGCTGGTGGGGGTGGCACTCACACTGATCGTGGCCGGCCCCTGGATGATCAGCACGCTGGTGGATTACCTGCAGCGCACGCTGCAAAGCATCCCGCAGATGGTGCTGGGCAGCTAAAGGCAGGTGCCACGTGTGTCCATCTGTGGCACAGCGCTGTGAACCGCACGGTGCAGCCCGTCCTTAGCCACCGCCGCACACGATGATCAGCTTCACCGACGCGCAGCTGCAGGCCTGGATGGCTGCGTTCCTGTTGCCCTTCTTTCGCATTCTCGCGCTGTTCACGGCCGCACCGGTGTTGTCCATCCGCTCGGTGCCCACGCGTTTAAGGGTTGGCATCGCGTTGCTGCTGGCGGTCACCCTCGCCCCAGGCAATGTCCCCACAGCGGGGATCGACCTGGTGTCCTTCAAGGGACTGGGTTACGTGGCGCAGGAAGTGATGGTGGGCCTGGCCATCGGTTTTGCGGCACGCCTGGCGTTCGCCGCATTCGATCTGGCGGGCGAGCTGATCGGCATGCAGATGGGTTTGTCGTATGCGGGCTTTTTCGACCCGCAGGGAGGCCAGGGCAATGCGGTGGGCGCATTCATGAACACCACCGCCACCCTCACCTTCGTCGCGCTCAATGGGCCGCTACTGCTGGTGGCCGCCACGATGCGCAGCTTCGACAGCCTGCCGATCGGCCGTGTGCCCTTTGAATTCGTCACGCGCTTCGACCCGATCGCCCTGGGCGCCGAAGTGTTTGCGCTGGGCCTGCTGATTGCGACCCCCTTTCTGGCGCTGATCCTGTTCGTGAATCTGATGTTGGGCGTGATGACGCGCGTGGCACCTCAGCTGGGGCTGTTCTCCATCGGCTTTCCGATCACGATCGGGACCGGGATGGTGCTCTTGCTGATCGGCCTGCCCTGGATCGAGCGGCCGATGGTGCAGGGCTTGATGCGGTTGGTGGGGATGTTTGGGTAGTAAATACGATTGGGGTAAGCGGCACTCCCTTGAACCAAAGGTGTGCGAAAAGTCTCATCTGAAATCCTTACATGTTGCGCCCCTTCAGACGAGCGCAGAAACCGTAACTAATTGATTAATTGCTTAAACCCAAGACTGGCTCACTTAATGCACTTAGTCCGTACGCCAAGACGGCGCTTCTTTTTTCGCCTTTAGGGGGTCATTCATGTACAGCTTTTCATCCGGACGGCAAGGTTCGACGCCGACAAGGCTTCGATTCCTTGTCGCAAGTCTTGCGATAGCGTTTTCGCCTTTGGCAAACTCAGCCACGATTCTCATCGACGACTTTTCCGCTCAGACCGGCCAAACTGTGACAGTAACTGGGCTCGGCGCACAGGCGAGCGCTGCTCTTTCAATCGGTGGAAACATTAACCGGACACTTGGAGTCATCACTTCCACTAGTGGCCTGGGCCAGTCGTCGACAGTTCAAGTGCTCGGAGGAATGTTTGTTGCCACTGCTGAAACGCCTTCCGCCAACACCTCGGTCTATGGATTTCAATATACCGGTAGCTTCTTCAGTGCTCTTGGGTCCACGCCTCAGACGCTGGCGATCTCTTTCGATTTGCTGGCTCTCGATCAAAACTCGAGAGTGTCTCTCGCAGTGCCTTTTCATCCGGGCGCGGCTGAATCTACGAACATTACGCTGTTAGCCGCGCGTTCGTATTCGAATCCCGGCCAGCGATACGAAGTTTCCGCGTACGGCGACTGGTCGCAGGGCTTTGATCTGCGCTTTTATGGCCCTGCAAGCATGGATGTGACAATCGACAACATTAGTTTAGTTCCGGCTCCGATGACTCTGGCACTGCTTGGTCTTGGTCTGTCAGGCATTGGCCTGAGCCGTCGCAAGGCTGTTTCGGCGTGAGCCCAAGTCGTTGATATTCGCCTCTAGCGCGCTGCGAAGAGGGCTTGTACGTAGACCGCACCGTTTAACGGTGCGGTTTCTTTTTGGCGCTAAGCAGTTTGCCTTCCATGAACATTAGGGGTGTCCGTCTAGAGTCGAAATCGCCTCCGAGTCATACTCCGTCAAACCCTCGACAACAC
>CANHUQ010000166.1 GCA_947463885.1 Burkholderiales bacterium
AGTGGCGCCCCGATGGCAGCAGGCTGATCGCGAGCGCGCTTTTCCAAGAGACTTCTATGTGGCGATGGCTAAGGCCGGCCTGATTGGACTGACTGCTGATGAGTCGGTGGGAGGCGCGGGACTGGGCGCGTATGAAGAAGCCATTGCCATGGAGGAGATGTCGCGCATCAACCCGAATCTGGCGGTGGCAATGCTGGTGCAAAACGTGGCGGGGTCGCTGCTTTATGAATACGGCACTGAGGCGCAGCGTGAGATTGCACGGCGCACCATTGCCGGTGAGTGTCTGGTGGCCATTACCGTGACCGAGCCGGAGGCCGGCAACGATGTGCAAAACGTACAGACCCGTGCCACCCGCGATGGCGACCACTGGGTGCTGGATGGATTGAAGTCGTTCATCACGCTGGGCGGTGATGCGGATGTGCTGGTCACGTTGGCTCAGACCGAACCGGGCACCGGACGCCGGGGCATGCGCTTTTTTGCGGTGGACAGACATTCGCCTGGGATTACGGCCACACAAATCGAAGCCTATGTGAACCGGCCTGCGCCCACCTACCGCATTGCATTCGACAAGGTGAAAGTGCCGGAGTCGCGCCGCTTGCCGGCGGGCTTTGCCGAAATCATGGCGGGCTTCAATCGCGAGCGGATCATGGTGGCTGCACGCTGGTTGGGGCATATGCATCACGCGCTGCAGTGGGCCAATGAGTACGCGCAGGTGCGCCGTCAGTTCGGGCGACCCATTGGTGCGAATCAGTCAATCGCTTTTCAGTTGGCGCAGTGCCATGTGGACGTGCAGGCCGCACGCCACCTCACCTATCACGCAGCCGAGCGCTGGGACAGCGGCGCGCCCCTGCGCGACGTGATCCTGGATGTGTCATCAGCCAAGCTCTTCGCAACCCAGGCCGTGGTGCGGGTCACGCAAACCGCCCTGCATGTGGGCGGTGGCTGGGGTTTGACCGAAGAGCTGCCCGCCATGCGCATGGCCATGGATGCGCTGGTGGCACCGGTGACGGTGGGCAGTTACGAAATTCAGTTGCGCGCGATTGCCCGGGAGATGGGGTTGCCGGTGGATTGATTCATTGCCTCACAAATTCCGGCTGATGATGTCCTTGAGCACTTCCGAGGTGCCGCCGGCGATGCGGCTCACGCGCGCATCGACCCAGGCCCGGCCAATGCCGTACTCGTTGGAATAGCCGTAGCCGCCGTGCAGCTGCAGGAAATCGTCGAGGTAGCGGTTCATCAGTTCAGTGCCTACCAGCTTGGCCATGGCGGCTTTCTCGCTGCTGATGCCGCCGTTCACGTGCTCCTCGATGCAGCCGTCGATGAACGCACGCAACATGGCGATGTAGGCCTTCGCTTCGGCGAGCTTGAATTTGCTGTTCTGGAAGTCAAAGATCGGGTTGCCAAAGACTTTGCGCTCTTTCACATAGGTGAGGGTGCGGGCCAGTTCGGCCTCCAGGATGGCGCAAGAGCGCATGCCGATCACCATGCGCTCCTGGGGTAACTGCTGCATCAAGTAGACAAACCCGCGGCCTTCTTCGCCGACCAGGTTGCCGATGGGTACGCGCACGTTGTCGAAAAAGAGTTCGGCGGTGTCCTGAGCTTTCAGGCCGATTTTGTCCATCGGCCCCACTTTCGTGAAGCCTGGCGTGCCTTCTTCCACGGCAATCAGCGAGACACCCTTCGCACCGGCAGCTGGGTCGGTCTTGCAGGCCACCAGCACCACGCCGCAATTCACGCCATTGGTGATCCACACCTTTTGGCCATTGATCACCCAGTGATCGCCGTCGCGCACGGCATTCGTGCGGATGTTCTTCAGATCGCTGCCGGTGCCGGGTTCGGTCATGCCGATGGACCCCACGATCTCGCCACGGCATAGGCGAGGCAGCAGATGGCGCTTGAGCGACTCGCTGCCGTAGTGCATGAGGTAGGGCGAGACCATGTCGGAGTGCACCGCCAGACCCAGGTTGGCGCCCACCTTGACCATTTCCTCTGTGACCACGCAGGCGTGCAGGAAGTCGCCGCCGCCGCCGCCATATTCAGCAGGGATCATCGTGCCCAGGATGCCGGCCTCTCCGGCCTTGCGCCAGAACTCGCGCGGCGTGACGCCCGCCTTTTCCCAGTCACGGTAGTGGGGCACCAACTCGCGCTCGAAAAAGCGCTTCACTTGCTCTCTGAATTGCTCGTGTTCTTCGCTGAAAATGGTGCGTGCCATGTCGTGTCCCTGAAGTGTGTGTGGCCTGCCGCAGTGCATGCCGGGCAGACGGTATGTCATTCGGCCTGTGGAATGCTGTTCGTGCGGCAGAATCAGTGCCAAGGTTACACTGCACCGAACCATTCAGAGGAGAGCAGACATGGGGCAACTGGACGGCCGCGTGGCCATCGTGACCGGGTCGGGCCGAGGCATTGGCCAGCAGATTGCGTTGCGGCTGGCGCGCGATGGCGCGCGCGTGGTGGTGAACGACCTGGATGAAGCGCCCGCCGCTGAGACCATCCAGTTGATTCAAAGTGCAGGCGGCCAGGCCGTGGCCTGCAATGGCGACGTGAGTGCGCCCGATTTCGGCGAGCGCATCGTGGGCACCGCGCTCAATGCCTTTGGCGATGCGCACATCGTGGTGAACAACGCCGGCTACACCTGGGACACGGTCATCCAGAAGATGACCGATGAGCAGTGGGACGCCATTCTGGACGTGCACCTGAAGGCGCCGTTTCGCATCCTGCGTGCCTTCTTCAACCATCTGAAGCCTGCTGTGGAGCGGGAAGCGGCCGAGGGTCAGCGCATCGTGCGCAAGGTGGTGAACATCTCGTCCACCTCGGGTGTGAACGGCAATGCGGGTCAGGTGAATTATTCCTCGGCCAAGGCAGGCATCGTGGGCATGACGAAGACGCTGGCCAAGGAGTGGGGTCGCTATCACGTCACGGTCAATGCGGTGGCGTTCGGGTACATCCAAACGCGCCTGACCAAGCCGCTGGCCGAAGGCGATGCCGGCAAGATTGAAGTGCTGGGGCGTGAGGTAAAGATTGGCGTGCAGGCCGGGCGCATTGCGGCCATGTCGCAGATGATTCCGCTGGGTCGTGGCGGTTTGCCCGAGGAGGCGGCCGGTTCCGTCTATCTGTTCTGCAGTCCCGACAGTGACTACGTGAGCGGCCAGACCCTGGTGGTCAATGGCGGGCTGTGAGACTGAGCGACCTCCCTTCGTGTGCAGGCTGCACGGCTTGCGAGTAGATCGGCATCCATGACAGACGCGACGCCCCGGTATTCAGGCTCTTTAGACGATGAACTTCAGCGCCTGCGCGCCTCGGCTCGCGTGGTGCGCACGCCTTGTGGCAGCGGGCAGATGGTGTGGCGCACTTGGGGCCGCGGCGAGCCGTTGGTGCTCTTTCATGGTGGCGGAGGCAGTTGGGAGCACTGGGTGCGCAACATCAGCTTTCTTTCACAGCACCGTGCGGTGTGGTGTGCTGATTTTCCGGGCTTTGGCGATTCCGACGATGCGCCTGCGCCCACCGATGTGCATGCCATTGCGCAGGCCACTGCCGACGGGCTGGATGTGCTGTTTCCGCGGCCTCAGCGCGTGGATCTTGCCGGGTTTTCGTTTGGTGGCATGGTGGGTACGGTCATTGCGGCCAGCCGACCGGGGCGAGTGCGTCAGCTTGTGCTGGTGGGTGCCGCTTCATTAGGCATTGTGCGCACCCATCCGCGTCTGAACAGTTGGCGCAAGGCGTCCGACCCACTGGAGCGGCTGGAGCTGCATCGCAAGAATCTGCATATTCTGATGCTGGGGTCGCCCGAGCGGGATGATGAGGCGCTTGCGCTACATGCGCGCAACGTGGAAAACACCCGTTTTCGCAGCCAGCGCGTGGCCCACAGCAATCTGGTGCGCGACACGCTCGCGTCGATCGATGTGGAGAGACTGGGCGCGATTTACGGCTCAGGCGACGCCACGGGGAATGGCGACATGGCGCTGGTGGAATCAATCATTCGTGAGCGGCAACCGGGGTCGCGGTTTCAGGTGATCGAGGGCTCAGGGCACTGGGTGCAGTATGAGGCCACCGAAGCGTTTCACGAGGCATTGTTGGGGTTGTTGCATGAGTGAGCAGGTTGTCATCGCTTAGGCTTTGAGTACGACTGGAAAGCCGATGCCGCCCTGCAATGCCAACTCTCAGGTCGACTCCGCCTTCGAAACGACCACTGCACCGACCAGACCCTTGAAGTGCGCGTCGCAAGTCAGCAGATCCGCGCCATGCTTTTGTGCCGTCGCATAGACGATCGCATCGGCGGTGGCCAGCTTGTGCTGCCGATGCAGGTCGGCAGCCAGCAGGGCGATCGTGGTGTCCAGTGGCACGACCAGGCATTTCTGCGTGTAGGCGATGACCTGATCAGCCTTCTCCTCGCCAAGTTCCCGCACCAACCACTTCGATAATTCGAGCTGCACGATGGTCGGTACGATGCAATGCGGCTTGTCGGGCAGCTCCTTGCCCAGCTTTTTGCCGAGCGGACTGGCCGTCAACCACTCGATCCAGGCCGAGGTGTCGACAACCCGCTTCACTGCCGCCATCAGTAGCGGTCCTTGCGATCGCGATAGTCCTCTTTGCGAGCCCCTTTGGCGATGCCAGCCAGGTCACCCAGCTGCGGTACCGGCATCAGCAGGACTCCCTTGCCCTTGGGGATGAACACAAATTCCTGGCCGGCCTTCCAGTGCGCTTCGTCCCGAACGGCCTTGGGAATAGAAATCTGGAATTTGCTCGACAGCGTTGCGGTAGTGCTCATTTTCTTACCTATAGATTATCGATATGTACCTCGTAAGAATATGCAGAGTTCGTGCTGGTATCAAGTCATCCCATCACAGCAGCACATCGCAAGAGCCTGCACATTCTGATGCTGTGATCCTCCGGTCTTGTCAGGCGGCTGCTTGATTAGACTGCTTGGACGGGATGACCGTACTGCGCGACGGCGACGTCTGAGGATAGAAGGGTGATGCCTTCTGCAATAGCTTGGGCCACCAGGAGTCGGTCGAATGGGTCTTTATGCAGCGCAGGCAGCGTCTGGGCCGCTACCGCGTGTTCGCTAGTGATCGGCAACTCAGAGTAGTCGTTTTCCAGCAAACCTCGACGCAGGGCCCGAGGATCGACCTGAAAGTCATCACGGCCGAGCCCGTTCTTGATGACGACCTCCCAAATGCTTGCCGGACTGAAGAAAAGGGAGTTCTCGGGGGCATTCATCAGTTCCCGCGCCTCTTTGGACAGATGAACTGAATCCCCTGCAGCCCAAAGCAGGAGGTGCGTGTCGAGCAGGAGTCTCATTTGCCGCGCGTTGAGTGGAATAGCGCTTCGATCTCAGCTTCTCCCATCCGATCAAAGTCGTCCGGGACTTGTATGTTGCCGCGGAGGAAACCGATTCTGCGTTGCTGTCCGTCTTCAGTGGTCTGGAAGGCGATGACCTTGACCATTGGTTTTCCCGCCTTGGCGATGACGAATGGCTCGCCCTGGGCTGCCGACTCGACCAGACGGGATAGATGGGTCTTGGCTTCGTGAATGTTGATGGTGCGCATGGCGAAGGTATGACTCTGATGATCTTCGATGCGACCGAGTTTAACTTAGTTCGATTGGTTTAGTTTAAATGCATTGGGTGGACTATCGGCAGCATCGATGGGGCTGGTGAGCGGGATGTGTGCCCCCGCACGGCTGCAATTGGCCGCGTCGACGGGTGAGGAGCAATCAAAAATCCCGCCAAGCCCAAGCCGATCAGCTCGCCTCAGATTGCCCCCAGAAGTCGCTCGGCAGCCGGCACCCTTATAATTACCGTTCCCAAGCAATCGCCACGTTCCAACCCCCATGAAAATCCTGGTGCCCGTCAAGCGAGTGGTCGACTACAACGTCAAGGTGCGCGTCAAAAGCGACGGCACGGGCGTCGACATCGCCAATGTGAAGATGTCCATGAACCCCTTCGACGAAATCGCGGTCGAAGAGGCTGTCCGCTTGAAAGAGAAAGGCGTGGCCACCGAAGTCATCGCGGTCAGCTGCGGCATCGCGGCCTGCCAGGAAACCCTGCGCACGGCCATGGCGATTGGCGCAGACCGCGCCATCCTGGTTGAAGTGGGCGCAGACGTTGATCTGCAGCCTCTGGCTGTGGCCAAGCTGCTCAAAGCCCTGGTGGACAAAGAGCAGCCGGGCCTGATCATCGTGGGTAAGCAGGCGATCGACGACGACGCCAACCAGACCGGTCAGATGCTTGCCGCGCTGGCGGGGCTGCCCCAGGCCACGTTCGCCTCCAAGGTGGATCTGGCCGACGGTGGCGCCACGGTCATTCGTGAAGTGGATGGTGGTCTGGAGACCATCAAGATGTCGCTGCCTGCGGTGGTCACGACTGACCTGCGCCTGAACGAGCCGCGCTACGTCACGCTGCCCAACATCATGAAGGCCAAGAAAAAGCAGCTCGATACGGTCAAGCCGGCTGATCTGGGTGTGGATGTGAACCCGCGCCTGAAGACGCTCAAGGTTGTGGAGCCCGCTGGACGCAAGGCCGGTATCAAGGTGGCCGATGTGGCTGCATTGGTCGACAAACTGAAAAACGAAGCGAAGGTGATCTGACATGGCAGCACTGGTTATTGCTGAACACGACAATCAGTCGATCAAAGGCGGCACCCTCAATGCGGTCACGGCCGCCACGAAATGCGGTGGCGATGTTGTGGTGCTGGTGGCTGGCAACGGCTGCGGCGCCGCGGCGCAGGCGGCTGCAGCGATTGCGGGTGTGAACAAGGTGATCAGCATCGAAGCTGCCTATCTTGCCGATGGCTTGGCTGAATCGCTGGCCGCGCAGGTGGTGGCACTGGCTGGCAGTTATTCGCACATCCTTGCGCCGGCCACGGCCTTCGGCAAGAACGTCACGCCCCGCGTGGCAGCCTTGCTCGATGTGGCTCAAATCTCGGACGTGACCGCCATTGATTCGGCCGACACCTTCCAGCGTCCTATTTATGCCGGCAACGCCATTGCCACGGTGCAATCGGCGGATGCGATCAAGGTCATGACCGTGCGCACGACCGCGTTTGATGCCGCTTCGGCAACCGGCGGCTCGGCTGCGGTGGAGTCGGTGGCGGCGGTGGCCGACCCGGGCAAATCCAGCTTCGTGGGCCGTGAAGTGGCCAAGAGCGAGCGCCCGGAGCTGGCTGGCGCCAAGATCGTGGTGTCGGGCGGCCGCGGCATGGGCAGCGCCGAGAACTTCAAGGTGCTCGATCCTCTGGCCGACAAGCTGGGTGCCGCCATGGGTGCTTCGCGCGCTGCGGTGGATGCAGGCTACGCGCCGAACGACTGGCAGGTGGGTCAAACCGGCAAGATCGTGGCGCCGCAGCTCTATGTGGCGGTGGGCATCTCGGGGGCCATTCAGCACCTGGCCGGTATGAAAGACTCCAAAGTGATCGTGGCGATCAACAAGGATGCCGAGGCGCCCATCTTCGGTGTGGCCGACTACGGTCTGGTGGGCGACCTGTTCCAGGCTGTCCCCGAGATGGTGGGCAAGCTCTGAGCGCACAGCCTCTGAGCTGACTGCGGGGCACCTGAGGGGTGCCCCGTTCATTTTCTGATTCATGCATTGCAGGAGTGGGCGATGAGCTACCAGGCACCGATCAAGGACATGCTGTTCGACATCCGCGAGTTGGCGGGTCTTGAGCAGGTCAGGCAACTGCCGGGCTTTGAAGAAGCCACCGACGACACCGTCCAGGCGGTGCTCGAAGAGGCTGCCAAGTTCAATGGCGAAGTGCTGGCACCGCTCAATTGGACCGGCGACCTGCAACCGGCCACAGTGACCAATGGCGTGGTCACGACCACGCCGGGCTTCAAGGATGCGTTTCGCGCGTTCGCCGAATCGGGCTGGCAAGGTGTGCAGCACCCCGAGGCCTTTGGTGGCCAGGGCCTGCCCAAGCTGGTGTCCACCGCCTGCACCGAAATGCTCAACAGCGCGAACCTCTCATTTGCGCTGTGCCCGCTGCTGACCGATGGCGCGATCGAGGCGCTCTTGACTGCGGGCTCCAAGGCCCAGCAAGACCTCTTCATTCCGCGCATGGTGTCGGGTGAATGGACCGGCACCATGAACCTGACCGAGCCGCAGGCGGGCTCGGATCTGTCATTGGTCCGTTCGCGTGCAGAGCCGCTTGCTGACGGCTCGTATCGTATCTTCGGGCAGAAGATCTACATCACCTTCGGTGAGCACGACATGGCGGACAACATCGTCCACCTGGTGCTGGCCCGCACACCCGGCGCACCCGAAGGCGTGAAGGGCATTTCGCTCTTCATCGTTCCGAAGTTTCTGGTCGATGCGCAGGGCAAGCTCGGTGCACGCAACGATGTGTTCTGCACATCGGTGGAGCACAAGCTGGGCATCAAGGCCAGCCCCACCGCGGTGCTGCTTTATGGCGACGGCAAATTCCCGGTGGCCCCGCAGGCTGGCGGTGCGGCCGCGCCCGGTGCGATCGGCTGGCTGGTGGGTGAAGAAAACCGAGGCCTGGAATACATGTTCGTCATGATGAACGCTGCGCGATTTGCGGTGGGCATGCAGGGTGTGGCGGTGGCCGAGCGGTCGTATCAGAAAGCGGTGCAGTACGCACGCGAC
>CANHUQ010000167.1 GCA_947463885.1 Burkholderiales bacterium
AACGCCGCAGTCCAGCGTCAGCCGGCGCGCCCTTTGAGCAGCGCACCGACTTTGGCCGACACGGCCGAGAGATCGGCCCGACCGGCTAGCTTCGGTTTGAGCAGACCCATGACCTTGCCCATGTCCTGGGGGCCGCGTGCCTGAACCTGCGTCAAAGCGGCCTCGATCAGCGCGCTGACCTCTGCTTCATCGGCCTGGGCCGGGAGGTAGGCGCTCAGCACTGTGACCTCAGCCTGCTCTCGCTCAACCAGATCAGTGCGGCCGGCCTGCTCGAACTGCGCGATGGAGTCCCGGCGCTGCTTGATGAGTTTGTCGACGATGGCCGCCACTTGGGCGTCATCTGCGCTGATGCGCTCGTCGACTTCTTTTTGCTTGATGGCGGCCAACAGCATGCGGATGGCCCCCAGTCGGTCGGCCTCGCGCGCACGCATGGCCGCCTTCATGTCCTCGGTGATGCGGTCTTTCAATGCAGACGCGGTCATCGGGAACAACCCAACGTACAACCGGGATCAGTAGAGCTTCTTGGGCAGCATCTGGCTGCGCAGACGCTTGTAATGGCGCTTGACCGCGGCCGCTTTCTTGCGCTTGCGCTCGGCGGTGGGCTTTTCGTAGAACTCGCGAGCACGAAGCTCGGTCAACAGGCCGGTTTTCTCGATGGTGCGCTTGAAACGGCGCAGCGCAACGTCAAACGGCTCATTTTCCTTCAGACGGATGGTGGGCATCAAAAATTACCTTGTTCCGATTACCTTGATTCGGTCAGCCCGCCACTATAGCAGCCCGGACACGGCAGCGCCAGCACGCTGTCTCACCACGGCGCAACGCCCCTCTGGCGGTCCGCCAAAGAAGTCACATCTGTACGGAAAAGCACTGACACGTCGGGGGGCACATCCTTTCAGAGCCTGGCAGGGTCCTATCCAGGTGCAAGAGGGCGCACAACCGGCGCAAAACGAGCGCAGCGCGAGCGAATAACGGCAAGCATCCCGCAGGCGTTCGTTTCAGTCCGACCGACGGTTGGCACGAATGTTGATTGCAGCAATGGTCGAGTCCAGAATGAATTTTCGCAGGCGGTCTTCTCCCATCCCATGCGGAGGTCTTTGATGCAGCCATCTCCAGCTGTCCTTCCCGGTGCAGGCACCTTCTCAATCGCCGGCTTCAAGCAGGTGTATTCACCTCAAAGTGTCGAGTCGGCGCTGGAGGAACTGCCGCCAGGAGCCAACGAAGCCCTGCGCGCCACGTACGAAAAAATGTTGCGGGTGGGCGGCGAACGGTTCAGCGTCAAGCCAGGCCGCATGCCCGACTTCGATGCCCTGGCCGATGAGCTGCCGAACTTCGATGAAGTGCTGCATGACCTGCGCAAGCAGCTTGCGTTGTGCATGGAAAGCGAAGACCCGCTGCAAATCGCACCCATGCTGCTGTTGGGTGGTCCTGGCATTGGCAAGACCCATTTCGCCAAGCGTCTGTCCCAACTGCTTGGCACGGGCTACGGGTTCATCTCGATGAGTTCGCTGACCGCCGGCTGGGTCCTGTCAGGGGCATCGTCGCAGTGGCGCAACGCGCGCACCGGCAAGGTCTTCGACACGCTAGTGCACGGGGACTATGCCAATCCGGTGATGGTGGTTGACGAAATCGACAAGGCATCCGCCGAAAGCCACTACGACCCGCTGGGTTCGCTGTATTCGTTGCTGGAGGTGGATACCGCGCGCAGCTTTACCGATGAATTTGCTGAGGTGCCGCTCGATTGCTCCGACATCGTGTGGATCGCCACCGCCAATGACGCCTCGCGCATCCCCGAGCCCATTCTGAACCGGATGAATGTCTACGAGATTCAGCCGCCCGATGCGCAGGGCGCGCGCCATATTGCGCTCGCCCTCTACCGGGAGATCCGCGAGTCTCATCAATGGGGGCGACACTTTCCTGAACTGCCGGCTGACGGCGTGCTGGAGCGCCTTGCCGGGATCGCTCCGCGAGAAATGCGCCGCGCACTAATGGGCGCGTTTGGCACCGCCCGGCTGGACGGTCGCCATGCGCTTTCGCCTGACGATCTGGCCGGGCGCACCATGAAGCGGCAGCGCATGGGGTTTTAGGGACTCAGGTTCGGCCCAGGGCCTGTGCGGCGCACCAGGCGCTCGCCCAGGCCCATTGAAAGTTGTAGCCACCCAGCCAACCGGTGACATCCACCACTTCGCCGATGCAATACAGCCCGGGCACCCGATGCGCCTGCAAGGTGCGCGGATCCAGCTCGGCGGTGGCGATGCCCCCCGCGGTGACTTCGGCCTTGCGCCAACCTTCGGTGCCGGCCGGGTGCACACGCCAGTCCTTAAATCGGCCCGCTAACGCGAGCAATGCACGATTGCCCAGTTCGGCGATTCGCCGCTCGGACGCGGCCGGCAGCCCGGGCATGGCCGGCAAAATCTGCGCGATCTCGCTATCGGCCAGCCAGGCCTGGGCGAGACGCTTGGGCACGATGGCCGACAGCGCGGTGCCGAGCTGCTGACGGGTGCCATCGCGAGCCATCACCAGCTCGCGCCCAAGATCACGCCCCGGCGCCAAATCCATGGCAATCGGCTCGCTCTCGTGCCAGTAACTGGACCCCTGCAAAATGGCCGGCCCTGACAAGCCACGGTGGGTAAAGAGCAGATCCTCGCGAAAACGCGGTGCATCGGGACGCGCCGGCAAGGTCAGTTCCACTTCAAGGGCCAGACCCGAGAGCGCTGCGAACGGCTGCCACGATTGCGCCGTAAACGTGAGGGGAACCAGTGCGGGGCGCGGCGTGATGACCTGCAGTCCGAATTGACGCGCGAGCCGCAAGCCCCAGTCGCTGGCGCCGATCTTCGGAATTGACAACCCGCCCGTGGCCACCACGAGCGAGGTGCAGACCAGTTCGCCCGCATCGGTGCGCAAGGCAAACCGGGGGGCAGCCTGCGGCGCCTCGGCCGTGTGATCGGCATGGAGCGGCTCGAGGCGTGACACCTCGTGCACGGCACATGGACGCATCCAATGCACACCACCCCGATCGCACTCGGTGCGCAGCATGTCGATGATGCGTTCGCTCGAGTCGTCACAAAACAGCTGCCCGCGATGCTTCTCGTGCCACCCGATGCCATGGCTGTGCAGCAGCGCCATGAAGCGCTCGGGACGGTAGGCCTTCAGCGCATGACGGGCAAAGCGAGGATCCTCGGACAGGAAGCGCTCGGGCTTATCGGCCTCAAGGTTGGTGAAATTGCAGCGCCCTCCGCCCGAAATGCGAATTTTCTCGGCCAGATGCTCGGCATGATCGATCAGGGCAACGCGCAGGCCGCGTTGTGCGGCCACGCCTGCGCAGAACAGGCCGGCGGCTCCGGCGCCAACGACCACCGCATCAAAACGCATGGACATGCTGGGATCCCGCGATCAACGCGATCAGGCAAACGTGACAAGGGCGCGGCCAAGATCAGGCGTGGTCGCGGTCGCGAATCATACCGGGGTCATGTGATGCAGGGGTCATGCGATACCCAGGTAAGTTGATGACCCTGCTCAGTTGCGCCCGCTGCGAAGGCTGGCGCAGACGCGCAAGACCAGCTCCACCAGCTGATCCGTCTGACGCGGAACGGGAAACTCGCCTGCCAGCACCGACTGCACCCAGCGTGCGATGGCCGCGGCATCGGGGCCCGCATTTAGCGCGCTGCGCTCGGCTTCGCTCCAGGGCGGCTCCGGATTGAGCCGCGTGATCCGACCCTGGGCGGCCAGCGTGGCGCGCATGCGCGGGGCAGAGCCTGTCGTAGTGCCCGCAGACTCGGCCAGGAGCATCAGCGCATTGACCCCCCGAGCCTGGGCCACCTGCAACGCGCATTGCGCCCAGGCGGGGTCGGTCGTCATGAGCACACGCAGATCGGCCGGCACACCGATCGGATCGGCCCAGGGCGCAAGCGCACGGGCGAGCCGATGCAGTGGATCGGTCGTGGGCAACTGCAGCCAGGTATCGAGACGCGGGCTGATCGCCTTGAGCGGCACGCAGGCGGGGTCACTGCGACTGAATGCGGCGTCGATCTGGGCGGCGCACCCTGCGGTGGGCACCCCCATGGCTGTGAACACGTCACCCGCCACAGGGTGCGCACCCCCTGAACGGGCTCCCGTGACCACGACATGCAGGCCTGTGCTGCACAGCATCGAGGCGAGCAGCACCAGATCGGGTAGGCAAGCGGCCTGATGATCCGCATGCAGCGCAATCACCGGCGCCCGCGGCTCAACCGTGATGCGCTCGGCGGGATGGGTCAGCAGGCGTGCGGCATCGGTCAGCACGGGCAGTGTCACCACCATCTCCGACGTCATCTCCGACGTCATCTCCGACGTGATGATCTGACTCATCCAGGCGCGGGCCACCTCGGCCAGCGGGTCGGCACCCAGGCCATCGACTTGAGCGGGCTCTTCGCCCACTCGCTGATCGAACGCTCCAGCACCCTGGACGGGCGCTCGGACGGAGTGTCGGATCGGGTTTTCCAAATGCTTTGATTCGTGCATGAGCCCTCCCTGGGCAACCGGCTCATGCAATCGCCATGCCTAGCGTGAAGTGAGCCGATCACCGGTCCAAAGGTGGCACCCGACACACCCTGAAGGATGGCGAAACGCGCAGCGCACGCCACGGCACGGTGCAGGACGCACCGCAATGGGGGGTTACACTCGCCCCATGCTGACCTTAGGCATCGAAACCTCTTGCGACGAGACCGGCGTCGCCCTGTACGACTCGCAACGTGGGCTGCTCGGACAGGCCCTGCACTCGCAGGTCGCCATGCATGAGCGTTATGGCGGCGTGGTGCCGGAACTCGCCTCACGCGATCACATCCGACGCATCGTGCCGCTCACCCGACAGGTGCTGCAGGAGGCCGGGTGCAGCCTCGCGCAGGTCGATGCCATCGCCTACACCGAAGGCCCGGGTCTGGCGGGTGCACTGCTGGTGGGTGCAGCCGTCGGCACAGCCCTGGGCTATGCCCTGGGCAAACCCACCATCGGCGTGCATCACTTAGAAGGGCATCTGCTCTCGCCACTGCTGTCCGCAGACCCGCCCGCATTTCCGTTTGTGGCGCTGCTGGTCTCGGGCGGACACACGCAACTGCTGAAGGTCGAAGCCGTCGGGGCGTACACCTTGCTGGGCGAATCGGTCGACGACGCTGCGGGCGAAGCCTTCGATAAGAGCGCCAAGCTGCTGGGTCTGGGCTATCCCGGCGGCCCGGCGATCGCCCGACTGGCTGAGCAGGGTCACTCTGGGCGCTTTGCGCTGCCGCGGCCGAAGCTGCACTCGGGCGATCTGGATTTCAGCTTTTCCGGCTTGAAAACCGCCGTGGCCACACGCATTGCGCGCGGGCTGGCGGACGAGCAGGCCCGCGCTGACCTGGCCTGCGAAGTCCAGACAGCCATCGTTGAAGTGCTGGTCGCCAAGTCCATCGCGGCTGTGGTGGCCTGCGGACTGCGTACGCTGGTGATTGCAGGCGGTGTGAGTGCCAACCGGCACCTGCGGGCGCAACTGGACATCCACGCCTTGCGTCAGGGCATTCGCGTGCACTGCCCGGAGCCCGCGCTGTGCACCGACAACGGCGCCATGATCGCCTTTGCCGGCGCATTGCGCTTGCAGGCTGAGGCACTGGGTGTGCAGCAAGACATGACGGGCACCCACCCGACGGTCACCGGATTCGATGTACGGCCGCGCTGGCCGCTGTCCACTTTGCCACGCCCCGGTGTGCATCGCGCTGCGAATTGAGCCGACGCATCGGCGCTGATCTCAAGATCGCCGAATCTGCGCCGATATAGCGTCACAGGACGCATCGGGAGACTCACATGATTGCACACGCGCCCCTCAGCCTGCAGGGCTGGGTCCGGGCCATCGACGAAGCGGACATTCCCATCCTTGAGCGCAGCGCACTGGCCGTAGCGGCCCTGCAAGCGGACGAGGACAACGTGTCGGCTCGCGATATCGCCGACCTGGCACAGGAAGATCCCTTGCTGTCCCTGCGCATCCTGGCGCACGCCGCACACCGACGCTCGTCGCGCATGAGCAGTCAGGCTGAGACGGTCACCGCGTGTCTGCTCATGATGGGCACGTCCGCATTTTTCAAATCCTGCGCGCAGGCGCCCACGGTGGAGTCCCGTCTGGCCCATGTGCCTGGCGCCCTGGATGGATTGCGTCGGGTGCTCGATCGCTCGCACCGGGCCGCTCGACTGGCCATCGGCTTTGCCATGCACCGCCAGGACACCGATGCCGAAGTGATCCATGAAGCAGCGCTGTTGCATGACTTCGCCGAAATGCTGCTGTGGTGCCATGCGCCACACCTGGCGCTCACCATGCGCTCCCGCCAGCGTGCCGACCCCACCTTGCGTTCTGCACAGATTCAACGCGAGATTCTGCACATCGAACTGAGCGATCTGGAGCAGGCGCTGATGCGGGCCTGGCAACTGCCGGAACTGCTGCGCGAACTCACCGATCCGCATCTGAACGCTCAAGCCCGTGTGCGCAATGTGCTGCTGGCTACGGCGCTGGCTCGGCACAGCCAGAACGGCTGGAACAACGCCGCACTGCCAGACGACTTCGAGGCGATCGGACAGCTGCTGAACCTGAGCACGCTCGCAGTGCGCAGCCTGGTGCGCACGATTGATCTCACCACCGAAGACCCGGCTTATTGATCAAGCCGATTGACGTTGAAGGCGCACAAGCTGCGGACACAGCGCGATCAGCGCCATCCCGACAAGCGCGATGGCATCGGGCGCATCACCGAACGCCAACCATCCCACGCAGATCGACAACAAAATCTGCATGTAACCCCACGGCGACAAGCGCGAGGCCAAGGCAAGCCTGAAGGCACGAGCCAGTAAGAGGTGCCCGGTCGCGCCGAGCACGCCCAATAGGGCGAAGACGATCCAGTCGATGGTGCGAAAGTCAGGATCCATCCACCAGCCCGGCGTCCACCAGAGTGGCAAGGACACGGTCATGAGTGCAGCCCCCACCAGACCTGCATAGAGCACCTGTACTTCGGGTGGATCGGCCTGGGACTGCGCCCGGGTCAGCGTCTGGTAGGCAGCATTGCAGGCCGCCGCCCCGAACACCAGCAGCGTGGGCACCAGCGGCAGGCTCGCGCCCGGACGCACCACGATCATGACTCCCAGAAACCCGCCTGCCAGTGCAAGCCAGGTCGCCCAGCCGGGGCGCTCCTTCAGGAACACCGTGGCGAACAAGGTGACCAGCATCGGCGTAGTGAAGAACACTGCGGTGGCTTGTGCCAGAGGCAAGTACCGCACGGCGGCGAAGTAGAGCAGGCTGACGGTGACCATGAGCGCGCCGCGCAGCAACTGGCGCCCCGGGGATTGCGTGTGCAGCACCCGCAGACCGCTCGTGGGCACAAAAAGGGCCAGGACCAGCAGCAAATGGCCCAGGTAACGCGACCAGGTGATGGCCGCCACGGGAAAGCCTGCCATGCCCAGCCACTTGCCGCTTGCGTCCAGCATGATCAGCACGCCCAGTGCGCACAGCATGGTCAGGATGGCGCGGCGATCCGTGGTTTGGGTCATCTTTGCTAGTCTACCGGCGAGTGCACGGCTTCGATCACCGCGCGCGCCTGCCCTGCCCGGTCCGACTGTCATGAGGCTTGCATCTGCCTTCGCCCCGGATCTTCATCCCAGGACCTTTATCTCTTTCGCCCGCTCCAGACATCATGAACGCCATTGATCCCCGTGCCCACAGCCTGCCCACACCCGACCTGCGCCTGGAAGCGGAACTCGCCGCAGCCGTACACGACATGCGCAGCGACACGGTCAACATGCTCAGCGAACTGGTCGCCCTGCCCTCGCTGCTTGGCGAAGAGGCCGCGGCACAGGACTGGATGGCTGATCGACTGGGCGGCATGGGGTTGCGCGTAGACCGCTTCGATATCGATGAAGCCAAACTGCGCACGCACCGTGGCTGGTCGCCCTCGCTGATTTCGTATGACGGCCGGCCCAACGTGGTGGGTGTCCACCAGCCAGCCAACGTGAAGGGCCGTTCGCTGATCCTGAACGGGCATATCGACGTGGTGCCGGTGGGCAATGCGTCGATGTGGGCCTCACCACCCTTCGCCCCGCGCCTGGAAGGCGATCGTCTGTATGGCAGAGGCGCGGCCGACATGAAGGCCGGCATCATTGCCTGGCTCAATGCGTTTCGGGCGATGCAGGCGATTGGCCTGGAGCCTGCCGCTCCGGTGTATCTGCAGTCGGTGATCGAGGAAGAGTGCACCGGCAATGGCGCACTGGCCTGTCTGGTGCAGGGCTATCACGCTGATGCCGCCATCATCACCGAGCCGGGCGAAGGCTTGCTGCGCGCGCAGTTGGGGGTGATGTGGCTAACGCTGGAAGTGACTGGCATTCCTGTGCATGCCATGGTGGCCCACACCGGCACCAATGCGATCGATGCCGCGCGCAACCTTTTTACGGAACTCAAGCTGCTCGAGCGTGAGTGGAACGAGCCTGCCCGCCGCCATGCCCTGTGGTGCGCACACGAACACCCCATCAACTTCAATCTGGGGCGCCTAAGTGGCGGTGAATGGCACTCCTCGGTGGCCACCACCTGCACGGCAGACATCCGATTGTC
>CANHUQ010000168.1 GCA_947463885.1 Burkholderiales bacterium
CGCAACACCATCCTCGGCGAGATGAAGTTCGCACCCAACGGACAGCTGGCCTCGCGCCATTACGTCTTCAACGTCAAGGACCAGAAGATGGTCGTCGAAACCAAATGATCCTGAGCTCGAGGCGCGCATGACGGTGCTTCAAGTTGAAGGGCTGGGCGTTCGCTACGGCGAGCTTGTCGCACTCGATCAGGTGAGCTGGTCGGTTGCGGCGGGCGAGTTGCTCGGCATCATCGGTCCGAACGGCGCAGGCAAAAGCTCCTGCTACGACGCGGTCACCGCCATGGTCTCGCACGCAGGGCGTGTGCACCTGCGAGGCGAAGATGTGACCGACGTACCATCGCATCGATTGCCAGAGCGCGGGCTCAAACGCGCCTTCCAGCAAAACGCGTTTTTCCATGAGTTGAGCGTTCTGGACAACATGCTGGCGGTCATGCACGACAGCGCAGGCAGCTCGTTGCTGTCCAGCACCTTCACGCCCTGGCAGGCCGCGCGTCGTCGCGCCCAGTCGATCGCCCAGGCCCGCTCGGTTCTGGAGCGTTTCGGCGTGGGCCCTGAGTATCACGACAGGCTGCCGACGGCGATTCCCTATGGCACGCAGCGCATGCTCTCTGTCGCGCTCGCCCATGGGGCGGGAGCACAGGTGCTGCTGCTGGACGAACCCGGTGCCGGCCTGGGCGGAGAAGACATGGACCGACTGACGCGCCTGCTGCATGCACTCAAGCGCGATGGGCTCGCGCTCGTCGTGATCGAACATCATATGGATCTCATCATGGCGGTCGCTGATCGCATCGTCGTGCTCGACCAGGGCCGCTGTATTGCGATCGGCACGCCGGCGCAGGTGCAACGGGACCCGGCCGTGCTTGAAGCCTATCTGGGGCGTGCCGCATGAGCCTGCCTGCCCCCTCTCACGCCGGCGGCAAACCGGTTTTGCAGGCACGGCAACTCACGGTGGCCTATGGCGGCAATACCGCCCTGACAATCGATCAGATCACCGTGCATGAAGGCGAAGTCGTCGGTGTCGTAGGAGCGAATGGCGCTGGAAAATCCACGCTCGTCAACGCCATGGCGGGCTGGTCGCGGGGCGCGCCACGGGTCAGTGGCAGCGTCTCGCTGGACGGCACCGAGATCGGTCGCCTGGCTGCGCACGATCGGGCCCGAGCCGGTCTGCTGCTGGTGCCGGAGGGCAAGCTGGTCTTTGGCCAGATGACCGTTGACGACAATCTCAGCATGCTCAGTGATGTGAGCAGTGCGTCGGGTCGCCGATTCTATGACCGCGAAGCCGTCTTCGAGCTGTTTCCGCGGCTGCGCGAGCGGCGCGGCCATCTCGGGTCGCAATTGTCGGGTGGAGAGCGGCAGATGCTAGGGATCGGCCGCGCGCTCATGCTCGGGCCCCGCGCCCTCATGCTCGACGAACCCTCCATCGGATTGGCGCCGCGTCTGGTGTCTGCCGTCCTGCACACCATGCGCACGCTGGCCTCCAGCGGGCTGAGCATTCTGCTGGTCGAGCAAAACGTACGCGCGGCCATCGATGTGGTCGATCGGCTCGTGTTGCTCGAGCGGGGCAAGATCGTTGCAGAAGGCCCGGCCGATGCCATGCGCGACGATCCGCGCATTGCGCAAGCCTATCTTGGAGCGAGCCACGGATGAACCTGACCCAGCAATTACTCAACGGCCTCGTGCTGGGCCACGCCTATGCACTGGTGGCCATCGGCTGGACCGTGTTGCTCGGGACGGCTCGGCTGGTCAACTTCGGACATGGCCAGATGTACATGGTGGGTGCATTCATGACCTGGTTCGGCATTTCCAGGTTGGGACTGCCCTATGTGATCGCCATTCCGCTGGCCATGGGTGTGGGGATCATCATCGGCATGGTGGTGCAACGGATCATGCTGCAGGCCACGATCGAGCAGAATCTGGTCTCGATCATGATCATGACGCTGGGCGTCGGCTATGTTCTGCATGGCGCTGCCGCCCTGATCTTCGGATCGACCGGGCAGATTCTGGATACGCCGCTGTCCACCCGCGAGATCACCGCAGGCGACTTGTGGCTGACCTGGCAGGACGTGCTGATCATCGTCGCCGCCATCGTCGAATTTCTGCTTCTCAAGTGGCTGCTCGATCGCACCCGAATCGGCCGGCTCGTCCGCATGGTTGCCGAAGACCCGAAGCTCGCTGAACTCGCCGGCGTCAACATCCGCAACGTCTACCTCGGTGTGTTCGCCTTTGAAGGGGCTGCTGTGGCTCTGGCGGGCGCCCTGGTCGGGCCGCGTACGCCCATCCTCACCTCGATGGGCTTCGATGAGGTGATCATGACCTTCGTCGTGGTGGTACTGGGAGGTATTGGCAGCGTCTTCGGCAGCTATCTGGCGGGTCTTGCGCTGGGCTTGTTTACCGCGCTGTTTGGCGCGCTGGTGTCCCCTGCGTACACGACAGCAGCCGCTTTCGTGATCCTGATCGCAGTGCTCGTATTGCGTCCAGGTGGCTTGGCAGCCGGAGCGCGTTAAGGCGAAGTACTCATGAACCGATTCCTGTCTCTCGCGCTTCTGGCGATTGCCCTGTATGTCTTTCCCTCGCTCACAGGCGGATCGGGCGCGGTCTATAGCGCGTGCGTCCTCATCGCCATTTTTGCGGTCATGGCCTATGGCCTGGATCTGATCGTCTCCGATCTGGGCGAAGTGAGTCTGGCGCACACGGTCTTTTTTGCCGTCGGCAGCTACACCACGGCGCTGCTATCCACCCGATGGGGCGCTGGCGGTTGGACCACGCTCGCTGCATCCATCGCGATGGCGGCGCTCTTTGCCGGCGTGCTGGGCCTCATCACTTTGCGGCTGCGTGAGTTCGTGTTTTCGCTGGTGACCTATGCCATTGCGGTGGTGGCGGCCACAGTCGCCCAGAACTGGACGTTCCTGGGCGGCTCGGACGGTCTGCGCGGCATTCCGCCGCTCGATCTGTCTCTGCCCGGGCTAGCGTTCGTTGCGCGCAATGATCGCGAGCTGTGGCCGGTCGCCCTCGCCCTTCTGCTGGTCACGCTCTACCTTGTGGATCGATTCAGGCATGCCCGACTGGGTTCTGCTGCAGTGATGTCGCATCTGAATCCCCGATTGGCGATCATGTCCGGGATCGATCCGCAACAAGTGCGCATGCGCGTCTTTCTGTTCTCGGCACCGATCACCGCTGCGGCGGGATGGCTCTATGCCTATCAGCGCGCTTATGTCAGCGCCGATATCCTCGATTCGTATTTTCTGATCCTGATGCTCACGGCCGTCGTGCTGGTCGGTCGGCGTGTGCTGCTCGGGCCGCTGCTGGCCACCGCGCTGGTGCTTGCGCAGGAAAAGTTTCTGTCACTCGGTGGCTATGCCGACAAAATCGTCCTGGGCAGCGTACTGATTGCCACCCTCGCCTTCTTCCCTGGTGGCCTGATCGGTTTGTGGCGCATGCTGCGCAAGCCAGACGCCACAGCCAGCGCCTGACCCGTCACGCGCGCAAGGCACGCGACGGGATGCGCTGACGCAATCAGACGCCCTTGAATGCGGGGTCTCTGCGGGCAGCAGACGCCGCAATCCCTTCCTTGAAGTCTTCGGTCTGGTAGTGCTTGGACTGCTCGATGCTTTCATGCGCCACAGCGCTGCGCACGGCCTCGACCAGGCCAGCCCGAATCGTTGCGCGGGTGGACTGCACCGCCACAGGCGCCGAGATCGCGATCTCACGGGCGAGCTTCAACGCTTCTTCCCTCACCTGCTCGCGTGGCACCAGGACGTCAGCCAGACCCATGGCCAATGCTTCCTCGCCGCCGACACGCCGACCAGTGAAGAACATCATCTGCGCCTTTTGCATGCCGATCACGCGGGGCAGCGTCACCGAAAGTCCAAAGCCGGGGTGAAAGCCCAGACGGTTGAAATTCGCTGCAAAGCGCGCCTCGGGGCAAGCCACCCGGAAATCGCCCACCATGGCCAGTCCCAGACCGCCGCCGATGGCCGGGCCCTGCACCGCGCAGATCACCGGTTTGGTGGCGGCGAACAGCCGCACGGCTTCGCCGTAAATGGGGTTGACTGCACGCGGACTGCGGTGCGTATTGCCGCTGGCTGCATTGTCGCGCTTGGAAAAATCGGCTCCCGCACAAAACGAGGTGCCCTGAGCACACAGCACGATGGCGCGGCACTGCGGATTGGTTTCGAAGGTTTCGAACGCATCGGCGATGCTCGAGAGCATCACCTGATCAAAGAAATTGTGCGGAGGCTTTTGCACCTCGACGATGCCAACGTGGCCATCCAGGGCCATGGCAACAGGGGGATTGCTGGGAATGTCGATCATGAGAGTTCACCTTTGAAATGTCTGTCTGTCAGAGCAGGCCAAAACGCGTCGGAGCGTGCGCGGATCGCGGCACGCCCGAGTCGCCCGGCCCACCAGGCGTCGGCGCCAAATTCCTCGCGCCAGGTCCACAGCCGCCGTGTGGCGAAATGCAGCATGTGTTCGTGAGTAAAACCAATTGCACCGTGTACCTGGTGCGCAATGGCAGCCCCGCGCGTCGCAGCTTCGCCGACTCGGCTCTTGGCCACCGCCGCGCTGAAGGTAGCACGCAAGACATCCGGCGCGGCGGGTGAAGGCGCATCGTTGGCTGCCACCGTGGCGGCCACCCGGGCAGCCGCCACATCGCCCGCCATCAGCGAGAGCTGCTGCTGGATCGCCTGATTCTTGCCAATGGGCTTGCCGAATTGCACCCGATCATTGGCGTATTGAACCGATTGCGCGAGCAGCCACTCGAGGGCTCCGACCATCATGGCACTGCGCGCCATCGCACCCAGCGTGAGCACCGGCTGATGCAGATCGGGGAAACCGCATCGCGCATGTGCCAGGATCGGCGCACGATCGAAATCAATGGTGTCAGCCGCCAGCCTGGCATGGTTAGCCACCGGGGTCAGCTTCACCGCATCGGTCTGCCTCAGATCGACCAGTACCAGTCCATGACCCGCGAGCGAAACGAGCGCGGTGGGGCAATGGCGCGCCCAGGCCACGCGATGTGCACGACCCGACAACCGCAGCGCGGCTGCGTGCCCCTCCACCTTGATCGCTGCGTCATGGTCTGACTCGATCAGGGCCACCGGACCCTCGGGTAAGGCCATGCCAGAGGCCGACAACAGACACGCCGCCACCATGGTCTCAGCCAAAGGCACGGGCACCTGCCAGTACCCGAGCCCGCGCAAGATGGGATATGACGCCCCCCAACGCTCACCGATCCCACCCGATTGCTCGGACGCCACGGCCACGGTGAAACCACTGTCGCACACCAGATTCCAGAGATCTGCAGGAAACTCGCCCGCCTCAACTCTCAGCAAGAGCGTCTTGTCCACATTTCCTGAGAAGACGCGCTCGACACTTTGTTCGATCATCGAGTCACTCATCGCAGCCCCAGCCCCTTGGCAATGATTCCGCGCAGGATTTCACGCGTCCCCCCGCGTAGCGAGAACGATGGCACCGCCATGGCGGTGTAGCGCATGGCCAGGTCCAATGGGGAGTCCGGTTCAGCCCATCCGGCGAACAGATCATGAGCGATGTCCGGCATCGCCTGTTCGACGAGCGCTCCCTGATCCTTGACCACCGAGGCTGCCAGGCCAGGCGTCATGCCTTGGGCGAGCATCGTCGCCACCCCGAGCGACATTTGACGCAAGGTGGCGTACTGCGCAACCACTTTGCCCAGTGCAACTGCATGTCGCGGGTCATCCGGGTTGGCTGCATCGAGCATCTCTTTGAGCAATTGCGTGCTGCTCAAGTACCGCTCAGGACCGGCACGTTCATAAGCGAGCTCCGCCCCCACCTGCTTCCAGCCGTCGCCCTCTTCGCCGATCAGATTTTCTGCGGGCACGCGCACATCATCGAAGGTCACTTCGTTGAAGTCATGCTCACCCAGCTGGTTGATGATCGGGCGCACCGTGATGCCGGGCGTCTTCATGTCGATCAGGATCTGCGAGACGCCTCCGTGGCGTTGCGAGCCTTCGCCAGTGCGCACCAATGCGATCATGTAGTGCTTGTTGTGCGCACCAGATGTCCAGACCTTGCGCCCAGTGATGGACCAGCCATCGGCCATGCGGGTCGCCCGTGTGCGAATGGAGGCCAGATCCGAGCCTGAATCGGGCTCGCTCATGCCAATGCAAAAGAAAAGCTCGCCGCGCGCAATCTGTGGCACCAGGCGCGGAGCAAGCACCTTGGGTGAATAGCGCATGAGCAAAGGCCCGCTCTGGCGATCTGCGACCCAATGCATCCCGACTGGGGCACCCGCCTGCAACAGTTCTTCGAGCACCACGTAGCGCTCCAGCGAAGTGCGTTCATGCCCACCGTATTCCTTGGGCCAGGTCATGCCAATCCAGCCTTTGCTGCCCAGCTTGCGACTGAACTCGGCATCGCCTCCAGTCCAGTTGCGCACGCGGCGCGCCAGGGGGAAGTCTCGCAGGTGCTCTGCGACAAAGTCGCGCACCTCCTGGCGCAGGGCCTCGCACTGCGGCGGCAGCGTGCCAGGAATGATGTTGAGTTCCTGCATGAATCGTCGTCCCTGATCGTCGTTTTAGTTGTGATGTGCGCACAAGGCGCACTTGCGCAGCGCAGCCAAACCCATGGATTCTGAATCGAAAGTTGTGACTCAGGCAACAAACAATTTATGCTCGCCCGCAGAGACATCACGACGCCCCAGGAGGCGCAGACAAGACAATGGAGACTACGACCGCTCAACGTACCGGGCCACTTGCAGGCTACCGTGTGCTCGATCTCACCGCCGTAGTCCTGGGGCCGCTAGCCACACAGATCCTGGGCGACTACGGCGCCGATGTGATCAAAATTGAACCGCTGACGGGCGATCAGATGCGTGCCAACGGCGTCTCGAAGCATCGCGGGATGAGTTCCATTTTTTTGGCAATCAACCGCAACAAGCGCTCACTGGCCATCGATCTCAAATCGAAAGAGGGGATCGACATCATTCATCGGCTGCTGCCCTCAATCGACGTGCTGGTGCACAACATGCGGGTACCCGCCATGGAGCGCCTGGGATTGGGTTATGCAGCGCTGGCCGCGATCAAGCCTGATCTGGTGTACTGCGTGGCCACCGGTTTCGGCGAATCGGGCCCCGATGCGGGCAAGCCTGCATTCGACGACGTGATCCAGGCGGCCAGCGGCCTGGCCGCGCTGATCGGCCAGGAAGATGGCAAGCCCGACTATGCGCCTACCTTGCTGGCCGACAAGACCTGCGGCATGGCGCTGTGCAACGCGGTGCTGGCGGGCCTGCTGCACCGGGCGCGCACCGGAGCAGGCCAGCAGATTGAAGTGCCCATGCTCGAGACCATGGTCGCCTTCAACATGGCCGAGCACCTGGGCGGCCTGACCTTCGAAGGTCCCGATGCGCCCAACGCCCCTGCGGGTTACGCACGCTTGCTCGCCGGCGGACGCAAGCCAGCCCCCACCCGCGACGGGTATGTGGCCTTGCTGCCTTACTCAGGCGACGATTGGGTGAACTTTTTCAAGGAAGCTGGTCGGGATGATCTGGCGCGGGAGTTCGATCTCAAGGACAAACACGAGCGCAATGCGAAGGTCAAAGAGTTGTATGCCGCCATGCACGATGTGACGCGCCAGATGACCACCGATGCATGCATGGCGTTGTGTGATCGGCTCGATATTCCGGCCACCCGCCTGTGGTCTATCCAGGATCTGCCGAATCACCCGCATCTGAAGGCCGTGGATTTCTTCGAGCATGTAGAGCACCCCACGGAAGGCCCCATTCGCAGCGTGCGCACCCCCACGCTTTTTGGCGCCACGCCTGCACAGACACCTCGGCCTGCGCCGCATATCGGCCAGCACACGGAGGAATTATTGCGCGAGGCCGGTTACGACGACAAAGCCATTGCAGACATGACGTCTCGCGGCATCGTGGCCCGCTCTGCTGTGCCATGATGCGGAACCAGTCCAGACGCATCGCTACACCACGGCCCAGCAGACTGACACGCACTCAAACGCGTAGCACACACCACAACAACACAACCGAACCGCAGCGCAATCGCAACTCGGCTCGCAGGCTCAGGAGATCTACATGAATACTGTTTCACGCCGTCGCATTCTTGGACTCAGTGCCGCAGCGCTGGCATCACCGCTGGTGACACACCGCGCACACGCACAGTCCACGTTCCCTTCCAAACCCATCCGTATCATCGTGCCGTTCAACGCTGGCAGCGGCTCGGACAGTGCCTCGCGTGCCTATGGCGAAGTGATGAGCCGGGTATTGGGTCAGCCGGTGATCATCGAAAACCGTCCAGGTGGCAGCGGACTGCTGGCCATTCAACTGGTGAAGCAGGCACCAGCCGACGGACACACGCTACTGCTGGGCAGCACCTCGCCGATGTGTGTGATGCCTGTCATCACGAAAGGCCTCCCCTACGATGCCTTCAAGGACTTCCGGCCGGTGCATGGCCTGTCCTACGGCGGCGCC
>CANHUQ010000169.1 GCA_947463885.1 Burkholderiales bacterium
GCCACCGCGGTCAGGGTCGTGAAAGCATCCATGCGACTTAGCCCCCGGACGTTAAACGGCGTACATCAGTGAAACGGCCCGTGACCGCTGCGGCCGCCGCCATCGCGGGACTGACCAGATGGGTGCGCACACCACGCCCCTGCCGACCCACGAAATTGCGATTCGAGGTCGAGGCAATGCGCTGCCCGGGCAAACCGGTATCGCCATTCATGCCCACGCACATCGAGCAGCCCGGCTCACGCCACTGCAGACCCGCTTCAAGGAAGACCTTGTCGAGCCCCTCGGCCTCGGCCTGACGCTTGACCAGACCTGAGCCTGCCACCACCCACGACGGGATCACCGCTTTGCGCCCGCGCACTACGGTGGCGGCTGCACGCAGATCCTCGATGCGACTGTTTGTGCACGAGCCGATGAACACGCGATCGACTGCGATGCTGTCCATCGGTGTGCCGGGCACAAGGCCCATGTACTCGAGCGAGCCTTTCATGGCATCACGCTTGGCGGCATCGGGCGCACTCGATGGGTCTGGCACCCGGTCGGTGATCGCCACCGCATCTTCCGGGCTGGTGCCCCAGGTGAGCATCGGCACGATGGCCGCCGCATCCAGCGTCACTTCACGATCGAACTGCGCGCCCGCATCAGTGGGCAGCGAACGCCAGTAAGCCAGCGCACGGTCCCAGGCCGCACCTTGCGGCGCCAATGGGCGCCCGTGCAGGTAGGCATACGTGGTGTCGTCGGGCGCCACCATGCCGGCCCGCGCCCCCGCTTCGATCGACATATTGCATACCGTCAGGCGCCCCTCGATCGACAGGCCGCGGATGGCAGAGCCCGCGTACTCGATGACATGCCCGACACCACCGGCCGCCCCAATGCGCGCAATGATCGCCAGGATCACATCCTTGGCCGTGACACCGGCCCCCAGCGTGCCTTCCACCTTGACCCGCATGGTCTTGGGCTTGCGCTGCCACAGGCACTGGGTGGCCATCACATGAGTCACTTCGGACGAGCCGATACCAAAGGCCAGCGCGCCCACTGCGCCATGCGTAGCAGTGTGCGAATCGCCGCACACCAGGGTCACGCCCGGTTGAGTCAGGCCTTGCTCGGGGCTCACCACATGCGCAATCCCCTGGCGCTCATCGTCAATGAAAAAGAGCCGCACACCGGTTTGCTGCGTGTTCTCGCGCATCTGCTCCACCAGATGGCGGTGCTGCGGATCGGGAATGTCGGCGAGCGTTCGGCCTGCCGTAGAGTTGTAATGATCGGGCGTAGCCAGAGCCAGATCCGGCCGACGCAGCTTCAGGCCCTTGGCGCGCAGCCGGGCAAAGCCCGCAGCCGATCCGTCGTGCATCAGATGCCGATCAACGTAGAGCAGCGTGTAGCCGTCGTCGCGGTCGACCACCACATGCGACTGCCAGATCTTGTCGAACAGAGTGCGCGGCTCGCTCATGAGGCCACTCGCGCGTCAGGGGCACTCTGTGAGCGGAAAATCGCGCTGAACATTGCGCAGGTCATCGGGCTGATCGTGTGTGCAACGATGATCATTTAGCCGCCACCTTGGCCGGTGCACCGGCCGCGGCGCCAGCCGGTGCAGCGGTGGGCTCCAGCGGCTCCCTGAAGGCCGTGCGACGCGCATCCCACTCGGCGGCACCAAAGCGCGCGAAGGTCTTGGCTGGCGAGGTCTCCACTTTGGGCACGGGGTAGCGTCCAGTCTGCTTGACTTCATCGAGCAGCTGGTCGCACACGCTGATGATGCCGCCCAGCAGCAACCCCGGGAGGATGGCAATGGCATAGCCCATGCGCTCGGCATCGGCCAGCGGGAGATCGGGCGTCTTGCCGCCGCGCACCACGTTGAGCAGGCACGGGCCCTTCACACGCTGCGGCACCAGCGCAATTTCCTCGAGCGATTGCGGCGCTTCGAGAAACACCACATCGGCCCCGTTGGCCAGCGCCAGATTGGCGCGTGTGACCGCCTCTTCGAAACCGATCACCGCGCGTGAATCGGTGCGCGCGATGATGCAGAAGTCCTTGGAGCGACGTGCGGCGGCGGCCGCCCGGATCTTCGCGATGTAGTCCTCGCGGCTGGTCACTTCCTTGTTGTCCAGATGGCCGCAGCGCTTCGGAAACACCTGGTCTTCGATGTGAATCGCGGCCACGCCTGCCCGTTCAAATTCCTGAACGGTGCGAAACACATTGAGCTCATTGCCGTAGCCGGTATCGGCATCGCTGATCAGCGGAATGGAAATCGAATTCACGATCCGCGTGGCATTGGCCACCATTTCGGTCAGCGTGAGCAGCCCGTAGTCGGGGTAGCCGAGTGTGGCCGAGGTGCCTGCACCGGTCATGTACGCCGCAGAAAACCCGGCCCGGTCAATGGCCCGACCAGTGATGCCGTCGACGGCGCCGGGTGCCACGACCATCTTGCCGCTGCGCAGCAGCGAACGGAATTGAGCGGCCTGCGACATAGTGATCTCCTGAAGGACGAAAGGGGTGGATGGCTCAGGGCGACAAGCGCAGGCGCAATCAGACGGGTGTCTGGCTCGCGCGTGAAGTGTCTCCCCGATGCGCTCAGCCTGCGCAGCCGATACGGCCCGTCGTTTGGGCACTGATGCTGCGTGGACTATGCGTCATATGCCGATGCCATCGTTCGATGCACCAGCAAGCTGTCATTACAGGCGCAGCCCGAGCCCTTGTCAATCAGCGTGGGCCCTCGTTGACCCACCCAACTGACCATTCGGTGCGCGCCAGCGTTTCAAGGACAGTGCCGTGCCGGCAGCGATCGCCCGTGCCGCAAGCGACAATGCGGGTTGACCCATGGAAGATCGATGACACCACCGGACAGTAAGCGCTTCAATGAACGCCGGGTGCTCGCGTGGATGTGCGTGATCATCTTCTTCAATCAGGTGGGTTTCGGCGCCGTCGTGCCGGTGTTGCCGCTGTATGCCAGTTCGTTCGGCGTATCGGTCTCGGCCATTGGTGCCACCATTGCCGTCTATGGTGCTGCGCGCTTCCTGTGCGCTGTCCCCTCGGGGCGCATGGCCGACCAGTACGGCAGACGCCCCGCGCTGGCCTTGGGTGGCATCCTGGGTGTGCTGGGCAACCTCTGGTCGGCGTGGGCCGGCACCTTTCCCGAGTTCCTGGTGGCCCGCTTCATCGCCGGGCTGGGCGGCGGCATTGTGGTGAACATTGGCGCCGTGGTGCTGGCCGATATCAGCACACCGGCGCGGCGCGGACGCATGATGGCGCTCTATCAGGGCGCGTTTTTGTTTGCAGTGGGCGTAGGGCCACTGCCGGGTGGACTGCTGGCCGAGCGGTATGGCCTGGACATGCCCTTCATCGCCAATGCCGTGGCCGCGCTGGTGGTGGGCATCGTGGCCTGGTTTGCCGTGCCAGAAACCCGGGACTTTGCCGCACGCAGAGATGGCGCCCCCAGCCAGGCCCTGCCCTTTGGCGAGCAGATTCGCCTCATGACGCGCAAGGTGGGGTTCCTGCTGGTCTGTCTGACCGGCTTTACCCATGCCATGGTGCGCACCGGTGGATTGTTCAACGTAGTGCCCTTGGTGGCCTCGGGCAGCCTGGGCCTGGGCGCCGGGCAGATCGGCGCCAGCATGGCCCTGGGCAGCCTCTTTGGCCTGCTGGCCACCTACCCTTCCGGCATGATCGCCGACCGGTTCGGGCGCAAGCCGCTCATCGTGACCGCAGCGCTCATCACCGCGCTGTCTTTTTTCGGATTCTGGTTTGCGAGCTCAGGCCTGCAGTTTGGCGTGGCCTGTGTGGTCTGGGGCATTGCCGCAGCGGTGACGGGGGCTGCGCCCGCCGCCTATGCCGCCGACAACGCACCACCGGGCATGAATGCCACCGCCATGAGCATGTACCGCGCCCTGTCCGATGTGGGCTATGTGGTGGGGCCGATCGGACTGGGCGTGCTCAGCGATCTGGCCGGGCCGAAAGTAGCTCTGGCGTTTTGTGCGATCGCCATCGGATCGGTGGCACTGGCCTTCTGGCGTTATGCGCCTGAGAGTTACCGGCGCCGCTGATTCACCTTACTTGTCGCCCCAGGGCATCTCGGTCCATAGCTGCCGAAACTGCGCCTCGGTGTCGCGCAAGACCGTGCGGTATTGCGCAGGCGCCAGATACCGCATCTGCGTGAAGAGGCCAGTGTTGATCTTGAGAAACTCCGGATCGCTCGTGGTCTGGGCCACCGCCCTGACCCAGCGCTCACGCACCTCAGCGGGCAGCCCTTTGGGTGCGGCAATACCACGCAGCGACGACATCTCGATGTTGTAGCCCTGCTCCTTGAAGGTGGGCACATCAGGAGCGAGCTCGGTACGCGTGGGGCACATCTGACCCAGATTGCGCAGCGGTGAGCCAGCCTTGATCGCCTGCATGGCTTCGCCGATGTTGACCGCTGCCACATCAATCTGTTTGCCCAGCGTGGCCGCACGCACATCGGCCGCGCCCTTGAAGGGCACGTGATTCATCTTCACACCGGCGATTTTTTCGAAGTAGAGCATCGCCAGATGATCGTCGGACCCTACCCCGGTGGTGCCTACCGTCACCTGCCCGGGGCGCGACTTCGCGAAGGCGGCAAGCTGATCGAGCGAGCGAATCGGGCTGTCGGCATGCACGGAAAAGTTGCCCGGGTCGTCGACCACATTGCCGATCAGATCGAACTGCTCCCAGTGAAAGGGCGACTTGCGCTCGATCGGGATCGTGAGCACGTTGGGCGTGTTGATGAAGCCCACCGTGTAGCCGTCGGGGGCGGCTGCGGCCAGCTGACCGAACCCGATGCCACCACCCGCACCGGCGCGGTTCTCGACCACGAGCTTCGCACCGCTACCGAGGTATTTCTCGAGGAAGGGGGCCATGGCGCGCGCGGTCACATCGGTGGCACCGCCCGCGGAGTAGGCAATGATCATGCGGATCGGCCGATCGGGGTAGGCCTGCGCCCGTGCCGCGCCCGACACGCCGGCGCCTGCAGCGCCGAGCGCTGCCATCGTTTTCAGAGACGATCTTCTGGAGGTGTACATGGTGATGTGGTCCTTCGTGATGATTGCGCAGGGGGCCGGTTCAATCAGCGGATATCAGGCGGTCTGATGTTAAGCCCAGCCAGGTTAAGCCCAGCCAGGTTACGCTGACGGCGTAGCGATGAGCTCAGTGGCGTTGATTCAGTGGCGTTGATTCAGTGGCGTTGATTCAGTGGCGTTGATTCAGTGGCGTTGATTCAGTGGCATCAACTAAGCCGGTGCGTTGACCGGACGACCAAGGATCGCCTCGAATCGTTTCGTAAATACAGGCCACACTTCGGGGTTCACCAGGCGGGGCGGACGCTCACCGCGCAGCAGACCCACGAGCTGATCTGCAGACCAGGTCGCCATGGTCTCGCGGCATTCATGGGTCACCCCTGCAGTGTGATACGTGGCAATCACCGCAGGATGTTGCAGCAGCGGCGAATCCAGCGGTGGCGGCTCCTGGTCCCAGACATCGAGCCCGGCACCGGCCAGATGGCCAGACTGCAAGGCTGTGTACAGCGCCGCTTCGTCATGGATGCCGCCGCGTGCGGTGGTCACGAAGTACGCGCCGCGCTTCATCCGGGCAAATGCTGCGGCATCGATCATGCCGCGTGTCGTGGCATCACGCGGACAGTGCAAGGACACAAAGTCGCTGTGCTCAAGGAGTTCATTCAGGCTTGCAGGTTGCGCACCCCGATGGCGAATCTCTTCTGCGCTCAGCAAGGGATCATGCGCCAGCACACGCATGCTGAAGGCGCTTGCCAGCGCGGCCACCCGCCGCCCCGTGTTGCCAATGCCGACCACGCCCAGCGTCTTGCCGGCCAGCTCGCGCCCGGTCAGGTCTTCGCGCGAAAACCCCCGCTCACGGCGCAACAAACGATCACTCTCGGTGATGCGATGCGCCAGACCGATGATCAGGCCCAGTGCGTGCTCGGCCACCGACACCGCATTGCCGCCCGACTGGTTCACCACCGCCACCCCGGCTCGGGTGCAGGCCGGCACATCGATCGGGTCGAAGCCCGCACCGGTCGACGATGCACACAGCAATTGCGGGCAAGCCTGCAAGAGCTCATGCGTCACGAAAGCGGCGGCCGACAACTCGTCTTTCGCCGCGGTCACGTGATAGGCATGGGCACCCTCCAAGCCGCGCACGGCATCGGCCAGGGTGGCCGGCATGGGTTGTACCAGCAGTTGCACATCGGCGACAGCGGTCACCCGCTGATCGAAGACCGGATGGGTCCAATGATCGAAGCGCACGATGCGCGGGCGAGGCAGGCTCATCAATCAGGTCCTTGTGTCGGGCAGTCAGACCGCGATGTTAACCAGTTCCGGTTCCACATCCCGAGGCGCACAACGCTTGGACGCAGCCTGCGGCGGTAGGCTCCACAGCCAATCCCGCCTCACCACGCACCCTGAAGGACCTGCACGATGAAAGCATTGCTGAGCCATGGACCCGGGGGGCCCGACACGCTGGTGTTTGAAGACATCCCGCAGCCGGTGCCTCAGAGCGGCGAGGTGCTGCTGAAGGTCCTGTCAGTCGGCATCAACTTTCCTGATGCGCTGTATATCCGCGATCTGTATCAGGTGAAGATGAAACGCCCGTTCGCACCGGGCTCGGAGGTCTGCGGCGTCGTCACCTCGATCGGCCCACAGGTGCAGGGGCTGGCCCTGGGCGACAAGGTGATTGCACGCTGCGGCACCGGGGGCATGGCCGAATACGTCACCGCCGCAGCCAGCCGCTGCGAAAAGATTGCCGCAGATGCACCCGCGCATGAAGCTGCAGCGCTGCTGCTGACCTACACCACCTCGTACCACGCACTGGTTGACTGCGGGCACCTGCAGGCCGGCGAAACGCTGCTGGTGCTGGGTGCGGCTGGCGGCGTGGGCAGTGCCGCGATCGATCTGGGCCGCGCACTGGGCGCACGGGTGATCGCCGCGGTTTCAAGTCAGGACAAGCTTGACTTCGCTCTGCGCCATGGCGCACACGGCGGCATCGTGTATCCGGGTCTTGCTGCCGATCTGTCGCAGCGCGATGCCCAAAAAGCACTGGCTGATCAACTCAAGCAAGCCGTGGGACCGCATGGCGCTGATGTCGTCTATGACCCGGTGGGCGGGCCGTATTCTGAAGCAGCCACCCGCACGCTGCGCCCGCACGGTCGTCATCTGGTGGTGGGCTTCACTGCCGGCATTCCCCGCTTGCCACTGAACCTGGTGTTGCTCAAGCGCAGCCACATCGTGGGCGTGGATCTGCGCAATTTCAGCGAAAGCGACCCGCAGGCCAACGCGCGCAATGTCCGCACGATCATCGACATGTGGCAAGCCGGCACGATCAAACCGGCGGTTTCAACGCGCTTTTCCCTGGATCAGGGTGCGCAGGCACTGCGCGTGCTGGAATCGCGTCAGGCACTGGGCAAGCTGGTGGTCGACGTTGCAACGTGAAGCGCTGAACCCGGGAATCACCCCACTGAGTTGCCTGACTGAGTTGGCCAACTGAGTTGCCCAACTGAGCCGCGTCATTCCGCGGGGGGACGCTCCCGCACCCACGCGCTTTGCGTGCGGCCGTTCTGTTGCGCGCACTGCACCGCATAGGACAGCAGATCGCGCTGGGCACGGCTGCCACCAATGCGCTCGTGGGTGGCCATGAGCGGTTGCAGGTGCTGCAGCGTGCCTGCATGATCGCCGCAGGCCATCGCTGCAAAGCCACGCGCCAGTGCGCTCACCATATCGGCTGCGGGCCCTTTGGCCTGGTCGCGCACGCGCGCAAGGCCGGCATCGTCACCGGCCATGGCATAGACCGCCGCCGCATGCATATCGGCAAACGCCAGGCCAGGCTGCGGAAAAAACTGGTTGGCATAGTCGACCAGCGCGCGCCAACGCTCAGGCTGTGGTGCAGCACCCAGCAGCTCGGCACGCAACAAAAATGAAGCCGAATCGGTCAGCAGATTGAGCGGCGGACCCCAGGCACCACCAGGCCGAATTTTTTCATCGAAGAGCGCCCACGCGGTGCGCTGATCGCCCAGCTCCAACGCCCAAAGCGCCATGTGCCAGGCCAGATGCCCGTGCATAAAGCCTTCGCGCGCATAGCCCGCATACCAGGTCTGCAGCCAGGACAGCCCGGCCGCATCCTCGCCCGCCTCGTAGTGCACATGCGCCTGAATGTGCGCGGCATTGGCGTTGTCCGGGCGCTGCGTAAGCGAACGTTCGATGGTGCGCCGCGCTGCATCGA
>CANHUQ010000170.1 GCA_947463885.1 Burkholderiales bacterium
GGGCTGTGGCCAAACCGTTCAATGCCATCACTGTCGTCGGCGCCGGAGCTGTGGGCAGTTTCTATGGTGCGCTCCTGGCACGCGCGGGGTATCGGGTGACGCTGATCGGCCGGCCCGCGCATGTGGCAGCGATCCGAGACACAGGACTGAGGCTGGACATGGCAGGCGCGGTGCAGTCGGTGCCGGTGCAGGCCAGTACAGAGCTGAAATCCGTGCAGGGCGCCGATCTGGTGCTCTTTTGTGTCAAGTCGACTGACACCGATGCAGTGGCGCGCGAGATGGCCCCCTGGCTTGCGCAAGAGGCGGTGGTGCTGAGCCTGCAGAACGGTGTGGAAAACGCCAGCACCATCGCCCGATATGTCCCGAACAGCGTCGTGCCCGCTGTGGTGTATGTCGCCACGGCGATGCCCGAGCCAGGCCTCGTGAAGCATTTCGGGCGCGGTGAACTTGTGATCGGTGCCCTCGATCCGAGACGCTCGCAGGCCCCTGACGTCTTGATCATGTTGCAAGCGCTGGTCGAACTATTCGCCACGGCAGGTATCGCCGTGACCTGTTCGGAGGATGTGCGCGCGGAACTCTGGTCCAAGCTGATGGTGAATTGCGCCTATAACGCCTTGTCGGCATTGGGCCATGCCCATTACGCGCGGATCGCCAGCCTGCCCGAGGTGCGTGCGCTGCAGCAAAGCATCGTGCAAGAGGTGGTGGAGGTGGCGGCGGCAGAAGGGGTGGCCTTATCGCTGCAGGCTTCGCTCGAGGCGGTGGACCGCATTGCGCAAACCATGCCGCAGCAGCATTCGTCCACAGCGCAAGACATGACTCGCAGCAAACCCAGCGAAATCGATCACCTCAACGGATTTATTGCCCGTCGTGGCAGTGAGCTCGGCGTCCCCACACCGATCAATCGCACCCTGCATGCGCTCGTGAAGCTGGTTGAGGCGGGATATGGGTGAGGTTCCTGTGGCCGACTCTGCGCCTGTGCCGGTGCCGGACGCATTCGTACAGGCGCTGCGCGCATTGGGGTTGACCCGAGAGTCCGCGTTGATGGGTTGGCCGCTCACCGGCGGCGTGTCATCAGACATCTGGTGCATTCGCACGCAAGACGGGCTGGTCTGTGCCAAGCGCGCGCTGGCTAAGTTGCGCGTGGCGGCCGACTGGCATGCGCCCATCGAGCGCAATCAGTATGAAGCGCGGTGGATGGAGCAGGCCTGGCAGGCGCAACCCGGATGCACACCGCGCCTGTTGGGTCAGCATCCCGAGTCTGGTGTGCTGGTCATGCAATGGCTGGCACCGCAAGACCATGCGCTCTGGAAAATTCAGTTGCGTGACGGGCAGGTCAACCTGGACACAGCGCGCCAGGTGGGTCAGACGCTGGTTGGCATCCATCGGTTCTCGGCCGCCCGGCCGGCCTTGGCTGAGGCGTTTGCCACGGACGACATTTTTTTTGATATCCGGCTCGAGCCTTATCTGGTGGCCACAGCCAAACGACACCCTGAGTTGTCTCAGGCGCTGCACCATCTGGTGGAGGTCACGCGCACAACGCGATGTGCCCTGGTGCACGGTGATGTGAGCCCGAAGAATATTCTGATCGGGCCTCAAGGTCCGGTGCTCCTTGATGCGGAATGTGCCTGGTGGGGTGATCCGGCGTTTGACCTCGCGTTTTGTCTGAATCATCTGCTGCTGAAATGCCTGTGGAATCCGCCTGCGAGCGATGCGTTCCTGGCTGCGTTTGATGCAATGTCACGCGCCTATCTTGCAGGCGTGGACTGGGAGGCCCGCGAGGCTATTGAGGCCCGTGTAGCGGCCTTGTTACCAGGCCTCTTGCTTGCGCGTGTCGATGGTAAGTCGCCGGTCGAGTACGTGACCGATGAAGCGCATCAGGCACTGGTGCGGCGCGCTGCAGCAGCGTTGTTGTTGCGCCCGGTCGAACATTTGAGTGATGTCCGTGACAGCTGGCGTGAGGCGCTGCTGTCGGTCCAGCCATCCTGAGCTAGGGATCAGCATGCGATGAGTACAACAACGATTCGATCGGTGCATGCACGACGCGTGTGGGACAGCCGAGGCCGTCCTACCGTTGAAGCCGAAGTCACGCTGGTCGACGGCGCCATAGGGTGCGCCATCGTGCCGGCGGGTGCCTCCCGTGGCACGCGTGAGGCGCTGGAGCTGCGCGATGGCGGCGCAGCGCAAGGGGGACTGGATGTGCTGCATGCGGTCGGTCATGTGAATGGTGAAATTGCCGAGGCGGTATGCGGGATGCACGCCGATCAGCAGGCTGCGCTTGATGAGCGGCTGATCGCATTGGATGGCACACCAAACAAGTCGCGCCTGGGTGCCAATGCCACGCTTGCGGTGTCCATGGCGGCGGCGCACGCGGCGGCCGCGAGCCATGGACAGCCCCTGTATGCGTACCTGGGCGGGCAGCAAGCGCGTCTTCTACCCATGCCGCAAATTCAGATTTTTGGTGGCGGCGCGCATGCAGGATGGCGCGTGGATGTGCAGGACTTCATGGTGGTCTGCCCTGGCGCGCGCAGCTTTGCCCAGGCGCTGGAATGGACCGCCGAGGTGTACCGGGCTGCGGGTGAGCTGATGGCTACGCGCGGGTCGCGCATGGGTGTGGCCGATGAAGGTGGCTGGTGGCCTGACTTTACGACCAACGAGCAAGCGCTCGAAACCCTGGTGGCGGCCATTGAGCGTGCCGGCTACATCCCAGGCGAGCAGGTGGCGATTGCGCTGGACATTGCCGCGTCCGAGTTCGGCCGGGCAGGGCGCTACACCCTGGGGCTGGAAGGCCGCACCCTCGACTCCGATGGTCTCAGTGAAATGCTCTTGCGCTGGCTCGATCGCTACCCGATCGCCTCCATTGAAGACCCGCTCGCAGAGGACGATCCGGCCGGATTTGCCCGCTTCACACAGGCTGCAGGCCAGCGGGTGCAGGTGGTGGGCGATGATTTTCTGGTGTCACAGGCAGCGCTTGTCGAGGAGGCCGCGCAGACGGGCGCGGCCAATACGGTGCTGCTCAAACCCAACCAGCGTGGCACGCTCACCGAGACGCTGCAGGCGTGGCGCGCGGCGCAGGCTGCAGGCTATGCGGCCATCGTGTCGGCCCGCTCAGGCGAGACCGAAGACGTGAGCATCGTGCACCTGGCGATCGGCTGGCAGGTGGGTCAGTTGAAGGTGGGGTCGTTTGCACGCAGCGAGCGCATGGCCAAGTGGAATGAGGCGCTGCGCATCGAGGAGCGCTTGGGCGATCGCGCGGTCTTTGCAGGGGCAGGGGCCTTTGGCCGCAATCCAAAACGATCATGAAGCCCCCGCCATGATCTGCTCAGACCATGAGGCCTGTTAGACCATGACCCGCTCAGGGGGTGAGCACCACCTTGACCGCCTCATTGGCCTGCATCTGCGTTTCATAGGCCTGTGAGGCCTCTTCCAAGGCGAATCGATGGGTGATGAGAGGCTTGCGGTCGATTTTGCCACTGCTGATCAGTGCCATCGACTGCACAAAATCCGCAGGTGTCCAGGCCCATGAGCCGAGGAGCTGCACGCCTTTGCGCACCACAGCGTTGACGTCGAGTTCGATCTTGCGTTCAAACACGGCGACCACGACCACTTTGCCGTTTTGCCGGACAAGGCTGATTGCCTGCTCCAGCACGGTGGTGCCCTGGAAGCGCGCCGTGGCGCCCGCGCAATCAAAGACTGTATCGATCCCGCTTTCGGCAGTGTCGAGCAGGCTGATGGCGCTGTCGCCATGCAGGGCCTTGAGGCGCGCCACAGCGTCTTCTTCCGATGCATTGATGGTGAGATGCGCACCCAGTTCGCGCGCAAGCTGCAGGCGGCGCTCAGAGAGATCGACCACGATGACCCGGGCACTCGATCGGGCCCGAATGCATTGCAGCACGCCCAGACCGATGATCCCGGCCCCCATCACCACCACCACCTGATCGTCTTTTGGATCGGCCAATTCAACCGCGTGCAAGGACGTGGCGAGGGGCTCGGTCGTGGCGGCCTCCTCGAAGCTCAGATGATCCGGAATCGGAATCATGCGGCTGGCAATTTGCGGCGTGATCCTCAAGAACTCGGCATTGCCGCCCACGCTTACGGTGGTGTAGCGCCCGCCCACCTGCACGTCGGGCATCTCACCACAAACTTCGACGATTTCGCCGCTGAATTCATGGCCCAGGATGCGGCCCTGCTCCAGAGGCAGGCCTAACTGCAGGAACAGGCCTTCACGATAGGTGTGCAGGTCGGATCCGCATATACCGCAGGCCCGAATGCGCATGAGCGCCTCGCCCTCGTTGAGCACCGGCCTTGGGACATCCTCGAAGCGAATGTCGCGTGGGCCATGGAATACGGCAGCTTTCATGAGGGCGGGCTCCTGCGGTGATCGGGATGCGGTGCGCGCGCGGCGGATTACTTGGCCGGACGGTGCAGGGCGCAGAGTTTGTTGCCGTCGGGGTCGCGCAGATAGGCCAGATAGATCTTGCCGGCGGGTCCTTCGCGATAGCCCGGTGGGTCTTCGCAGGTCGTGCCGCCATTGGCCACGCCAGCGGCATGAAAGGCATCGGCCTGCTCGGGCGAGGCCATGGAAAACCCGAGCGTGCTGCCATTGCCATAGGTGGCTGGCTGGCCGTTGATCGGTGTGGAGATCGCGAAGGTGCCGCCCGGGCTGCGATAGAAGTAGCGGTTCTTGTTGGCCACGCCAGGCCCAAGACCCAGTGTGCCGAGCAGCGCATCGTAGAACTTGCGTGACACTTCAAGATCGCTCACACCGAGCATGACATGACTGAACATGGGGGTCTCCTAAGTGGATATTGGGTGGGGCCGGCCTTGCACATGGCAGGCAAGCCGGTCGATCTTACTGGAAGGTGGCTGCCTAGGCCGTGGCGACCTGGACCAGGCGTTTGCCCATCGCCTCGCCTTGCATCATGCCGATCAGTGCAGCCGGGGCCTGTTCGATGCCGTGCACGATGTCTTCGTGAAACTGCATGGCACCTGAGCGAAACCATTGCGCTGCACGCTGCTGATAGGCAGGCAGCTTATGCACGTGGTCGTTGATGATGTATCCGGTCATGCTGATGCGCTTGGACACCATCAGCTGCATGCCCCGAATCCCGGGATCGGTGGTCTCGTTGTAGCGCGAGATCATGCCGCAGATCGGAAAGCGCGCGCCCACGTTGGCATGACGCAGTGCGGCCTCCAAAGTGGTGCCGCCCACGTTGTCCAGGTACACGTCAATCCCGTTGGGAGCCAGCTCCTGGAGCGCTTCGTCCATGTTGCGGGTCTTGTAGTTGAACGCCGCGTCATAGCCGCAGTGCTTCACCACGAACTCTCGCTTGTCATCGCTGCCTACTGAACCGATCACGCGCGCACCGGTCTGCTTGGCAAACTGGCCGGCGAGTTGTCCGATCGTGCCGGCGGCAGAGGAGATATAGACCGTGTCGCCCGGCGTGGGCTTGCCCAGTTCAATCGCGCCGACCCATGCGGTCAGCCCAGGCATGCCGAGTGCCGAAATCGCCAGACTCGGGCGCCCCAGGGCCGGGTCGATCCGGTACAGACCTTCGCCGCGTGGCACCACCATCCGCAGTGCCCAGTCCAGAAAGCCCCAGACGTAGTCGCCCTCACGATAGCGGTCATTACGCGAGGCAATGACCCGTGCCACCACGCGCGACACGATCGGCTTGCCCAGCACGAAGCCCGGCGCGTAGGACGTGCCTGCATTCATACGACCCCGCAGATAAGGGTCCAGCGACAGCCACAACGCTTGCACCACCACGTCCTGCGGGCCGCACTCGGGCTCGGGGCAAGACTCGGTTTTGAAGCAGGAGGCGTCTGGCCAGCCATCGGGGCGCTTGACGAACAGGATGTGGGTGTTGGTGGACGAGGGATGCGTGTTCTGGCTCAAGGGGTGTCTCCCTGGGGTGGGTCAGCGCTTGTTTTGACGCGGAACATGATTACGCCGACATTATCCCGGAACCCATGTATTGCGAAGAAATCCGAGTCCTTCGAGGAGTCTGCGTGCCTGATCATCGCTTCAATCGTTTTTCGCAGCGTCGCAAATGCTTGCAGTGGCCGCTGGGGCTCGGGGCGACAGCGGTGGCCGGGTCGGTTGCGTGGGGGCAAGCACACCGTGAAGAGTCGCTGGATGCAGCGATCAAACAGGCGTATGTGTACGCGTTTGCGGTGCACGACCTGGCTCGCGTGCGATGGAGGGCCACGGCCGTCGGTTCGGGAGTGGGACGCCTGCCTGTGAATACGCTTGGGCACGCACGTCAGTTGCTGACTGCCCGTGATCGCGGGGTGACGCGGCCCAACAATGACACGCTGTACAGCAGCGCCTGGTTGGATCTTTCGGCCGGGCCGGTGCTCTTGACGTTGCCTGCGTTCGCAGAGCGGTATTGGAGCCTGGCTTGCATGGATCCGTTCACCGACAACGAGGCCTGTCTGTCACGGCGCACCTCAGGGGGCGGCGCACGCACGCTCTGGATTGCATCGCAGCGTTGGTCAGGCGAACCTCCCGCTGGCGCGGAACCGCTGAGACTGCCCTGTGATGATGTCTGGATGTTGGCCCGCATCCTGGTGGATGGGCCTGACGACATCCCCGCAGTGCGGGCGCTTCAAGACGCGATGCGATTGCGCGCGCCGCAGGTCAGCCGGCCCTGGATCACGAGGCCGGATGAACAGGATCCGCAGCGCTTCCTGGCCTTTGTGAACGAAGCGCTCGGCCGCAATCCAGTCCTTGCGCGTGACACTGAACTTCTGGACCGCCTGAAATTTGTCGGCTTGTCTCCAGGCGAGCCTGATAGCTGGTCGCGGCTCGATGCACCGGTGCAATCTGCCTGGCAGCGCCTGTTGCCCGTGTTGCGCCAGTCTTTGCAGACGCCCGACCCGGCTTATCGACGCTTGATCGGCCCCGGTTGGATGTCGGGACTGGACCATATCGGGCGGTTTGGTGGCGATCACGCCTATCGCGCACGGATTGCGCTCGGGGGATTGGGCGCATTGCCGCGAGAAGAGGCGATCTACGCGTCGGCGTATATCGATAGCCATGGGGCGCGCCTGTCTGGCAGTGCGAGCTATCGACTGCGCGTACCGGCCGATCTGCCGGTGTCAGGCTTCTGGTCGCTTTCGATGTATCAGGACATGCCGGATGGCCGCGCATTTTTCGTGGAGAACCCGATGCAGCGTTACACCGTGGGTGACCGCACGCCTGGGCTGCACAGGGACACTGATGGCAGCGTGACCATTGTTCTGCAAGCGCACGCCCCGGCGCTGCGTTCGGAACGGTCGAACTGGTTACCCGCCCCCGAGGGGCTTTTTTCGCTGAGCTGGAGACTGTATGAACCCGGCCTGGCGCTTCTTGAGCGTCGCTACGTTCTGCCTGGGGTTGAACGCGTTGCGTGACACCGACTGCGCAGATTGGCCCGACCCTGAAGGCTTTGAAACGGCCGCAAGGCCCAGGGATGTGCGCAGGACAGTGCAGCGGAGTAAGCTCGGGTTATTCCAATGACCAAGTGCGAAGAAGGTGGCGATATGGCGAACTACGATCTCATCATCCGGGGCGGCAGCGTGCATGATGGGCTGGGCAACCCGGCGAAGGCAGCTGACGTGGCGGTCAAGGACGGGCGGATCGCGGCGATCGGCCAGGTGAGCGGCACGGCGACGCAGGAAATCGATGCCAAGGGCCTGCTGGTCACCCCCGGTTTTGTGGACGTGCACACGCACTACGACGGCCAGTCGACCTGGGAAAATCGTCTGGCGCCATCGTCCTTTCACGGCGTGACCTCTGTGGTCATGGGCAATTGCGGGGTGGGTTTTGCGCCCTGCAAGCCAGATCAGCGCGACATTCTCGTGAAAGTGATGGAGGGCGTCGAAGACGTCCCTGAAGTCGTGATGACTGAAGGCCTGCCCTGGAACTGGGAGACCTTTCCGCAGTATCTCGATGCCCTCGAGCAGCGGCAGTTTGATCTGGATGTGGCCGCACAACTGCCGCATTCGGCCTTGCGCGTGTTCGTGATGGGTGAGCGCGCGGCGGCACAGGAACCGCCTTCGGCCGACGATTTGGCACAGATGCGTGCGCTGACCACCGAGGCGATTCGCGCGGGCGCGCTGGGCGTGACGACCTCACGCAATATGCTGCACCGTACCAAGGCCGGAGAGCTCGCGCCCAGCCTCTTCTCCGAGGAAGATGAGCTGGCCGCTCTGGCAGAAGGATTGAAA
>CANHUQ010000171.1 GCA_947463885.1 Burkholderiales bacterium
GACAGCCACGCTCCAGGGATAAGGACCACCGCTGCCATGACCGTCAAAATGGTGAGCACCACCTGCGCCGAGCCGTGTCCGAACACGAAGCGGCGCATGGCCCGCAGTTTGGTGAGGTTGAACTCCAGCCCAAGCGTGAACATGAGAAACACCACGCCGAGTTCGGCCAGCGTGTGCATGGCCGCACCGTCGCCCGAGACCACCGAGGCGAACGGCCCGAGCACCACCCCGACCAGCAGATAGGCCACCAGCGGGGGCATGCCGAGCCGGCGCAGCAGCAGCACCGACACGATGCTGGCCGCGAGCAGCAGCAGGGTGACTTCTAAGGCCGAAAGCATCGGAGGCGATGTCCTGGAGACGGGCAGGCAGCGCCGGGGGCGGCGCTATACTGATCTGATGCCCGAGCCGATTGTAGCCACCCCCCTCGAGGCCGAACGTCTGATTGCCCGGGCGCGTGAGGTCTTACGCATCGAGGCCGATGCGGTTGAAGCCCTCATCGGACGTGTCGGTGCGGACTTTGCCCACGCCTGCCACCTGATTCTCGGCTGCCGCGGGCGCGTGGTGGTGAGCGGCATGGGAAAGTCAGGCCATGTCGCCCGCAAGCTGGCGGCCACGCTGGCCTCCACGGGCACACCCGCCTTTTTCGTGCATCCGGCCGAGGCCAGCCATGGCGACCTGGGCATGGTGACCCGAGACGATGTCTTCATTGCCTTGTCCAATTCCGGGCGCACGGACGAGCTGCTTGCCATCCTGACGCCGGTCAAGCGGCAAGGCGCGAAGCTGATTGCAATCACGGGCGACCCTGATTCCCCGCTCGCCCGGCAGTCGGACGCGCATCTGGATGCCCGGGTCGACAAGGAAGCCTGCCCGCTCAATCTCGCCCCCACCGCCAGCACGACGGCAGCGCTGGCGCTGGGCGATGCGCTGGCCGTTGCCCTGCTCGATGCCCGCGGCTTCGGGCCCGATGACTTTGCCCGCTCGCATCCGGGCGGCTCGCTCGGACGCAAGCTGCTCACCCATGTGGCCGACGTGATGCGCACCGGCGAGGCCGTGCCCACGGTGCCGCTGGGCTCAAGCCTGACCGCTGCCATTCTTGAGGTGACCCGCAAGCGCATGGGCATGACCACCGTCGTGACGCCCGAAGGCAGGTTGGCAGGGGTCTTCACCGACGGCGATCTGCGGCGACTGCTCGAGCGCACCACCGATCTGCGCACTCTGACCGTGGACGACGTCATGACGCGCGAAGCGGCCACCATCGGTCCGCAGGACCTGGCCGTGGAAGCGGTCCGGCGCATGGAGGAGCGGCGCATCAACCAATTGCCGGTCGTCGATGCTCACGCCCAGGTGGTGGGCGCGCTGCATCTGCACGACCTGCTGCTGGCGCGCGTCATATGAATGCGTCCGCCCCTGATCCACAGTCGACCGCCGCCCTGGCTCGCGCAGCCGCAGTGCGCCTGATGGCCTTCGATGTGGACGGCACACTGACCGACGGCAGCATTCATATCAGCGCCCAGGGCGAAGCCTTCAAGCGATTCTCGGTGCGCGACGGACTCGGCCTGGTGCTCCTGCGCGACAACGGTGTGCGGGTGGCGATCGTCACCGGCCGCAGCTCGGCGATCGTCGAGCAACGGGCCCGCGAACTGGGCATCGAAGAGGTGATCCAGGGCGTGGCAGACAAATCCCAAGCCATGCGAAGCCTGGCCGAGCGACACCGATTGCGGCTGGACCAATGCGGTTTCATGGGCGATGACTGGCCCGACCTGCCGGCGATGCGCCTGGTGGGTTTTGCCGCCGCCGTGCAAGATGCCGCGCCCGCCGTGCGCGGGGCCGCCCACTGGTGTGCCCAGGCAGCGGGCGGCCACGGTGCGGCGCGCGAACTGGCCGAATACCTCCTGCACGCACAGGGACGCATGGATGCCGCTCTGGGCCGCTTCGACGGTCGGCGCGCCTGAGCGCTGCGCATGAACGCCCGATTGCGTGACAGGTTGGCCGCCGCCGTGTCGATTGCGTTGCTAGCAGCCCTGAGCCTGTTCACCTTGTATCTTGCCCAGCGCGCGGCACGCGATCGGGAGCGCCCCGCGGCGGCCGCACCGGCCGCCGGCGAACCAGACTATTTCGTCGATCGGATGGCGCTGCTCACCATGAACGACGCTGGCGCACCCGCTTACCGGCTTCAAGCCGGCAGCCTGATTCACTTTCCGGCAGACGACTCCACCCAGTTCGAAGCGCCGGTCATGGTGAGCCTGGACCCCTCTCGGCCACGAGTCACCGTGACGGCCGACCGCGGCCAGCTGCTCAATCGGGCCTCCCGGCGCGACCAGGAAGTGCAGTTGTCGGGGCGCGTGAATGTCGTGCGCGAAGCCCGCAAAGACTCCGCCGAACTGGTGGCGGTCACGGACTTTGCGATCGTGCTGCCAAACGCCGATATCGTGCGCACCGACCGCCCGATCACCATCACCCATGGCCCCCATCGGCTGCAAGGGGTGGGGATGGAACTCGACAACAAGGCGCGGCAACTGCGGTTAGACTCGAAGGTCCGTGCCACGTTTGAGCCGCCCTCGCGCTAGCGTCGGTCTATCGTTGCACCGCCCACGTCCACCACCCACGTTCGCCGCCTTCCCGCATCCTGCCACCCGCATGCAGCGACTCGTCCCACCATTCGCCCTTGTAAGCCGCTCTCTGGCCGTCCTGTGTGCGACCCTGGTCGGTCTGCTGACCGCCGTCACCGCACTGGCCGAGCGCGCCGATCGTTTCAAACCCACGCAGGTCGAAGCCGACCGCATGGATTACGACGACATCAAGCAAGTCAACGTCTTTACCGGGTCGGTGGTGCTCTCCCGCGGCACCATGCTGATCAAGGGCGATCGGATGGTCGTTTCACAAGACCCCGAGGGCTACCAGTACGGCACCACAACCGGTCGGCTGGCCAGCTTTAGGCAAAAGCGTGACGGGGTCGATGAGTGGATCGAAGGCTACGGTGAAGAGATCCACTATGACGGCAAGACCGAAGTGGTCACGCTACGGCGCAAAGCCAAGGTGCGACGCCTGGATGGCACGCGAGTGACGGATGAGATTGATGGCCCGCTCATCGTGTACGACAGCCGGACTGAGCAATTCAACGTCCAGGGCGGGCAGGCGTCCGGGCCGGTCGCCGGCGGCAGCAGCCGGGTGAAAGTGGTGATTCAACCCAGGCTCATCGATCCGTCCGAACCCCTGCCTGCCGGCGGTGCGCAAGGCGGGTCCGCCACAACACCCCCGCCCGGCACCCGACGCCCGCCGTCACGCTGAGGCTGCGCGCATCATGAGCCGGCTGAGTGCGCAACACCTGATGAAGGCCTACCACGGCCGTCAGGTGGTGAAGGACGTGTCGATCGAGGTTCAAAGCGGCGAAGTCGTGGGTCTGCTGGGGCGCAACGGCGCGGGCAAGACCACCTGTTTCTACATGATCGCGGGGCTCGTGCCCACCGACGGCGGCCAGATCGAACTCGATGGGCAGTCGATCAATCGGCTGCCGATCCATCGACGGGCGCGCCTGGGCCTGTCCTACCTGCCACAGGAAGCCTCGGTGTTCCGAAAGCTCACAGTCGAGGAAAATGTCCTCGCGGTGCTCGAGCTTCAGGTCGATGATCAGGGTCAGGCGCTGGGTCGCGCCGAGCTGCGCCACCGCCTGGACACGCTGCTGGAGGAACTGCAGATCGATCACCTGCGCTCCAACACCGCGCAATCGTTGTCGGGGGGTGAACGGCGGCGTGTCGAGATCGCCCGGGCGCTGGCCACATCGCCGCGTTTTGTGCTGCTCGATGAGCCCTTTGCAGGGGTCGATCCCATTGCGGTCATTGAAATTCAGCGCATCGTGCGGTTTCTGAAGGACCGCGCGATCGGGGTCCTGATTACAGATCACAACGTTCGTGAAACTCTGGGCATTTGTGATCGGGCCTACATCATCAACGATGGTATTGTTCTTGCTTCAGGGTCGCCAGGATCGGTGGTGACAGACGAACGGGTACGCAAGGCCTATCTGGGCGAGGAATTCAAGATGTAGCCGGCCTCGGGGCCGTCTGCGACGGCGCTGATGAAACCATCCCTACAACTACGGCAATCTCAGCAGCTTGCGCTCACCCCGCAGCTGCAGCAGTCGATCCGCCTGCTGCAGCTCTCCACCTTGGAGCTCAATCAGGAGCTCGAACAGATCCTGGCCGAAAACCCGCTGCTCGAGCGGCTCGACGACCCCTTTGCCGATAGCGTGCGCATAGCGCCCAACGGCTCGATCGACACAGGCTCGTCCATCGGCAGCGCTGACTCGGCTGGCGACGCCTCCAGTGGCAGCACCTCCAGTCAGGCCGACAGCCCTCAACAGGCCGAGGGCGGCAGCGATGCCTACGATGAGGGCGGCTCGGACTACGGCGGCGATGGCGACCGCGGCACCCTGGACTGGGGCGGCGAAGCTCGCGGCCCGGGTACCGAAGGCGACGATGACGAGCGCGATTACCCGCAGTTGGCCGGCACCAGCGAAAGCCTGTCCGAGCACCTGCAAAGCCAGTTGGCCGGCACCGGATGCTCGGTGCGCGACCGTGCGCTGGTCACGTTGCTGATCGAGGAGCTCGATCCGGACGGCTATCTGCGCACACCGCTGGAAGAGATCCTGGAGTCGCTGCCCGCCGAGCTCGAACTCGAACCTGAAGAACTCAGCGCAGCGCTCAAGCTCTTGCAGAGCTTTGACCCTGCGGGCGTCGGTGCAGGCTCGGTCTCGGAATGCCTGTTGCTCCAGTTGGCGGCCATCCCGGTCGACGAGCGCCCCGAAAAGTCGATCTTCCGGTTGGCGGCGCTCATTTCGCGCGACTATCTCGATTTGCTCGCTGCCCGCGACTTTGTTCGCCTCAAGCGGCTCTTGCGCTGCGACGACGACGCATTGCGCGAGGCCCAGCAGGTCATCCAGTCACTCAGTCCCAGGCCAGGCAGCGCGTTTTCCGGCGAGGCGGCAGCCATCGTCGTCCCCGACGTCATCATCCGGCGCACCCGCGATGGCTGGCAGGCTGTGCTCAATCCGGACGTGATGCCGAAGCTGCGCATCAATGATGTGTACGCGCAGGTCCTCAAACGCAACCGGTCGGCCGCCGGTGGCAATTTGTCGGCACAGTTGCAGGAGGCCCGCTGGCTGGTCAAGAATGTCCAACAGCGATTCGAAACCATCCAGCGGGTGGCTCAGGCGGTCACTGACCGTCAGAAAGCCTTCTTCACCCACGGGGCAGTGGCCATGCGTCCACTGGTGTTGCGGGAAATCGCTGAGGAGCTGGGCTTGCACGAATCCACGATCTCGCGTGTGACCACCCAGAAGTTCATGATGACGCCGTTTGGTACCTTCGAGATCAAGTACTTTTTTGGCAGCCACGTGGCCACCGATACCGGAGGCACGGCATCGAGCACTGCGATCCGTGCCGTCATCAAGCAGCTCATTTCAGAGGAGGACCGCCAAGACCCCTTATCCGACAGCAGGATCGCCGAACTGCTCGGCGAGCAGGGCATCGTGGTTGCAAGACGCACCGTGGCCAAATACCGCGAGGCGCTTCAGATTGCACCGGTCGCACAGCGCAGGGCGCTCTAGACGGTTCGATCACAATCACAGGGCACGCCCTGATTGCCGCCTTTGCAACGTTTTTCGCTCCAGGAGCTCCGCATGAATCTGACCATCACCGGGCATCACCTCGAGGTCACCCCCGCATTGCGCGACTACATCACGGCGAAGCTCGAACGCGTCCGAAGGCACTTTGATCAAGTGGTCGATACCAGTGTCTTTCTGTCGGTGGAGAAGCTGCAACAGCGTGCCGAAATCAACCTGCATGTGCGCGGCAAAGACCTGTTTGCCGAGTCGGTCCACCAGGACCTCTACGCCGCCATCGACACCCTGATCGACAAGCTTGACCGGCAGGTCCTCAAGTACAAGGAAATGCGCCAGGTCCGGCCCGGCGAGACGGTCAAGCACCAGGCCTCCGCCTGAATCTGGCCTGAACACCGCCCGCGCTGCGCTCACTCTGGTTTGGCTACGTGGTGGCCAAGCACCAGATGGCGCGGCGCAACAATGGTTCACAGTCATGGGCGGCACGTGCTGCGGTTCGTGTCTATAATGCCCGCGAAGCATCGTCCAGCCGCATCGTGCACATGCTTTCGCATTGCAACAACCCGCCCACGGCGTTGAACCGATGAACCGAATCGCACCGCTGCTGCCGACCCGCAATGTCGTGCTCAATGTGCAGGCAACCAGCAAGAAGCGGGTCTTCGAACAAGCTGCTCTGTTGTTCGAAAATGAGAACGGCATCGAACGCGGCAAGGTGTTCGATTCACTCTTTGCCCGTGAACGACTCGGTTCCACCGGCCTCGGACAAGGTGTCGCCATCCCGCATGGCCGCATCAAGGGCTTGAAGGACGCGATCGCGGCAGTCATCAGCGTCGACCCTGGCATCGCCTTCGATGCGCCTGACGGCCAGGCGGTGCGCTTGCTCGTTTTTCTGCTCGTCCCGGAAAACGCTAACGAGCAGCACCTGGAAATTCTCTCCGAGCTCGCCGAACTCTTATCGGATGCCTCGTTGCGCACCACTCTGATGCAAGCACAAGACGCAACCGAAGTGCATCACCTGCTGGCCGACTGGGAACCCTACCGCCCAGCGGCCTGAGCCTACGGCCCATCCCTTCGGGTCGGTGTAGAGTCGGGCTGATGCACAACCTCACCCGTCCAGCCTCGCCCTCACCCGCGCATCGACAGCACGAACCCGATGCGTCCAGTGTCCCGGATCTGAGCGTCCTGGAGCTGGTCGAGCATTCCGCCGATGTGATCGGGCTGCACTGGGTCTGCGGTGCTTCGCAGGGGCATCGCGCAGCGGGCATCCGGGCGCCCGACCCGGTCGATCAGGTCGGTTACCTCAACCTGATTCACCCGCATCGGATCCAGGTGATCGGCGTCGCCGAGGTGGCCTACTTCGAGCGCCTGAGCCCCGCCCGGCGCGAGCATGTCCTGGAGGAAATCCGTCACGCCCAGCCGCCCGCGCTGGTGCTGGCCGAAGGCGTGCAGGCACCCGCCGAGCTGCTTGCCGCCTGCATCCAGCATGAGCAGCCCTTGCTCGCATGCGACCTGCCCAGTCCACGGGTCATCGAGCTGCTGCGCAGTCAGCTCGGCAAGGCCATGGCAATCAGCTGCACGATGCACGGGGTGCTGATGGACGTGCTGGGGATCGGGGTCTTGATTTCCGGTGAGTCGGGGCTGGGCAAGAGCGAACTGGGCCTGGAGTTGATCAGCCGCGGTCATGGGCTGGTTGCCGACGACGTGGTCGAGTTGCGCCGAGTGGCCCACAGCACCATCGAAGGCCGCTGCCCACCACTGTTGCAGGGTCTGCTGGAAGTGCGTGGCCTGGGTCTGCTCGACATCAAGACCGTGTTCGGTGAAACCGCGGTGCGCCGCAAGATGCGCCTGAAGCTGATCGTGCACCTGGTCAGGCGCAGCACCCACGAAGATGAATACGAACGGCTGCCGCTCGAGGCCATGACCCAGGAAGTGCTGGGCATGGCGATCCGCAAGGTGGTGATTCCGGTGGCGGCCGGTCGCAATCTTGCCGTGCTGGCCGAGGCTGCAGTACGCAACACCATCTTGCAGTTGCGCGGCATCGACACGATGCGCGACTTCATCGCCCGCCAGCAACAAGCCATCGACGACGCGGCGCACTAAGAACCGGACCCTCTCATGGACATCATCCTCGTCACCGGCATTTCCGGTTCCGGCAAGTCGATTGCGGTCAATGTCCTGGAGGACGACGGCTTTTACTGCATCGACAATCTGCCCGCACCGTTCCTGTTCGATGTCATCGGTTCGCTGGGCGAGGCCGGGCATCGGCGCGTCGCGGTCTCGATCGACGTGCGCACCGGCGACTCGGTCGGCGGTCTGCGCGACGTGATCCAGCGCCTCACGCAGGCCAGCCATCAGGTGAAGGTGCTCTTTCTGAACGCGCGCACCGACATCCTCGTGCAGCGGTTCTCTGAAACCCGCCGCAGGCATCCGCTCACGCTACAGTCCACCGGCTCTCAGGAAGCGCCGCCGACGCTCATGGAATCGATCGATCGCGAACGCGAGATGATGAGCGTGGTCGAAGACCTGGGGCTGTCGATCGATACCAGCGACCTGCACCCCAATGTGCTGCGC
>CANHUQ010000172.1 GCA_947463885.1 Burkholderiales bacterium
GGCTGTGCTTGAGCAGAATCTCGGTCGGGCCGAACCGGCTGAGCAGCACTACCTGGCGGCTTTGCGCATCGACCCAGACTTCACTCCGGCGCGCGCCAATCTGGCGCAGTTATATGGCGCCATGGGCCGGCGTACCGATGCTGAGCGCGTCCTCAAGGAGGGGGTGGCCCGCATGCCTGAGCTGGGTGAGCTGCACTATTCGCTGGGGCTGGTGCTGGCCGAAGACGCCCGTCTGCCCGAGGCCGCACAGTCGTTGCGCCGGGCCGCTCGACTGCTGCCCCAGCGTGCGCGCGTGCATTACAACCTGGGTTTGGCGCTGCAGCAGCTGGGTGAGCGCAATGAAGCCGAAGCCGCACTCCTGCGTGCCCAGCAACTCGATCCGAACGATCCGTCGCTGGCCTATGCGCTCGCGGTCTTCAATGCCCAGGCTGGCCGCATGAGCAAGGTGCAGGAATGGGTTTCGGTGCTGCGCACTCTGTCGCCCAACGACCCCAGGCTCGCTCACTTCGCGCCGCGCGGCAGCGCCTCACGCTGAGCCAGGGAGCCGGCTCGGTCGGGTTGCCTGGCCTGTGTCTGGCCTGCCCGCCGGGCGCGCAGGCCTGGGGGATCAGACCACCTGTCCGAGCTTGAAGATCGGCAGATACATGGCAACCACCAGACCACCAATGATGGTGCCCAGGAACACCATGATCATCGGCTCAAGCAGTGAGGACAGGCTCTCGACGGCATCGTCGACCTCGCGCTCGAAAATATCGGCCGCCTTGGAGAGCATGGCATCCAGAGAGCCCGACTCTTCACCGATCGAGGCCATCTGCAACACCATGTTCGGGAAGACCTTCACGTTGCCCATCGACGTGGTGAGGCTGGTGCCAGTGGACACTTCGGACTGAATTTTCCGAGTGGCCTGCAGGTACACGATGTTGCCCGAGGCTCCCCCGACCGAATCCAGCGCTTCCACCAGCGGCACACCCGCTGCAAACATGGTGGACAAGGTGCGCAGCCATCGGGCGATGGTGGCCTTGCGAAAGACATCGCCAAAGATCGGCAGTCTCAGCAGCAGGCGGTCCATGAACACCTGCACTGCAGGCGAGCGTTTCCAGGCCTGCAGCATTGCGTAGATGGCGCCTCCCGCAGCTCCGAAGATCACGTACCACTGATCGACGAAGAAGTCCGACATCGCGATCACCATCAGCGTGGGCGCAGGCAGGTCGGCACCGAAACTCGAGAACACGCCCTTGAAGGCCGGGATCACGAACAGCATGATCACAGTCACCACGATCACTGCCACGGCCACCACCGCGATCGGGTAAAACAGGGCCGATTTGATCTTGCCCTTGATGGCCTGCATCTTCTCCTTGTAGCTGGCCAGCCGATCGAGCAGATCGTCCAAAATGCCGGCCTGTTCGCCGGCTGCCACCAAATTGCAGAACAGCCCGTCGAACTGCAGCGGGTATTTGCGAAAGGCCTGCGAGAGCGATGTGCCGGTTTCGACGTCGTTCTTGATGTCGCTGAAGAGCTTGGCCACCGACTGGTTGTCTGTGCCCTTGGCCACGATGTCAAAGGCCTGCAGCAGCGGCACGCCCGCCTTCATCATGGTGGCCAACTGCCGCGTGAATAGCGTGATGTCTTTTTCGCTGACCTTGCGACCGCGCCGGTACGACTGCTTGCGCACCTTGGTCGCGCTGATGCCCTGTCGACGCAACACCGAACCGACGACCGTGGGACCGGCCGCACGCATTTCACCGCGGACGGTTTTTCCGGAGCGATCGCGCCCTTCCCACTGGAAGGTGTATTCCTTGACGTTGCGAACATTTGTTGCGAGGGGCTTGCTGGCCATGGCGATCTTCCGTGTCAGTCGTTGGTGACGCCCAGGACTTCCTCGATCGAGGTCAGCCCGGCGCGGACCTTGCGCAGTCCTGATTCGCGCAGGTCAGCCACGCCTTCGCGTTTGGCCTGTGCCGCAATTTCCATGGCGTTACCACCCGCCAGGATGATTCGCTGGATTTCCTCGCTGATCGGCATGACCTGGTAGATGCCAACCCGACCCTTATAACCATTGGTACAGCGATCGCAGCCCACAGGCTTGTAAGGCACCCATGTGCCATCCAGATCGGTTTCTTTGAAGCCGGCCGCCAGCAGAGCTTCTTCGTCCACGTCGGCAGGCTGCTTGCAACTGCACAGCCGACGGGCCAGGCGCTGTGCGGTGATGAGGATGACCGATGACGCAATATTGAACGTGGGGATGCCCATGTTCATCATGCGCGTGAGGGTCGTAGGCGCGTCGTTGGTGTGCAGCGTCGAGAGCACCATGTGGCCGGTTTGTGCAGCCTTGATCGCAATGTCCGCGGTTTCCACATCACGAATTTCACCGACCATGATCACATCCGGATCCTGGCGCAAAAAAGAACGCAGGGCTGCCGCGAAGGTGAGGCCCGCTTTTTCATTGACATTGACCTGATTTACGCCAGGCAAATTGATTTCGGCCGGGTCTTCTGCCGTGGAGATGTTGACGCCCGCCTTGTTCAAAATGTTCAGGCAGGTGTAGAGCGAAACGGTCTTGCCCGAGCCGGTCGGGCCCGTGACCAGCACCATCCCGTAGGGCCGCTGCACGGCTTCGAGCAACAAGGCTTTTTGGTCCGGGTCGTAGCCCAGTGCATCGATGCCCAGGCGCGCAGACGACGGATCAAGAATCCGCATCACGATCTTTTCGCCAAACAGCGTGGGCAGGGTCGACACCCGAAAATCAATGGTGCGCTGCGCCGACACCACGAGCTTCATGCGCCCGTCCTGCGGCACCCGCTTTTCGGAAATGTCCAGCCGCGAAATCACCTTGATGCGCGAGGCGAGCTTGTCCTTGATCGCCAGCGGCGGTTGACTGATTTCGCGCAGTTCGCCGTCCACGCGAAAGCGTATACGGTAGTACTTTTCGTAGGGTTCGAAGTGAACGTCCGACGCGCCAATGTGGATCGCGTCCATCAGCACTTTTTGCAGGTACCGCACGATCGGCGCATCGTCGACCTCGGCACTGTCGTCGATCGTGGTGGTGCTTTCTTCTGCAGCGAACTCGACATCGAACGACTCGTCGACCAGCTGCGAGAGTTGCTGGCCTGCCGACTGACTAAGCCGCTCAATCAGGCGCATCAGCTTGTCGTGCTCGACCACGATCGGGTCGACTGCGGCCTGCGCCTGGAATTTCACCCGATCGATGGCTTGCAGATCGGTCGGATCCGACAACAGCACGCTCAGCCTGTTGCCGCGCTTGGCGACCGGCACGATGCGGCTATCGCTCATCAGCTTGTCGTCGATCAGACCGGTTGGCAACGCCGCCGGGTCGAGCGACGACAGGTCCATCAAGGGCAGCCCGAACGTCTCGGAGGCAAAGCGCGCCAGCTTGACCGCCGGGAAGTCGCCAGCGACCACCATCTCGTCGATGAACTTTAGCTTGGCTCCGTCGGCCTTCTTCTGAATGGCTAAGGCCTGGTCCAGCCGCAAGAGCTGCTGCTGGACCATGGCGCGCGCCAGCCCGGACAGCGCGGGGCCGTTCGCCGTGGCGGGGGCCAGGGCGCTCATCGCAAAAGCCGGACAGAAGACGGGGTCATCCTTCCAGTGTGCCGCCGGACCAGACCGCGTGGCGCATGCTGCGGTCAAGGTCCGGATGAACGGCACGCTCGAGGCGGCCGGCGGCGACCTGTCCGCTGCATGTCACGGCGATTGCGCACGCAACAATGATCCAACCCTGGTCCCGGATGTCGACTGCATATTTCTCGTCAGACGTTTCGCCAGGTGCTTCAGCGTGACCATGTAGGACAAATCAGAGCCAGCGCCTGCCTGGGTCGAGAGATCAGGGCTCACACATTGCCGAGACACAAAGGCTGCGGCGCTCCCTTCGCAGAGCCCCTTTCACTGAGCATCCGTCAGCCTTGTCCAGCATAGAGGCTGGACGGAAATTTTTTTGTCCATGGTGCGTCGCACATAGACCCTAGGACGATCGCCGGAACGGTTTGCCTTTTCTCGGCGATCCAGTTTATAAGCTCACCTTCGCAGTCGCTGAGGCCAACCGGCATCAATGCGACGGCATCATGACGTGGATGGAGACGGATGACAGACGGCGCAAAAGCCCTGCTCAGCGTGCGGGGCGTCACAGTTCGGTTCGGGGGCATCGTGGCCCTCGACGGGGTTTCCTTTGATGTGCCCCAAGGCGGCGTATGCGGTCTGATCGGTCCCAATGGCGCCGGCAAGACCACCTTGTTCAATTGCTTGAGCCGCCTGTACCAGTACCAGGAGGGCGACATCCTGTTCGACGGCAAGTCGATCACCCCCATGTCGGCCCATGACATCTCGAAGCTCGGCATGGGCCGTACCTTTCAGAATCTGGCGATGTTCAAGACCATGTCGGTCGAGCGCAACGTCATGATCGGTGCGCACGCCCAGTCGTCGTCGGGCTTCACTGCCAGCATCCTCGGATTGGGTTCGGTGGCGGCGGAAGAGTCCCGCATGCGCAAGCGTGCCGCCGAGATCATCGACTACATGAAGCTCGGGCCCTACTCGCAGCGGCTGGTGGGCGACTTGCCTTTTGGCATTCAGAAGCGCGTGGAAATGGCGCGTGCACTGGCGTCGGAGCCCAAGCTGCTGCTGCTTGATGAGCCTGCGGCGGGTCTGAATCATGACGAGATGGCCGGTCTCGAACAGCAAATCAGCGATGTGCGTGATCGCCTGGGCATCACCGTGCTGTTGGTGGAGCACCACATGAGCCTCGTGATGGCCGTTTCGCAGAAAGTCGTGGTGATCAACTTCGGCAAGAAAATCGCCGAAGGCACTCCCGCTGAAATTCAGAAACATCCCGAAGTGATTGCCGCGTACCTGGGAGCACCGGCTGATGCCTGAACTGTTGGAAGTCAAGGGGTTGACCGCATCGTACGGTCCGACCCAGGTCCTGTTCGATCTCGATTTTTCGCTGTCGGCGGGTCAAATCACGGCCATTCTTGGTGCGAACGGCGCTGGAAAGACCACGACGCTTCGCGCGGTGTGCCAGGCGGTCAAAACCTCCGGAAGCATTCTGTTCGACGGGCAGCAGGTGGTGGGCAAGTCCACTGAGTCGGTCGTGCGCATGGGCGTGGCTCAAGTGCCGGATGGCCGCGGCACGTTCACTGCTTTGACGGTCGAAGAAAACCTGCGTCTTGGCGCCTTTGTACGCCGCGACAAGTCGGAAGTCGCGCTCGACCTTGAGAAGGCTTACGCCCGGTTTCCGCGATTGAAAGAGCGTCGCAACCAGCAGGCCGGCACGCTCTCGGGCGGCGAGCAGCAAATGCTGGCCATCAGTCGCGCACTCATGCTGCGTCCTCGCATGCTCTTGCTCGATGAGCCGTCCTTCGGCCTGGCCCCGCTGATCGTGGCCGAAATTTTTCGCATGCTGCGCAAGATCAACGAAGAAGAAAAAGTGAGCATGCTGCTGGTCGAGCAAAACGCCACGCTGGCGCTCAATCTCGCCCATCACGCCTATTTGCTCGAGACCGGTCGGATCGTCATTTCCGGGCCGAGCGAAACCATCAAGAACGACGAAACCATTCGCCGGATTTACCTCGGCTACTGAGCGAAAGACGATGGAAGCCTTACTGCACCAAATTTTTGCCGGACTGGCCAACGGCGGTATTTACGCCTCGGTCGGCCTCGCTCTGGTGATGATTCACCGGGCCACGCACCACATCAACTTCGCCCAGGGCGAGATGGCCACTTTCAGCACCTTCATCGCTTGGGCGCTGATCAACTCCGGGTGGCCTTACTGGGCGGCGTTTTTTGCGACGGTGGCGATTTCGTTTGCGTTGGGTCTGGTGATTCAGCGCACGATCCTCAAGCCTGTCGAAAAGGCCCCGGTACTCACGAACGTGATTGTGTTCGTGGGCCTGCTGGTGATCTTCAACGCGCTGGCCGGTTGGTTCTTCGATCACACCATCAAGTCCTTCCCCAGCCCCTTCCCCAAAGGTGCGTTCCTCGAGACCAAGTACTTCTCGGCACACGAGATCGGCTCGATCTTGGTCATGCTGGCGGTGCTGGCTGCTCTTTACGCATTTTTCCAGTTCACGCCCCTGGGGTTGGCCATGCGGGCTGCTGCGCAGAACCCCGAATCCGCGCGTCTGGTCGGCGTTCGGGTGTCCTGGATGCTCGGCATCGGATGGGGCTTGGCTGCAGCCATTGGTGCCATCGCCGGCATGATGGTGGCGCCGATCGTGTTCCTGGATCCGAACATGATGGGTGGCATCCTGCTCTACGGGTTTGCGGCTGCGCTGTTGGGCGGCATCGACAATCCGTGGGGCGCCGTGATTGGCGGCTTCATCGTGGGCGTGCTGGAAAATCTCCTGGGCGCCTACGTGATCGGAACTGAACTCAAGCTGACGGTGGCGTTGCTGCTGATCGTCGGTACCCTGACCCTCAAGCCGGACGGTCTGTTCGGCAAAGCCGTGGTGACTCGCGTATGAACGGCAATATCGACCGCAAGTGGGTGTGGATCGGCGGCCTCGTGCTGCTGGCAGTGCTGTGTGTGCTGCCCTTCACTGTCAAGAACTTCCGGGTGTTCCAGTTCAACATGGTGATGATCTATGCCATCGCCATCTTGGGCCTGAACATTCTGACCGGCTTCAATGGGCAGATCTCGCTTGGGCACGGAGCCTTCTACGCGATCGGCGCCTACACAGCAGCCATCCTGATGGACCGTGCAGGTGTCCCTTACTGGGGTACGCTGCCGTTCGCTGCTCTGGTGTGCTTCGTGTTCGGCTTTCTGATGGGCTTTCCAGCGCTCCGATTGGGCGGGCACTACCTGGCGCTAGCCACCTTCGCGCTGGCCCTGGCTGTGCCCCAGATGCTCAAGTTCAAGGGAATCGAGAACTGGACGGGCGGCGTGCAGGGGATCGTGTTGAACAAGCCTGAGCCGCCGTTCGAGTGGAGCTTCATGGGCCAGCCCTTGTCGTCTGACCGATGGCTGTATTTTTACCTGCTCTTCGTCAGTCTGATCATGTTTCTGATCGCCTGGCGACTGCTGCGCGGCCGGGTCGGCCGGGCGCTGGTGGCGATTCGCGACCATCCGATTGCGGCGTCCGCCATGGGCATCAACCTGCCGGTGTTCAAGTCGATCACCTTCGGTATTTCTGCGGCCTTCACTGGTGTTGCGGGAGCGTTGTCGGCTTCAGCGGTGGCGTTCGTGTCGCCTGACAGCTTCACCTCGTTCTTGTCGATCACGTTCCTGGTGGGCGTCGTGGTGGGTGGGCTGGCGTCCATCCCGGGCGCCATTGCAGGCGCGATCTTTATTCAATATGTCCCGAATATTGCCGACCAGATCTCGAAATCGGCGCCTTGGGCCATATATGGCCTTTTCCTGATCCTGCTGATGTACCTCATGCCCACGGGCGCTGCTGGTCTCATCAGCAAGGTCTGGCATTGGCTGACTCGCAAGTCAGCTTCAGCACCGGCATCCGCGTCCGCGGCGCAGGTGGTTTCTCAACCTGTTGGAGGTAGGCAATCGTGAAACGCAAGTTCCTGGCAATCGCCCTGGCCGGCCTGAGCACCGCTCTGGTCTCGGGCGCGGTCCTGGCTCAGAAGAAGTACGACACTGGTGCAACCGATAAAGAGATCAAGCTCGGCAACATCATGCCGTACTCGGGTCCCGCATCGGCCTATGGTGCCATCGGTAAATCGATGGACGCCTATTTCAAGAAGATCAATGCGGAAGGCGGCGTCAACGGCCGTCAGATCAAGTTCATCTCGCTCGACGATGGCTACAACCCGTCGCGTACGGTGGAGCAGGCCCGCAAGCTGGTCGAGGAAGAAGAGGTGCTGGCCACGGTGGGTGTGCTGGGTACTCCGCCCAACTCGGCCATCCACAAATACATGAACCAGAAGCGCACGCCCCAGCTCTTCGTGGCCACTGGTGCCACCAAGTGGGGTGATCCGAAGAACTTCCCCTGGACCATGGGCTGGCAGCCAAACTACCAGACCGAGTCCAAGATCTACGTGCAGCACCTGCTCGAGACTAAGCCTAACGCCAAGATCGGCATCCTGTATCAGAACGACGACTACGGTAAGGACTATCTCAAGGGCCTGCAGGATGGCCTGGGGGACAAGTTCAAGTCGATGGTCGTGAAGACCCTGACCTACGA
>CANHUQ010000173.1 GCA_947463885.1 Burkholderiales bacterium
AGAATGCCGGGCGCGGGCGGTCCAGCGGCTGCCGCCAGCGCCTCTTTGCAGGATTGCAACGTCGGCGTCAGACCACGTGTGCGCAAACCCTCTATCAGGTTCTGGATGTATTCACTGTCCGGATTCTGACTGACGATGGAAATGTTGGATGAAGGCATGACGGAACCAGATCGAGTCATCGGGGTGGTGGTGCGGCGCTCGACACACGGCGCAAAAAACGGTGTGCACTGGGTGGTGCACGACACGTTCAGCGCTGTCGTGGTAAGGATGCTGCCACCAAAAGAGGTCACGCTTTGTGGCGATCGCCCTGGCTGCGGGTGAGTGGCGCCCCTTACCCGCCAAACGGTCAAGCCCGCCCTGGTGCCGAAGGAGTCGCCGGCGGGCAATCCGCCGAGGCCCCGCAACGCAGGGGCTTCGCCCCCGGCTCAGGCTCGGATGCTGAAGCCAGCTGGAGCAGGCCCCGTGCTACACTTTCGGGCTCACCTGTGAGGCTGCGTGTGTCATGGTCTTACTGGCTTAGCCGCGGTTTGACCCGGCGGGGCCACGGTGATTCTGCCGGTGTAGCTCAGTTGGTAGAGCAGCGCATTCGTAATGCGAAGGTCGGGGGTTCGACTCCTCTCACCGGCACCATCTGTTCAGCGGCACGCCCCGCGTGCACATCCCGACCATCGGACCACTTCGGGGTCCGTAGCCCCGGATACACCGCACAACGATGAAACGCAGCTCCTTGCGCATGGAACGGGTTGATACCCCGATCATCCCGACCATTGCAGCGCTAGTGCGCGCCCACCCCGGCACGATCTCGCTGGGTCAAGGCGTGGTCAGCTACGGACCGCCCGCCAATGCCTTAGCCGAACTCCCCGGGCTGATGGCCGATACCCAGCTCAACAAGTATCAGGCGGTGAACGGATACGGGCCGCTCGTCGAGGCGCTGGAGCACAAGCTGGCGCATGACAACGGGCTGATCTGCGCAGCCCGGTCACAGATCATGGTGACCGCTGGCAGCAACATGGCGTTCCTGAATGCGGTGCTCGCCGTGGCCGACCCGGGCGATGAATTCATTTTGCCCAGTCCTTTTTATTTCAATCAGGACATGGCGGTGCGGATGGCGGGATGCGTGCCCGTCCCGGTCCCGGTGCGATCCGACTGGCAGCTTGATGTCGCGGCGCTTGCGGCGGCCATTACCCCGCGCACCCGGGCCATTCTGACCGTGTCGCCCAATAATCCGACCGGCGCGGTCTATGCCGAAGCCGACCTGCGTGCGGTCAATGCGTTGTGTGCACAGCACGGTCTGTACCACTTCAGCGACGAAGCCTACGAGCCGTTCATCTATGACGGGGCCAGGCACTTTTCGCCCGGCTCCATTGAAGGCGCGCACGCTCACACGCTGTCCTTTTTCTCGTTTTCCAAGAGCTTCGGCATGGCCAGCTGGCGGGTGGGTTATGTGGTCTACCCGACGGATCTGTTCGAGGCCATGAACAAGGTCCAGGACACCAACCTGATCTGCGCGCCGGTCGCCTCGCAATTGCTGGCGCTGCAGGCCCTGCAGCGCGGCGCTGAGCTGGTCACGCCACGCGTGGCAGACCTCGCACGGGTGCGGCAATCGGTCTACGAGGCGCTGGGCGAGCTGGGCACGCTTGCGCAATTCCCTAAGACTGACGGGGCGTTCTATGTGCTGATGAAGCTGCCCGGGCTGGAAGGTGATCCGCTCGCTTTCAACCGCGCGATGGTCGAGCGCCATCGCGTGGCGACCATCCCGGGCTTTGCATTTGGTCTGACCGACACACGTGCAGCCAATTACCAGCGACTGTCCTATGGCGCGCTGGACGCTGCCAGCGTGGTGCAAGGCGTGCAGCGCTACGTGGCTGCGGTCAAAGACTGGTACGGGCCCTCGGCGGGCCACACTCTCTGAGGGCACTGACCACCATGATCTATCAGCACAGGCTCATCGTCGCCCGCAGCGGTCGGCTTGAACAGCGCAACGCGGTGTTTGAGCAGGAGATGCTCGCGGCACTGGACGAACATGGTTCTGTCCTGATCGGTGCATGGGAAGTGCTCATCGGCCCGGAGAGTGGCTCGGGCGTGTATCAGATGCGTCAGTTCGATAGCCTCAGTGCCTGGGAGCGACATCAGGACAATGTGCGCCGAGACCGGCAGCATTCGGGGCGGCAAGGCAAGCTGTATCCAGCGTTGGATGCCGTCGACACCGCGATCGTGCGATCTGCCGAGCGTGCGCCTGCCCTGCCCTCAACCTGGCCTGGCATCGATGCCATCCGAGCCGCACCGCGCGGCTTTTTTGAGCAGCGGATCCTGCATCTGCGCCCTGACACGGTTCGCGATCATCACGCGCTGTACTTCGATGCCGTACTGCCTGCGCTGGAGCGCGAGGGCGCGACCGTGAGTGGTCTGTTCGATACTGTGATTGGGCCTGGCTCGATGAATGCAGGCTCACATCGCAGCATCGAGTTGCGGCGGTTCCCTGATCTGGCCACCTGGCAGCGCTGGCGCGAAGTGCAGGACACGGATGCGGCCTTGCGCAGCCTCTTGCGCGAACGCTGGGCCCCACTGGTGGAGCGCGTCGAGAGCTGGCTGCTTAGGCCGCTACCGTACAGTCGGATGCGCTGAACTGCTTGGGCAACGCGGCGCTACAGACTGTCGATCGCCGCGGTGATCGCCGCATCCAGGCGCTGCACCACCTCATCCAGTTGCGCGGTGCTGGCGATGAAAGGCGGTGCAATCAGCACATGGTCGCCCTGGCGACCATCGACCGTGCCGCCCATCGGATAGACCATGAGCCCGCGCTGCATGGCCTGCTGCTTGATGCGCGCATGCAGTCTGTGAGCCGGATCGAAAGGTGCCTTGGAGGCACGATCGGCGACCAGCTCAATGCCCCACATCAGACCGCGCCCGCGGATATCGCCGATGTGTCGGTGATCGGACCAGGCCGCACGCATGGTGTGCTCGAGATGCTGGCCCAGCGTCGCAGCCTGAGCGACCAGACGATCACGGGCCATGACCTGTTGCACGGCCAGCGCTGCCGCGCAGGCGACCGGATGGCCCAGGTAGGTGTGGCCATGCTGGAAGAAGCCTGAGCCCTCACGCATGGCCGAGACGATCCGTTCATGTGCCAGTACCGCGCCGATGGACTGATATCCACCCCCCAGCCCCTTGGCCACGGTCAGGATGTCGGGCACCACACCTTCCTGCTCACACGCATGCAGACTGCCCGTGCGGCCCATCCCGCACATGACCTCGTCCAGGATGAGCAGCACACCATGGCGATCGCAGACCTCGCGCACCGCTCTGAAATAGCCGGGCACCGGCATCACCACACCAGCGGTGGCGCCCCCCACGGTCTCGGCCACGAAGCCGATGACGCGCTCCGCACCGATCTGCAGGATGGCCGCTTCCAGTTCCTCGGCCAGCCTAAGCCCATAAGCTTCGGGGGTTTCGTGCGCATGCTGCTCGCGGTAGGCATAGCAGGGCGACACATGCGTGGCAGGCATCAGTAGCGGGGCGAACGCTTCACGTCGAGCAAGGTTGCCACCAATGGCCAGGGCACCCAGCGTATTGCCGTGATAGCTCTGACGGCGTGCAATGAAATGGCTGCGCTGCGGCTGGCCTTGCTCAAGAAAAAATTGGCGCGCCATCTTGAGCGCCGCTTCCACCGCTTCAGACCCGCCGCTCACGAAATACGCATGACTGATGCCGGCCGGCGCACTGGCCACCAGGGTGGCAGCCAGTTGTTCGGCCACCTCGGTGGTGAAAAACCCGGTGTGCGTCCAGGCAAGGCGATCGATCTGGGCATGCATGGCATGCCTGCACATCCGGGTGACCGTGCCCAAGGCATGAGACCGCCGCTCCACCGCAGGCGTCCAGATAGCGGCGCCCCTGTGCATCGATCAGTTCCATGCCTTGTCCGCTGACCACGACAGGCGGCACAGCGGACAGGGTGCGATGCAGGATGCGGCTCTCGATCGGGGCGTTCATGGTCGGTCTCCTGCCGCCTGGCGGGCGACGTGCGCAGCACGCTATCACGCGATGCGACACTTTCGCTTCAGCACGTCTTTCGTCGCTTCATTGGAGTTCTTGTGAATGCTCTGCACATCATGCGCCAACGACTGCGCGCCATGACGGCGTACTCGGCCCGGCACGTACTGGGCGCCCTGATCGGCATGTATGCCCTGATCGGAGCACTCACCGGCGGCCCGGTTCAGGCACAGGCGATCAACGCGCGCTGGACGGGCACCTGGCTAAACGAACATGGCACGGAACGGCTCGTCATCAGCGAGCGGCAATTCGCCATCAGCCAGACCACCTGTCAGTGGAGCACGACCGTGCCCAAGCAGGTCAAGCGCTGCCACGCGTATTACGAAGGCTCGCTCACCCGTGCGCAGATACAGCAGGCGCTGGAGGAGTCGGAAAAGCATGCTCAAAACATGCTGCGCCAGGGCGCTGACCCGAAGACCACAAAGGCTGTTCAGGAACAGTTTCGGCGCAACCGGCAAGTCATGGCCCGCATTTCGAACGACACGTTCAAGCTGATTCAGACCAACTCGCCCGAGAAAGAGATGGGATCAGGCGACTGCGGTGAGGTCTTTTTCCTGGACAAGGAAACGATCTATCAGCTGTCGCAGTGCGCACCGGCACCGGAGGCCTTCACGCTCACGCCCTACCGCAGGCTGAATCAATAGTGGGTCAATGAGCTGCCGACTGACGGGTTGCCAAAACATGTGCAGTCGACGGAATCGGTGAACCCTGCACCGTGATCCGGTGCATCAGCCGGCGCTGCCCCTGATAGTCGTTCAGGGCATAGTGCCAGGTGGCGCGGTTGTCCCAGAAGGCGATCGACCCGGGCGCCCAGGAAAAACGGCAGGAAAACTCGGGCTTCATCGCATGGCGATAGAGCGTCTGCAACAGACCCTCGCTCTCCTGCGTGGTCCAACCCTCGAAGCGCAGCGTGAACGCGGGATTCACATAAAGCGTCTTGCGGCCGGTGTCGGGGTGGCGGATCACCACCGGGTGCACGACTTCCTGCGTGGCCGCAACCTCGTTGCCGATGCGCCCGGCATTGTCGTTCTTTTTGGCGTGGTGCCCTTTGTCACCGAAAATATGCGCGCTGCCATGTACGGCATGCAGCCCTTCCAGCGTGCGCTTCATCCCCTCTGACAACGCGTCGTAGGCGCGCCCCATGTGGGCAAACAGGGTGTCGCCACCGCTGGGCGGGGTTTCGCGGGCCAGCAGGATCGAGCCCATCGCAGGCACGGTGTCGTAGCTGTGGTCCGTGTGCCAGCCACCGCCAATGTTGGTGGTCTGCTCAGGCTCCTTGCGCACCTCGGCAATTTCAGGATAGCCGGGTACGGCCTTGAAGAACCGATTGATGTCGATGGGCGCCCACTGCCTGGCAAAGGCAATGTGCTGCTCGGGCGTGAGGATCTGGTCGCGAAAGAAGATCACACCGTGGTCGTGGAAAGCCTGTCGGATGGTTGCAAAGTCCGATGTGGCGATCGGGCGCGTCAGGTCCACGCCCGATATGACGGCGCCCAGAGCGGAAGAGAAGGGAGTGACTGACACGGTGGTGAGTGACACGAACAGAACTCCTGAATGGAAAGATCGATAAGGGGATCGCGCCAGGACGTGCTGCGCCGATCAGCCTGCGCCGATTAGCCTGCAATCACGCCGGGGCGGGTGCCCGGGCCAGGGCCATCGGGCAGAACCTGCGCCAGCGCGCGATCGTCCAGGCGCATGTGCCGTTCCAGCACTTCAGCAAGCACCTGACGAAAATCCGTGGTGACGGCCAGATCGCGGCCATCATGCAGGGCCGATTGCTCCAGGCCTGGCCACTCGCCCGCCACGCGCCCACCCTGAACCGGGCCGCCCAGCAACCACATCACATTGCCGTGCCCATGGTCGGTGCCGCGTGTGCCGTTTTGTCTGACAGTGCGGCCAAATTCAGAGAGCACCACGATCACCGTGTGGTCGAGTTGTTCACCGAGCTGCCCTGCCAGTGCGTTCAATCCGCCCGCCAACCCACGCAGCCGATCGGCCAAGGCACCGCGCGCTGCGCCCTGTGCAACATGCGTGTCCCAGCCACCCACCGACAGGAATGCTGCGCGCAGACCCGGCTCATGGCGCAGCAATCGACCCAGTCGGCTCGCCTCATTGGCGAGCCCCACGAGCGGGACCGCACCTGGCGCCGTGCCCGCATCCATGCCCTGAGCCTGGTTCATATTCGCGGCGCCCATGTTCGCGGGACTCATGGACGAAGGGCCCGTGGCCGGCTGTGCCATCGCTTGCGTGATGGTCTCTTGCGTCTGGCGCAAAGTGTTCCATGCGCGCTCGGTCGATGGCTGGGCCGCATACAAACGATCGAGTGCGGCAGTCTGTGCCGCACTGGGCGCACTGCCCGGGCGATCGTTGACGGCCAGTGGCAGGGCGGCCACCGGTGCCGGACCCGCCAGAATGCGCGGCATTGCGGTGCCCAGATTCACCCCCTGGACCTGCAAGTCACTGGGGCGAGCGGCCAGCTCGGTGAGCAGCCGGTTCATCCATCCCTCTGGGGTGGAGCGGCGCCCCGGCGTCGCGCTTTCCATGTGGTCCTGCGCATCGAAATGCGAACGCGTGGGGTCGTGCGATCCGCTTGCATGCACAAAGCCCAAGCGCCCCGACTGCCACCAGGGCATCAGCCCCGCCAGGGCCGGGTGCAGACCAAACTGGGCGTTGAGTCGCAAAGCGCCGTCTGCGGCGCCAGGCGAGGCAATCGCGATCTCGGGGCGATTGCGGCGGTAGTCGGGGTCGGCATGCGGCACCACCACGCTCAGGCCATCGACCGCCCCGCGCAGCATGACCACCACAAGCTTCTTCGACGGCCCTGCAGCCGATGTCGCCCGCGCGCTGGGCGCGCCCAGTGCACTCACCAGACCGGTGCCCGCGGCCAGCCCGGCATTCAAGACCTGTCTGCGTACGGTGTTGAAGTCGCGGTGCATGGCTTAGCGCCTCATGAAATCGGGACTGGCGAGCGCAATGGCCAGACGCTCGCGGGGCGGCAACTCGTTGACGACGGCACGTGCCTCGGGGCTGAGGTGCGCCACCACCGGATCGGGCAGGGTCGAAGGCGCTGCCAGGCCCGCAGAGAACACCACGCGCTGTCGCAACAATTCGGGGCTGAGCCAGGCCTCGCGCACATCGCGCCAGCCGTCGGGAGTGGGGCACAAATAGATCGGCATGCCCATGCGCGCAATGGTGCCCACCAGCGCACGGGGCGATGACACCGGCAGGTCACAGGCGCGCGCTGTGGACACGACATAGCGATACGGCGTCTTGAATTTGCCGGCACGCACATCCGGGTCAAGAAACTCGGGACTGCGGGCCAATGTGCGCATGACCTCGCGCAGATTGCCATCGGTGGCCAGAAATGTGGCGGACAGTCGCTCGATCAGTGACGCGGGCGGCACATCGGCCACGAAGGCGCCGGCCAGCTTGCGCGCCACATGGCGGGCCGTGGAAGGATGGCGTGCGAGCACGTCGAGCGCCCATTCCCCCTGACGCTGACCGCCGCCCGGCACGTCCAGCCCCATCAGGCGCTTGGGCCCGTCATCGTGGCGCGCGGGATAAAAGCGAAAGGCATCGGTTGCACCCGGGTTGCGTCGATCGAATGACCACCCGGTGAAGATGCGGGCCAGCTCGGTGACATCGCCCTGCGTATAGCCGCCGTCTACACCGAGCGTGTGCAACTCCAGCAACTCGCGCGCGTAGTTTTCGTTCAGCCCCTGCGGCGGCAAAAAACCATCGGGCAGTGCAATGCTCGATGGAATGCGAAAGCCAGCACGCACACTGGAGGCATTGTCGAGGTAGTTGAGCATCGCCGGGTGACGGGCCGTGGCGCCCAGCAAATCGCGAAAGCGTCCAAGCACATGCGGGCGGATCGCCTCGGCTTCAAAAAACCCAGCGGTGGCACGCACCGATTCCTTGCCGGCGAACACGTTGAAGTGGTTGAACCAGAATTCGACCAGGACTTCTTCCAGCTGACGTGTGCTGAACACCGCCCGCAGCACCCGTGCATCGCGGGCGTCGCCCTGCACCTGCTGCAGCAATGTGGTCAGCTGGCGTCGCGCCGCGTCGCGTTCTTCCTGGG
>CANHUQ010000174.1 GCA_947463885.1 Burkholderiales bacterium
TCCATGGCGTACACGCTGACCGCCGGCCTGGTGCTGGGCCTGCTGGTGAGTTATCTGGGCGTGTGCCAGCAGGTGTTCGGCGAGTTCTATGGGCAGGGGGATCTGTTCGTCGCCTATTTCGCAGTGCTGGCATCCGGCGTGGGCCTGGCTTCGGCCGTGAACGCGCGACTGGTGATGCGACTGGGCATGCGCAGGCTCTCACGGCTGGCGCTGCAGACCATTGCAGTGCTGACCCTGGCCATGCTGGCCGGCTGCCTCATCACGGGTGCACTGCCGCCATTAGCCCTGTTTGTGGTCTGGCTCTTTCCGATTTTCTTTTGCATGGGCATGCTGTTTGGCAACTGCAATGCGCTGGCCATGGAGCCCATGGGGCACATTGCCGGCATGGCCGCCTCCATCATTGGCTCGCTCACTTCACTGCTCTCGGTGCTCGCCGGCGGTCTGGTCAGTCAGCAGTACGATGGCACCGTGCTGCCGCTGGTGATCGGGTATGCCGTGCTTGGCGTGCTGGCGCTGCTGATCGCCAGCACCATGGGCCGCCCTTCGAGCCCGACTGTGCACTAGGAGACTGACATGGGATGGCTGACTGACGACGAACGCAATCAACTGGCCCCGGCCGAACGTGCGCTGCCGCGTCTGCCGATTCCGGTGCAAGCCGTGTCGAGTGACGAATTCATGCCCATGCCGCAGTCGCCACGACAGCGGGCGCTTGAACGGCGCCTCAAGGCGTTGGGTACTGAATTGGCGCGACACCAGGGTCTGACACGCCGGCAGTTTTTCCGCACCGCCTCGGGCATGGCGGCTGCGTTTTTGGCCATGAACGACACCTTTGGCCCGGTGTTTGGCGTGTCGCATGCCGAGGCGGCCACGCCCGAGCTGGCGCAGGCGCGCGCGCAGGGCCTGTCGGGCCAGTTCATCATGGACATGCACACCCATTTCCTGCGTGACGACACTCGCCTGCAAGGCTTTGTGCGGGCGCGTGAGGCCGTGGGCAAGGCGGGGTGGAACCCGATGCTGGTGAACAAGCCTCAGAACATCGAGGACCTGAAATTCGCCAACTACATGAAGGAAGTTTTTCTAGACAGCGATACCAAGGTTGCCTGCATCAGCGGCGCACCGTCCGAAATCACCGAAGACTGGTTTCTGACCAACGAGATGAAGGCGGCGGCGCGCACGCGCATCAACGACGCATCGGGCAGTCGACGCGCGTTTTCGCATGCGATTTTCACGCCCGGCTATCCGGGCTGGATGGAGCAGATCGATCGTGCGATCGAGGTGCTCAAGCCCGATTCGTTCAAGGGCTACACCATTGGTGACAACACCCACAAAAATCTGTCCAAGCATCCCTGGCGACTGGACGATGAAAAACTCGCCTATCCGGCCTACGAGAAATTTGCCAAAGCTGGGTTGGTGAATGTCTGCATTCATAAGGGGCTGTTCCCGCCTTCCATGGCACAGCGCTTTCCGCACCTGCTGCCGTATTGCGACGTATCGGATGTGGCGCGCGCCGCCAAAGACTGGCCGCAGCTGAACTTCATCATCTATCACGGCGGCTATCGCTACGCCGGCGCCGGGCGGCCTGAAGATGCCTGGCAGCAGTTCGAGCAGTCGGGGCGGATCGACTGGGTGACCGATCTGGCTGAGATTCCTGCGCGCGCCGGGGTCTCGAATGTCTATGCCGACGTAGGGCAACTCTTTGCTCAGACCACCATCGCCGAGCCCAAGCTTGCTGCAGTCATGATGGGGCAGCTGATTGCTGGCCTGGGTGCCGACCATGTGTGCTGGGGCACTGATGCGATCTGGACGGGTGCGCCGCAATGGCAAATCGAGGCCCTGCGCCGGCTGGAAATCCCCGACGAGCTTCGCCGCAAGCATGGCTTCGCGCCGCTGGGCGAGGCCGATGGCCCGGTCAAGCGCGCGATCTTCGGTGAGAACAACGCGCGCCTTTACAACTTCGATGCGCGCCAGCGCCTGGCGCTGGCTGACGATCGACTCTCGCAGGCCAAGCTGGCGTATGAACGGGAAGGCAGTTTGCGGACCAACCTGGCCTACGGGTTTGTGGCTGGGCGGGGATCGACCTGAACCCGTGTTTGAGCGTCATCGTGTGTTATGGTTAACCAGATTAATATTAAGTCAACCATGATCAGCATCCCCGTTTTCGAAGCAAAAACCCGATTGTCCGAGCTGCTGCAACAGGCCCAGCAGGGCGAAGAAATTGTCATTACTCGTCATGGCGTGCCCATGGCTCGCCTGGTGCCGGCCGTCGAAGGCTCGCGAAGGGCGGCAGCGAGTTCGCAGATGCGGCGTGTCGAAGCCGCCTTCGATGCGCTGACGGATTTGCGCCAGGGCGTCAGCCTGGATATTCCGCTCGCCGACGCTGTGCGGGCTGGGCGCGACTGACTGCGTTCAGGCTCGCTGTGCCATTCGTTCTCGACAACTCTGTCGTCTCAGGCTGGTACCTGGAAGATCGGGTGTCTGATTACAGCGAGGCGGTTGCCCGCGCATTGCGTACGGACCGCGCTCATGTACCTGCGATCTGGGAACTGGAACTCACGAATGTGCTTCGCACAGCCTGTCTGCGTCAGCGGATGCAGGCACAACGTGCGCAGGCGGTGCTGACTCAGTTGGCGTCGCTTCCCATTTCGGTGGACCGGCACCCGGTTGCGCGCAGCGAGCTGCTGGCGCTGAGTCTGCGGTTCGGCTTGAGCACTTATGATGCCGCCTACCTTGAGTTGGCACTGCGCCTGCAGTGCCCGATTGCCACGCGCGATGAAGCCTTGCTCGCTGCAGCGATGGCTGCCGGGGTCGGTGGGTTGGAGCTGAAATAAGCGCTCAAGGAGCGGCTTTCGCCTCGAATCGATTTTTTTCCCTTCAGGACCTTTCAACATGACGATTCATTCAGTGGGCATCATCGGCGCCGGCACCATGGGCAACGGCATCGCACAGGTCTGCGCAATGAATGGCATCCCGGTGGTGCTGGTCGATGTGGCCCAGGCGGCGCTCGATCGCGGCCTGGGAGCCGTGCGCAACAACCTCGAGCGCCTGGTGCAAAAGGAAAAGATGTCGGCGGCTGATCGTGATGCTGCGATTGGGCGGATCCGCTGCACCACACAGTACGACGATCTCAAAGGGCTGCCCCTGGTGATCGAGGCGGCTACCGAAAACCCCGAGATCAAGGTGAAGATCCTCAAGCAGCTCGATGCGCTGCTGGCGCCCGAGGCGATCATTGCCACCAACACCTCGTCCATTTCCATCACCATGCTGGCTGCGGCCACGCAACGTGCCGACCGGTTCGTGGCGATGCACTTCTTCAATCCCGCGCCGGTGATGGCGCTGGTAGAGATTGTGCGCGGTCTGCAGACTAGCGACGCCACCCACGATGCGGTGTTCGATCTGGCCAAGCGCCTGGGCAAGACCCCGATCAGCGTGCGCAATGCGCCCGGCTTCGTGGTGAACCGCATTCTGGTGCCGATGATCAACGAGGCGTTTTTCGTGCTCGCCGAAGGCATCGCCAAACCCGAGGACATCGATGCGGGCATGCGGCTGGGCTGCAACCAGCCGATCGGCCCACTGGCCCTGGCCGACCTGATCGGCCTGGATGTGTGCCTGGCCGTGATGAACACCTACATGGCCGAGTTCAACGACTCAAAGTACCGGCCCTGTCCGCTGCTCAAGGAAATGGTCGCCGCCGGGCGGCTGGGCCGCAAGACCGGGCGCGGGGTGTACGCGTACTGAGCGCGTACTGAGCGCGCTGACAGAGCCCACAGACTGGGCTCAGAGACTGAGCGTCGGGTCTGCGTTACCCACATCCTTCACGATGCCCAGGTTCACCCGTTCATAGCCGGTTTGCCAGTACAGGTCGTGATAGCCAACACGGCGCCAGCGGATCTCATGCATCGCGGCGATTCGCACTGCGAGCGGCCGCACTCAATCTTTGTAGCGCGTCAGTTTCCAGCGCATCAGCCCGCTGCGCGATACACCTCACGCTTGAGCTCGAACGAGAACGGATGCCAGAAGGCGGTGTCGCGTTGCGCCATGACGATGCCCGCGATGCCGCGCCGGGGATTGATCCACCAGTGTGTGCCGGCCATGCCACCCCACTGGAACTCATCGATCGAATCGGGCGGGTCGATGGATGACTCTGATAGCGATACTGCACCGCCCAGACCGAAGGCCTTGCCCCGCACCGGCTTGGGAAAGCCGGTGTACACGCCCTCGGGCAGATGATTGCGCATCATGAGCGCCAGCGTCTCGGGCTTGAGCAGGGTGGGCCCACCCGGGATGAGACTGCGCAGGAAGGTGATGGTGTCGTGCAGGCTTGAATACAAGCCGCCGCCACCCGACAGACGCGCCACCGGACGCAGACAGACACTGGCAAACGGGCCTTCGTCCACGCGGGTCAAACCGGGCTTGAGCGGGTTATTGAGGCTCGCCCCCCGGTAATACGCGACCAGCCGTGGCAGGTCGGCGGGCGGCACCGCAAAGCCGGTGTCATGCATGCCCAGCTGCTCGAAAATGCGGGTTTGCAGGAACGCATCGAAGCGTTGACCGCTCACCACTTCCACCAGGCGACTGAGCACATCGGTGGCAATCGAATAGGCCCAGGACGTGCCGGGGTGAAAGGCCAGCGGCAGCCCTTCCAGGACATCGATCATCTCGGCCAGCGTGGTGCTGCTGGAGCGCACGTTGCGATCGACAAAGGCCTGAAAGAGCAAGGTGCCCGGATCGAGCAGACCGTATCCCAGACCCGAGCTGTGACACAGCAGATGGCGCACTGTGATCGAACTGCGTGCCGGTTCGGTCTGATCCAGGGCCGTGGCGTCGGGTTTGAGCACCTGCCGGTGGCCCAGTTGCGGGATGAAGCGCTCGATCGGATCGTCAAGCCCGAGTTGGCCTGCTTCCATCAGCATCAGTACCGCGCAGGAAGTGACCAGCTTGGTACTCGAGAACATGCGAAAGAGGTGGTCCTCGCCAAGCTTGATGCCGCGCTCGCGATCGGCAAAGCCTGCGCAGTGCAGGTCGACCAGGTCGCGGCCATGCAGCACGGCGCTTGAGACGCCGGCTAGCAACTCGCCGTCGACCGTGCGTTGCATGGCGGCATGCAGGCCGGAGAAATCGCGTGTCTGGGTGCTGGCAGTCATGGTGTCTTCCGGGGGTGGGTCGAGCACAGCTCGACAGTCTGTGGGGCGAGCGGCGATGAGCGAATCGGCAAGTCGGCGCAGCGATGCAGCCTAAGCACTGCCCACTGCCGCATACACCGCGCGCTTGATCTCGAACGAGAACGGGTGCCAGAAGGCCATCTGGCGCTGCGCCATCACGATGCCGGCCAGATTCAGGCGCGGATTGATCCACCAGTGCGTGCCCGCAATGCCGCCCCACTGGAACTCGTGGGTCGACTCAGGCGGATCGATGGCCGAGGGCGTCTGCGTGACCGCACCGCCCAGCCCGAAGCCCTTGCCCTTGACCTCGCCGGAGGCAGCAAACCGGATCGATACGCCTTCGGGCAGGTGGTTGCGCATCATGAGCGCCAGCGTGTCGGCCTTCAACAGCGCGGGCGATGTACCCGATGGGTCGGGCATGAGGCTGCGAATGAGCGCAATCATGTCGGGCAGCGATGACACCAGGCCTCCGCCGCCCGAGAGCAACGGTACTTCGCGCAGATAGGCCCCAGGGTAGGGCGCCTGATCGGTGCGGGTGAGCCCGGGTTTGAGTGGTTCGGTCAGGCTGGCGCCGGCGTAGTACCCCACCAGTCGGTGCTGATCGGACTGTGGCACCACGAAGCCTGTATCGCGCATGCCTAGCGGCTGGAAGATGCGCCGACTCAGGAACGCATCGAAGCGTTCGCCACTGACCACTTCCACCAGCCGCGCCAGCACATCGGTGGCCACCGAATACTCCCAGGATGTGCCGGGGTGAAAAGACAGCGGCAATTCGGCGAGCTTGTCCATCATGCCTTCCAGGGTGGAGCCTGGGTGCAGCATCTTGCGCTCGGTGTACGCCTTGAACATCAGGGTGCCTGGGTCCAGCAGCCCGTAACTCAGGCCTGCGCTGTGGCTCAGCAAATGGCGTACGGTGATTGGGCCGTGCGCGGGTTCGGTCTGGTCGAGTGCTGTGGCCCCAGCCTTGAGTACCTGGCGGTTGCCTAGTTGGGGAATGTGCCGCGCCACCGGGTCGTCGAGCCCGATCAGTCCGTCTTCGATCAGCCCCATCACCGCGCAGGTGGTGATCAGCTTGGTATTGGAGAAGGCCCGAAAGAGGTGGTCGGTGCGCAGCGGTGTGCCGGTTTCACGATCGGCCAGTCCGGTGCAGTGCAGGTCGAGCAAATCACGGCCTTGCAGGACGGCGCTCGAAACGCCGGACAACAGGTTGGCCTCGACAGGCTTGCGCATCGCTGCATGCAGCGATGAGAAGTCGTGCTTCGATGGGCGGACAGTCAGGTCATTCATCGGAAGGTTTCTTCCAGAAACTCCATCGCGCAGCGCGGACCGCTGGCTGGACGTTTGTTTTCATGGCCGCGCAATTCCACGCGACGGATCTTGCCGCTGATGGTCTTGGGCAGATCAGAAAACTCAATGCGCCGCACCATCTTGTAAGGCGACACGCGTGCCTTTAGAAACTTGAAGATCGCGCCGGCCGTCGCGGCATCGGGCGCATGGCCTGGCGCCAGGATCACGTAAGCCTTGGGGACGAACCCGCGCACCGGATCAGGCGAAGGCACCACGGCGGCCTCGGCCACCGCGGGGTGCTCGATGAGCGCACTTTCAAGCTCGAAGGGGCTGATCCGATAGCCCGAGGCCTTGAACACGTCATCGGCCCGGCCCACGTAGGTGATGTAGCCCTGCTCATCGCGCGTGCCGACGTCACCGGTGTGGTAATGGCCGTCACGCATGGATTCGGCCGTCTTGGCGGTATCGTCGGCATAGCCGTCCATCAGCGGCGTGGGCCGTGTGCGCAGGTCGATGCAAATCTCGCCTTCGTCCGCGGGCTTGCCGTCGGGGTCCAGCAGCACGATCTGATAGCCCGGCAGTGGACGCCCCATGGAGCCGGGCTTGAGCGCCTGCCCCGGCGGGTTGCCGATCTGGGCGGTGGTTTCGGTCTGACCGTAACCGTCGCGAATGCTCAGCCCCCAGGCTGCGCGCACCTGCTCGATCACTTCAGGGTTCAGTGGTTCACCTGCAGAGATGACTTCACGCAGTGGCACGTTCCAGCGCTTCATGTCCTCCAGGATCAGCATGCGCCAGACCGTGGGCGGCGCGCACAGCGTCTTCACGCTGTACTTCACCAGCACGTCCAGAATGGCGGGCCCGTTGAAGCGCGAGTAGTTGTAAATGAAGACGCAGGCTTGTGCATTGAGGGGCGCGAAGAAGCAGCTCCACGCGTGCTTGGCCCATCCGGGTGAGCTGATGGTCCAGTGCACATCGCCGGGCTGCAAGCCCAGCCAGTACATGGTGGACAAATGGCCCACCGGGTAGCTTTGACGGGAATGTCGCACCAGCTTGGGTTGGGCCGTGGTGCCCGATGTGAAGTACTCGAGCAGGGGTTCATGCACGCTCAGTGGCGCGGCAGGCGTGAACGCTGACGCACTGTGCTGCGCATCGCGGTAGTCGATCCAGCCGGACGGCGGCGCGCCATGGGCGCCTCGTCCACCGTCACCCGCGAAAATGCAGCCCACGCCCCGGATCGCATCGTGCGACAACTCGGCCACCCGGCATTGCCCGGTGGCATTGGTCAGGATCCAGCGCACCCGACCGCGCGCAATGCGGTCGGTCAGATCGGCACCTGACAGCAGCGTGGTCGCTGGGATGACCACCACTCCGAGCTTGATCGCGGCCAGCATGGTTTCCCAGAGCGGCACTTCGTTGCCCAGCATCAGCAGCATGCGGTCGCCGGCCCGGGCGCCCAGCGAGACCAGGAAGTTGGCCACCTGCGAGGACCGCTGTGACAACTGCGCGTAGGTGAGCTTGGCCTCAATGCCGCTCTCCTCCACGATGTGCAAGGCGGGCTTGTCGTTGTCGCGGGCAATGGCGTCGAAATAATCGATCGCCCAGTTGAAGTGACTCAGTGCCGGCCA
>CANHUQ010000175.1 GCA_947463885.1 Burkholderiales bacterium
GAGCGGCCGACAGCCTGCGCCAAGTCTGGGAGGCCATATCGGGCGATGCCCCCCTGCCGATGCCCGGCACGGTGCCCACCGCATCGTCGGTCTGGGCGTCAGGGACCGTCGCGGACGATCTATCCGAGGTGCGGGGTCAGGCGTACGCACGGCGCGCACTCGAAATCGCTGCCGCCGGTCGCCACAGCCTGCTCATGGTCGGTCCCCCCGGCACCGGCAAGTCCATGCTCGCAAGACGGCTGCCTGGGCTGCTGCCGCCCATGAGCGACGACGAAGCGCTTGAATCCGCGGCGGTGCAATCGCTCACGGCCGATGGCTTTCAGCCCGAGCACTGGCGCAAGCGGCCCTTCCGTTCGCCGCATCACTCGGTGTCAGGGGTGGCACTGGTCGGGGGTGGCAGCACCCCTCGCCCGGGCGAGGTGTCCCTCGCGCATCGAGGTGTGTTGTTCTTGGACGAACTCGGCGAGTTCCGGCGCGACGCCCTCGAGCATCTGCGCGAGCCGCTGGAAGTCGGTCGAGTGAGCATTTCACGGGCGGCCAGGCAGTGCGAGTTTCCCGCAGCCTTTCAGTTGGTGGCTGCCATGAACCCCTGCCCGTGCGGTTATCTGGGCCATGCCACCCGACCCTGCCGCTGTGCACCCCAAGACATCGCCCGCTACCGTGGTCGCCTGTCCGGGCCCCTGCTCGATCGCATCGACATACACATCGACGTCCCCGCCGTGCCCGAGTCAGAGATCCTCCACGCGCCCAAGGGTGAGTCCAGCGCCGTGGTGCGTGAACGGGTCGCGCAAGCCCGCGAGCGCGCCCTGCTGCGCCAGGCCCGGCCCAATGCCGATCTCGATGGCCCCGAATTGGAGGTGCATTGCGCGTTGGACGAAGCTGGCCGTTCCCTGGTGGGAGCGGCCATTCAACGGCTGGGCCTATCTGCGCGCGCACTGCCTCGGCTGCTACGCCTTGCCCGCACCATCGCCGATCTGGATGGTGCGCCCAGGTTGCTCACGACCCATCTGGCCCAGGCGGTCGGTCTGCGCCGCTCACTTTGCTGAGGATCCCCATGAACCCATCCGCCCCAGAACGCTCTGCCACACCCGACACCATTGACGTGGTCTCCGACGTCGTCTGCCCCTGGTGTTACATCGGCAAACGGCATCTTGAGCAGGCGCTGGCATCGCTGCCCGAAGCGCAACGGCCCACCGTGCGCTGGCACCCCTTTCAGCTCAACCCCAATCTGCCGGCGCAAGGCGTCGATCGCAGCGCATACCTCGAAGAAAAATTCGGCGGCGCCGACCGGGCTACTCAGATCTATGAGCGTGTGAAAGCGGCCGGCCGCGAAGCCGGGCTATCCCTCAACTTCGATCACATCGAACGGCAGCCCAACACCCTGGACGCGCATCGCCTGATTGCCTGGGCTCAGGCCGATGGCCACAATGCCGATGCACTGGTCGAGGCCTTGTTCAAAGCGTATTTCGTCGAAGGACGCTTTATTGGTGACCGTGCCGTGCTGGCCGCCATCGCAGGCGAAGTCGGATTGGACGGCGCCCAGGCCCGGGCCTGGCTCGATACCGGCGAAGGCGCAGATGACATCGTCGAGATGGACCGACGCACGCGGCAGATGGGCATCAGTGGCGTGCCGTTTTTTGTCTTCAATCAGAAACTGGGCGTTTCGGGTGCCCAAGGCAGCGTCACGCTGGCCGATGCGCTGGCACAGTCGCGCCAGCCTGATCAGGTCGCAAGCTAGAATCGCCCTTAAGCGCTTGCACGCCGTCCGTCTACACAGGCGTCAGTGCGGCCGATCCAGACCACCACACCGGGGAGACTCCACATGAATGCGCAAACCGCCGCAGACCAGCCGTTGGCTGGCATCAAGATCATCGAACTGCACGCGATCGGCCCTGTCCCGTTCGCCGGTCAGCTGCTGCGCAGCCTGGGAGCCGATGTCAAACGCGTCTCGCCGCCGTCCGATCCGGGGCTGGGCATGCCCACCAATCCGCGCTTCGATCTGAGCAACTATGGCAAGACGCCCGTGGCCATCGACCTCAAACATCCGGAAGGGCTGGCGCAAGCACGCGCGCTGATCGACGGCGCCGATGTGATGCTCGAAGGATTTCGCCCAGGCGTGATCGAGCGGTTAGGCCTGGGTCCTGATGTCCTCCTCAAGAGCAACCCCAGGTTGGTCATTGCGCGTTTGTCGGGCTGGGGCACGAAAGGCCCCTACGCCGAGCGTGCGGGCCACGACATCAATTACCTGGCGCTGTCGGGTCTGCTGCATGCGATTGGCACCAAGGACACCCCGGTGCCGCCGCTCAATGTGGTGGGCGACTACGGTGGCGGAGCGATGCATCTGGCGGTTGGCGTCCTCTCGGCGCTGGTCAAGCGTTCGGTCGACGGGCGCGGCAGCGTGGTCACCTCGAGCATCCTGGCGGGCTCGGTGGGTCTGTCGCACATCTTCTACGGCATGCTCGCCGCCGGCCGCTGGACCACCGACCGTGAAGCTAACGTGCTCGACGGCGGGGCACCGTATTACCGCGTCTATGCCACCTCGGATGGGCGCCACATGTCGGTCGGCGCGATCGAGCCGAAGTTCTACGCCGAACTCGTCAAAATGACCGGGCTTGAGGGACAGATCGACCTGTCCAAACAGAACGACCGCAATACTTGGCCCGACACCGTCTCCAAGTTTTCGGCGGCCTTCGCCAAGCGCCCACTCGCAGAGTGGGGCCGTGAAGCCGAACGCTTCGATGCCTGTGCCGCGCCGGTGCTCAACTTCATCGAAGCCGCCAGCCATCCCCATAACCAGGCGAACTCGCTCTACGGTCTCGATCCCTTCCCACACCCCGACCGTATCCTCGACATCACCCGTTGACCCAGCAACCCAGCAACGGCCAAGGGAAGGAACACGCAGCGGGGCTGGCCTGTGCAGCAGCCGCAGGGCTGTGCTGGGGGCTGATCTTCCTGGTCCCGCTGCTGCTGCCGGACTATCCGGCAACACTGCTGGCGGCAGGTCGCTACACCGCCTTCGGGTTAGTGGCCTGTGTATTGGCATGGCCTGCACGACACGCACTGCTTCAATTGCGCCGTACCGACTGGATCGAAGCCGTGCAGCTGTCCGCTGTGGGCAATATCGTGTACTACAGTTGTGTCGCCGCTGCCGTTCAACTGGCAGACGGCCCGCTGCCCACGGTCATCATCGGCACCCTCCCAGTCTCGATCGCACTGGTCGCCAACGCATCGCAGCGAGAACTGCCATGGCGACGCCTGTTGCCTGCGCTCGGCGTGATTGGCGCTGGCATTGCTCTGGTTGGCCACGATGCGCTCGGTCTGGCAGTGAGCCACGCCCCGCAGATCACATCCGAAGCGCGTCAGGGAGAGTCGGGAGCCATTAGCGGGCCCATGCGGACCGCGGCGGGCGCAGCGCTCGCATTTCTCGCAGTGGGATGCTGGACACGCTATGCAATCAGCAATGCACGCTGGATGAAGCGGCATCCGCAGGTGAGTGCGGCCACCTGGACGACCGCCCAGGGATTGATGACCCTGCCACTCGCGTTAGTCACATGGGCGGCAGTCACATGCTTGGGTGCCGGCTTCAGCAGCGGGGATCACGGCGGCTCGAGCGCAGGGTCAGTGCTGGGCCCGCAACCGGTCACCTTCGTGCTCTGGATGTTGGCGCTGGGTCTTTTTGCCTCCTGGCTCGGTACCCAACTGTGGAGCATCGCGTCTCGCCGATTATCGGTGCCGCTCATGGGCCAGCTCATCGTCTTCGAGACACTTTCAGGTCTGGCGTATATCTATATATGGCGGGGCCAATGGCCCGATGTCTGGGTCAGTCTGGGCATCGGCCTGCTGGTCGGCGGCGTGGCGCTCGCCGTCAGGTCTGCGTATGGCCGAACTGACCTCGCGCACTGAGTCCACACACTGAGCACCCGCACCGCAAGGCGTAGGAACCGGCGCGATCGGGCGCCTCAACATGCGCTGCGCTCAGCGGCCACCCCAGCGACGCGGCCACATCACAAATGCCGCCAGACAGGCGCCATGCAAACTCGCCAGCCCGACCAGAGCCGTTCGGAATGCCTGTGGCTCATTCAGACCGCTGGCGCGTGCCGCGTCAATCGCCACACCAAACCCCCACTGGCTCAAGAACATCCAACTGAAGATCACCAGATTGAAGCCTGTGAGCGCACGCCCGGCCAGATGCTGGGGAAAGGCCTGACCCACTCGCGGCTGCACCAGGGTGTACACCGTGGCTGCCGCGGCATAGCCCAACCAGATCCACCACGATGACGGCCCTGGCGCGAATGCAATACAGAGCTCCAGCGCGACCACAGCCAAGGTGCCCCAAGCCACGATGCGGGCCAGCGCAGAACGCTCGGGAGAGACCCGTGGCGCAAGCCACCCCAGGGCCATGAAGCTGAGCAGCAATCCAAAGTTGAATGCGAAGAGCCGGTCAGCGCGCTCGTGGCCACTGAACCCCAGCACCTTGTCCAACCAGGGCCCGATCCAGAGACTTTGCATCGCCACGAACCCGCCCTGCACGATGCCAGCGGTCATCGACATGCGCCAGAAATAGCCGTTGCGAAATACCTCGCGGTACCCGGCCATCGACTCAAGGAAGCGCTGTGGCGAGGGGTTTCGCGACTCACGCCCGCGCGGCAGAACCGTCCACATCAGCAGGCCGATCGCACATAACAGCCCTGCAGCCACCCAGAACACACCGCGCCATCCCAGCACCGGCAACGCACGATGCACGGGAACGGTGACCGTCAGAACACCGGCGGTACCGGCCATCAGCATCCAGGCCGCCAGCCGGGTTTGCATATCCGGTGCGAACCATTGGCGAAAGGCCGTGAGCGATGCCATCAGCGCCGCAGCCACGCCTGCTCCGACCATGGCGCGACCGACCCACAACGATCCGAAACTGTGGGCTAGAGCAAAGAGCGCACAACCGAATGCCGCCACACCCATCAGCACGGCATTGACCCGACGCGGACCGAACCGGTCGAGCCACACCCCCAATGGCAACTGCATGAGAGCGAACGCCAGGAAATAGGCGCTTGAAAGCGAGCCCATCTGGGAGTGGCTCAAACCAATCTCTGCCATCAGCTCTGGGGCCAGCACGGCATTGACCGACCTGAGTCCGTAGGACATGAAGTAGCCGGCCGCGAAGCATCCGAAAATACGGATCGCCAGCACACCTGTGGCGTACTCACCGCGGGCATCGAGAACGCGATCGGTCATGGGCGCATGACCCGCAAGGATTCGAGAAAGAGCGCGGCCTGTTCGCGATCAGGGCGCGGCCCCAGGACCACAGCCTGCCATGCCCGATCGCCATCGGCGGCGAAACGCGCGAGCAGTACGACTTCGGTGTCGCGCATCTTTCCGTTGGCCTGAACCTCGACCCCCGCAATGGTTCCTTGCGCGACGCCGGCTGCATCAACCACCGTGATACTCACAGGCCGACTCGATTGCTCGGTGCCCGCAATGTTGCGAACCATCGCCATACGCATGGCGGCCACCGCATGTTCGCGCCGCTCTGGAAGCGCATCGGGCAGACGCGCACTACCCACCGTGAACGCCACATCGCGCACGCGAGCACCATGCAGTGTCATGTCTGCGCTGACGCCATTGAGGTTAACTGGCTGAGTCATGGATGCGGGGCGCGCGGGCATCATTGCCATCAACCCTGACCCCTCGGGCTTCACTTCACGCCAGTCATATTCAGGCGAGCAAGCGGACAGCACGATGCAGCACATGACAGCACTGGCGAGCTTGAAAACGGGATTCAGCGCCAGACGCAAGGCCTGCGCCGACAACTCGCGCAATAGGTTCATCGCATAATGGTAGCAAGCGCAGCGATGCTCACTGCGCGTTGCCCAGCCAGGAGCCAGCCCATGCTTTACGAATTCAAGTCCCGTGCAACCGGTACGGTGGTGATGACCGGGCCAGTGGCCGAACAGGTGCTGGCCATCGTGGGCAAAGCCCCTGGGCCTCAGGGCATCTTTACTGTAGAGCAAATGGGCCCCGCTATTGCCGCGCTGCAGGCCGCCGTCGAACGCGAACGCACCGAACGCGAGTCCGATCCGCGCGATGCAGACCGTCATCGCGATGACGAGGACGAAGCGGATCGCACCCCATCGATCTCGCTCGCGCAGCGCGCGTGGCCGCTGATGGACATGTTGCGTGCTGCACGCGCAGCCGATCAGGTGGTGACCTGGGGCATCTGAGCCTGCGCGCCCAACAGGTCCCACGTTCCAGCTTGGCGGCGTCCACCTGCCCCCTGAAAAACAAAGGGCGCCCGAAGGCGCCCTGTGCATCGGACCCAAACCGCTAGGCTTGGGCCGCGATCAGGCGATGATCACTTACGCAGGATCACGTTGTTACGCACCGACTTCACACCGGAAGTCTTCTGCGCGATGGCAACGGCCTTGTTGATCTCTTCTTGCGATGCGGCGAAACCCGACAGCTGAACCACGCCGCCCGAGGTTTCCACGTTCACGCTGGATGCAGCCGACAGGCCGCCATCGGTCAGCAAATTGGTTTTGACTTTGCTGGTAACCCAGGCATCGCTGCCCCAGTTGTTGGCCGAATCAACGGTGGAACAGCCAGCAAGCGAGAGGCCGAGAGCTGCTGCAAAAGCAACGCGCGAAAGAACTTTTTTCATGTCTGACTCCTGTGTGGTAGAGGCGGGATGACACCCACGGCTCAGCGCAATGGCTCAAAACCGCCACCCGCGGGCCGTCAGCATAGCCGATCCTGCGTATCGGCACACTTCTGAACGTGGTCGATTCGCCACGAATGCGGGAGCAATTTCCGCCAGATCGGCCCGCCAAGGCAAAACAGAAGCGGATTTTCCAGATTTTGAGGGGCACAAGACCTTTGCCACACAACAGTCACGCAATGGTCATGCTTCAAGCGCTGCTGGACCTGACTGGCGCTCAGGCCTCACGGATCCAACTGACAGCGCACTTCCCAGCCCTTTGGCCTCGCGCCCGCTCAGTCGAAATAGCGGCTCAGCTTGCTGCCTTCGCGCTCTTCACCGATCGGCTTGACGATGCCGTCCACCCGCAGCACCGGCTCACCTTCCACACGGAACAGGCCCTGACAGAAAATCAGGGTTCGGGTCGTGCGCAAAATATCCAGCCGCCCCTCGATCCATGCCCCTTGGGGCACGGCCGCCAGGAAATCGCTCGACAAGCTCACCGTGGTCATGAACCGGTTGATGCCGGTCTGCACGCTCGTGCCCATGACCACCAGCATATCGGCCAATGTGAGCAGCATGCCGCCGTGGCAAAACCCCGACGGACTGCAGTGTCGCGGCTCGATGCGTATGCCCATGATCAGCCGGCCGGCACGGCCTTCTTCGCGATGCACCCACAGCGGGCCTACGGAGTCCACAAAAGGATTGCGCCCCGAATTCAAGGGAATGAACCCGGCTGGAGCTTCAAGCGTAGCGGCTGTCGCCGTGTTCGGCCCTGATGGACCGGATGCAGCCGAAGCAACGGCCGCTGGGGCAGCAGCAGAAACCTTTTGGGCCTTGGAGTAATCGTTCATGACAGGCTAGGAGACAGGGAGCGGCGCAGCTCGGCATCGCTGCGGCCCGACCGGGCTGCGATGTCCTGCAACTGGTCTTCACCAATGCGACCCACGTTGAAATACTGCGCATCGGGGTGGGAGAAATAAAAACCCGAGACGCTGGCCGCGGGCGTCATCGAAAACGATTCGGTCAGACCCATGCCAATGGAATCGGCCTGCAGCACCTCAAACATGGCGCGCTTGATAGTGTGCTCAGGGCAGGCCGGGTACCCTGGCGCCGGCCGGATACCGCGATATTTTTCTGCGATCAGCGCCTCGTTGCTCAAGGCCTCATCGGGCGCATAGCCCCACAGGTCGCGACGCACCCGCTCGTGCAGACATTCGGCAAAGGCCTCGGCCAGGCGATCGGCAATGGCCTTGAACATGATCGAAGAATAGTCGTCGAGCAGCGCTGCAAACTCGGCTTCCTTCTTCTCTGCGCCCAGACCGGTGGTGACCGCAAAGAGGCCGATGTGATCTTTGAGACCTGA
>CANHUQ010000176.1 GCA_947463885.1 Burkholderiales bacterium
AGGGGATGTTTGACATCCTGTGTTCAGACCTGGGCCAGGTGAGGTTGTCGCGAGCCGCGGCAGCCTCATCGGCGGTGCCGGTCGTGCTGTCGCCGGTCACCCTGCGCAATCATGGCGGCAGTTGCGGCTGGGCACCGCCAGTCTGGACCGAGCGCTTCCTGAACAGCAGCACCCCGCCCCGGCCCGCCGCGCGAGCCATTCGATCAATGCGTGCGCTGCAGGCGTTTGGCGACGGTGTGGCACGACCTTACCTGCATCTGGTGGATGGCGGGGTCTCCGACAACGTCGGGATGCGAGGGGTTCTGGATGCACTGGAAGTGACCGAAGCGCTGCACTTCGTCGGCGAACCCACCAACATCGGACGGTCAAAGCGCATCGTGGTGTTTGTGGTCAATTCGCTATCGTCGCCGCCTACGCCATGGGATCGGTCCGACATGCCTCCAGGCGCTGTCGACATCATGCTCAAATCGGCGGGCGTGCCGATCGACCATTTCTCCTATGAGTCGATCGAATTGCTGCGCGATATCTCGATGCGCTGGCGCGTCATGAACGATATCCGCACGAAGGCAGGCTCCAGTGCTGCAGACCCCGACATCGTTGCGGCAACGCAAGTGCCGCCTGCCGAGATTTACGCGATCGACGTGTCATTCGCTGCGCTCAAGGGCGACCCGGAGTTCGATTACCTCAACAGCCTGCCTACGAGCTTCACCTTGCCCGATGAAGCGGTTGATCGCCTGCGGGCGGCGGCAGGCCGCATCATCATGGAATCGCCCGATTTCAAGCGCCTGCTCATGGATGCGGGGCTGAACATCACGCCAAAATCCTCACCGACACCCCGCTAAATCTGCAACACGCTGAGTGCGCATCCGCTGAGCCCGCAAAACGCGCATGCCACTCAGCCAGGGTGGCGCCGAAAGTGCAGCACGGCGAGCCACAGCGCGACCGCCTGCAGGGCTGCACACAGGAAAAACGGCGCGCCCATGCGCCAGTCGCTGCGCGAAAGATCGGTCACGGCCGCCAGGGCCGGCGCGCCCAGGAGCGGTGCAATGACCGCCATCAGGCTGTTGAGCGCACTGACCGCCCCCATGGTCTGACCTTGCTGAGACTCACTGGCCGCGCGACTCACAATGCCTTGAACCGCAGCCGTCACCGTCAGCCCGAAGACATTGGCCCCGATCACTGCGAACATCATCCAGCCGTGTGGCACCAGTCCGTACAGTGCATATGCACAGGTCTGCGACACCATGCCGATGAGCACCAGCCGCGTGGCCGTGAAGTGCTTAATCAGGCGACCCAGCAGCGCGCCCTGCACGATGACCGCCATGATCCCCACCGCAGCCAGCGACCAGCCGTTGTGCTCGGTGTCCCAACCGAACTTGAGGGTCGTGTACAGCACCCAGATGGTGTACATCGCAAATTGCGCGAGCCCCGTGAAGGCGATCGCTCCCATCAGTGAGCCAACGCCCTTGAGTTGTGCGAGCTCCCGCAGGGCCTTGATCGGATTGGCCGATGACCACGACATCGCACGACGACGCTCAGGCGGCAAGGACTCCGGCAGCACAAACCATCCGTAAAGCAGATTGAGCAAGGCCAAACCGCCGGCGGCAAAAAAAGGCAGCTGCAGATTGATGGCGCCAAGCAACCCGCCGATCAGCGGTCCCAGAATGAACCCGATGCCGAACATGGCGCCAAGCATGCCGAAGCGCTTGGCACGGTCTTCGGGCAAGGTGATGTCGGCGACATAGGCATTGGCGACCGCTGCATTCGCCTGCATGAGCCCACCCAGCAGTCTGACCACAATCAGCATCGCCATGGAGGTGCTCAGCGCGGTGGCAAAAAAGTTCAGTGCCAGCCCGCAAAAGCCCAGCAAGAGCACAGGCCTGCGCCCATAGCGATCAGACAATGCACCCAGCACGGGGGCGCCAAAAAAATTGGCGATACCAAACGCAAAGGACACGATCCCCAGCCACCAGGCCTGGTCTGCAGCGCCGTCCGTGAATGTCCCAATCAGTGCCGGTAGGACCGGAACGATGATGCCAATCGACATCATGTCGATCAGCACCGTGAGCAGGATAAAGCCCATTGCGGGCGCGCGCGCGCCTCCTACCAGCATGCCTGCATCAACTCGTGCAGCATGTCGCGCTCCTTGACAAACTCGCGTTTCGGATCGGCGTTGAAGTTCTTCAGCGACTTCTCCACCATCAAGGGCAGGCTGTCCCGTGCGATCTTCAACTCTGACAAGCGCACTGGAACGCCCACCGAGCGAAACACCCGTTCGAGTTCTGCTGCAGCCTTTTCCGGCGCACTTTCCAGGCCATCGCCTTCATCCCAAACACCCAAGCCTTGCGCGATCAGGGCCATCGCCCTCGGATTGCGCGCCCCGAGCGTGCGAATGACAGTGGGCGTCACCGCCGCATTGGCTTCGCCCTGACCGACATGAGGATGCGTCTGAAAGATCGACGTGGCAAAAGCGTAGACCACTCGTGACACCCATTGGCTGTCGGTCATCGCGCCGCCGTCATCGACATCGCGGTTTTGCAGAAACGACGCTGCGCAGGCGGCCATGCGTGGGGCCGGATCCTGCGGGTCACTCATCGGCTGCAAGGCCCGCTGAGCGAGCCTGAAGGCATGCAGGCGGTCGCCTTCCGACAAGGGGGTCATCCGTTCAGCACCCAGACTCACCACCGCGCGCCAGTAGACCGAGATCGCCGTGGTTCGCACCAGGCTCGGGGGTGCGGTCAGCAAGGCATCGGTATCCCAGTAAATGGCGACCGGGCGAGTCTTGGGGTCGAAGAACTCCATGCGATGCGCCCGGTTGGGATCCTTGACGGCAGAGCCGGCACGGTTTTGCGCGCTGGTGGCTGCAGTCAGCACATTGATGATCGGGACCTTGGGCGCAAGCAGCTTGGGGCTGATCGCAGGCCCCTGTTCAGGGTATTGCGTGATCAGTTCATCGACCGGGCGCTGCTCGGCCATCAGGATGGCCACCACACGCGTGCCTTGGGTCACGCTCCCCGCCCCAACGCTGATCAGCAGATCGGCCTGGGCAGCCCGCGCAGCCTGTGCGGCAGCGGTCACCGCAGCAATTGAGGTGTCTTTGTCCATCTCATCGAAAACGCCTGCGCAGGCGTCTCCGAGGATGGATTGAATCCGGCGAATGAGATCGAATGAACGCGATACCGTGCGCCCGCATACGATGAATGCGCGCCTGGCGCCGTGCCGCTTGAGCTCGGCAGGCAGACTTTCCAACGCGTCCTGGCCACTGTATAGCCGCAACGGGAAACTCGTGGCCCGGAAATCGTTTGAAATTTCTGGCGTGAGGGTCATGATCGGCATGGCTCCGGTGTGAAATAGATCAGGCATTCAGCCTGTGCTTATACCGCCGATTGCCTGCCCCGACAGCCCGACCACGCAGCCGTTGAAACCTTCAGTGGCTGAATCCGGCATGATGCGCTGTGTCTTTCAGGCCGCCGCGCATGTATCAGACGATTTCCGATCTCGATTATTTTCGAATGCTGGTCAAGGACGCGCAGACCATGCCGCTGCTCGAGTCCGCGATCGTGCTCGGTCGCATGGCCTATCCTGAACTGGACCTTCAGCAGGTTCAGGCTGATGTGGATGCACTCGCGGCTCAGCTGGCCCAAGCTTGTCGCAGCGCATCCACCGAGCGGGCCCGCCTGACGCATGCGCTGCAATGGTTCTACGGCACGCATGGTTTTGCAGGCAATGCTCAGCAGTACTACGACGCCGATAACAGTTATCTGCACCGTGTGATCGCAACCCGTCGCGGTATTCCTATTTCGCTTGGGGTGCTCTTTGCGGAGCTCACTCGCCATATCGGCTTGGAGCTATCGGGGGTGTCTTTCCCCGGTCATTTCCTGCTCAGAGCCGATCTGCATGAAGGCGTGGTCATCATCGACCCGTTTACCGGTGCCAGCCTCGATCGTGAAACACTGGTTCAACGTGCAGCACCCTACGGGGTGGAACCCGAGCGACTGCTGGGGCCGGCCTCTGCCCCCCAGATTCTGATGCGCATGCTGAACAACCTTCAAGCGATCTACGCTCAGCAAGGTCGCGACGAGTTGCTGGAGCACTGCATGGCACGTCTTCGCATCTTGCAAGAAGTGCCCACGGACTGACCCATGCGCCGATCTGCGTCAAACGCTCTGCAAGAACTCGCTGGTGCGGCACAACTGGCCACCGATGCCACGCTCCGGGCCACAGACCTGGTAGAAGCCGTTCATGCGCAAGTCGTCAGGCCACCGCGTTGGGGTCACCCCACCCATGCTGAACGCACCGGTGCACTCAGCGGACTGGTGTATCGCAGCGTTCGAGGTGTGACGCGTGTCACGGGCCGCAGCGTGGCGGCACTGCTTCAAGGCCTTGCCAGGTATCCGCAGGCAGGGGCATCGGGTGCTGCATCGCAGCGCGCGGCCACTCTTGCGGCGCTCAATGGCGTGATGGGTGACTATCTGGCTTACACACGCAACCCGCTCGCCACGGCCATGAGTCTGCATGGTGCCGAGGCTGTGCCACACGCCGGCAACGTCGGGGCAGATGCATTCACCCTTGCCACGCACGACACCTCGGGCGGGCTGTTGCTCATGATTCACGGCTTGTGCATGAACGAGCAGCACTGGACGCGCGCCGGCCACAACCATGGCCTTGCATTGGGTCAAGCTCTGGGATTGGAGCCGCTTTTCCTGCGCTATAACAGTGGGCTGCATATCGCCACCAACGGGCAGTCGCTGACCGAGCTGCTCGAGCGCACCCTTGCACAAGCGCCACGCAAACCCAAGCGACTGGTCATCATCGGTCATAGCATGGGCGGGCTGCTGGCTCGAAGTGCCATCCATCACGGGCGGCAGGCGGAGCACCGTTGGCCCCAGCAGGTCACCGATCTGATCTGTCTGGGCACACCACACCATGGCGCGCCACTTGAACGGATCGGGCATGGGTTCAATACGCTGCTGGAGCGCCTGCCTTACCTCGCGCCCTTCGCACGCCTGGGCCGCCTACGTAGCGCAGGGATTACCGACCTGCGCTACGGCAGTCTGTTGAACGTGAATCCTTCGCGTTTCCTTCAGCATTCAGATCCCCCTGAAGCCGTCGCCCTACCCGATGGCATTCGATGCTTCGCACTGGCTGCAACACTTGGCCAGCACCATTCCAGTCTGTCTCGGCATCTGCTGGGAGACGGCCTGGTGCCACTCGACAGCGCATTGGGTCGCCATCCGGACCAGGCGCGTCAACTGGCGTTCCTGCCGCGTCGCCAGTGGGTGGCTGAAGGCACAGGGCATTTCGACCTGCTCAACGATCCTCGTGTGTACGCGCGTCTGTTGCGATGGCTGAGCCCTCTTTCGAGCCGGCGTCGCCTTCAATCTCCAGCGCAGTAAGCCACAGGCGTGTGTCGAACTCCACCTGATGGTAGTCGGGCTGCATATGCCGGCATAAGGCGTAGAACTCCTTGCTGTGATCCGGTTCGCGCAGGTGCGCCAACTCATGCACGACGATCATGCGCAACATGGACGCGGGCGCGTCCTTGAAGACGCTGGCAATACGAATTTCGCGCTTCGCCTTGAGTTGGTTGCCCTGCACACGCGATACCGCGGTATGTGTGCCCAGGGCCTGGCGAACCGCCTGCAGACGATTGTCATACATGACCTTGGCCAGAGGCGGCGCACTCTTGAGATAGCGCGCCTTCAGGTCGCCCACATAGTCCAGCAAGATGCGGTCATTGCGCACCGTATGCCGATCGGGGTGGCGCTGCGCAAGCGTGGCATGCAAGCGCCGCGCCGCGATCAGCCGGTGCACCTGCTCCAGGATGTCAGGCGGATACCCGCTCAAATACCGCAATGCATTCATGAGCCGATCGTAGCTGAGGTGCCGATCAATCCGCTTGAAACTGCTGAGGCCTGCGCCCTTGTATGCCCGCATAAAAGCGCTTGATCTCGAGCATATCGGCTTGCACGTCGCCAGTGGGGACAAAAACGGGTCCCAGACCTGCCACCTTGGTGCTGTAGTCCATGTAGGCCAGGATGATCGGTACACCCGCTTCCAGGGCAATGAAGTAAAAGCCAGTTTTCCAGTGCCGCGTCTTGCCGCGGGTGCCCTCGGGTGGCACCGTCAGCTGCACCTGGCCGTCGGCTGCCTTGAGCGCGGCAGCAGATGCAGACACCTGACTGCTGCTGCGGGTGCGATCGACTGCAATGCCGCCCAGCCAGCGCATCAGCGGGCCGAACGGAAAGAAGAACAGACTGTGCTTGCCCATCCAATAGACATTCAGGCGCAGCACGAAGGCGACCATGAGGGTGTAAGGCAAATCCCAGTTACTGGTGTGCGGTGCGGCAATCAGCACGCATTTGCGTGCCTGCGGCGGCAGCTCGCCACGCACCGACCAGCCTGCGCTATGCAGAAATGCCCGGGACACGCCGCGTAACAGCGTATTGATGACGGGGGTATCGAAGATCGTTCGGTGCATGCGCTGGAGCTCAGCCTGAAAGCCAATGCCCAGGCCTTCAGTGATGTGGTGCGCTCGCGCGGCTGCGCAGCGGGTCGGGGCCGCGGCAATCGGCAAGTGGCACACACCCTGAAGGGGTCAGGCAGCAGGCAAGAAGCAGCGCACGGGTGAGGTTACCTTGTTTTGCCCGCATCAACCGAACTCAAACGAGGTCACGCCGAACACACCACTGACCTCGATCTGCGGCGCCACACCGTGATTCAACGTGTTGTCTCCAACCTGCTTAGACACACCGTTCCGTTGCTTGATTGACATCCACACACATCAGCGCAATCGCTCGCTGCCCAGATAAGCACATCCCTTGAAATCAGCGGCAGGCTCCGGGCGCGATTGCCGAACCTGCGCAGTAAAGCCATACACCGCATCCGCCATGCTGTCACGGCAGATTCTCGGGGTCAGCGCGGCACTCAGTGCCATACGCTGCGTCGCGACCTCCAGCATGGCGTGCGGTCTGTGCTGATCGCCATGAGGCCAACGCCACCCCAATGCAACGGGTGGCGCACGCAAGGCGGCTTCGCCTTGCCGAGTCCAAGTCACCCCCGTGGGGCTGGATTCAAGGACCCACCCAGGTTCATTGCCCTGTGCACGCAACCCGACCTGGTTCTGCTCACAACCCATCTCAACGCCTGCACGGTTCAGACGGTCGATCATCAGTTCGCCGTCTCGCATGCGACCGTAGGCTTCAAAGTGCAGGCGCTTCACCCGGTCAAAGCCGATGTCGGTGATCGCGGCGGTGATGATGACTTCAGGCGAGACATCCCGCACACGGACCACCCGACCACCGCCACAGGGAGCCAATAGCAGGCGATCCTCTTCTTGGGTGAGGGTGCCGCGATAGAGCTTGCGTGGCGCGTCGTGGTACGCCGCTGCGCGTTGTTCAGCTGCCTGGGTTGATGCAGCGATCGCAAGCGCTGCGAGCGCAATGACACGGAGCCCGTGCACCACGCGTCTGCGCATGACAGGCCAAATGGGCTGCGCACCTTCAAGGATCGCGGCTCGGCACTTCATCCAAAGGTTCATTGACTGACTCAAGGTGAGCGCTGTGAAGTACTCAGTATGACTTCAAGGAACGGACCGGGCGAATAGGGCCAATCGTCATCGCCCCATGTCTTGAAAGTTAGAATTCGAAACCGTTCATGCGCTGGCATCGCACCAGCCAGATTCCTCCCCCTATGCGCCATCTTCCAATGTACTGCGGCTGTCTGAGCGCAGCAGCAGGCTGTCCGCGTGCCTCCTCGACCTTGTGCGAGCAGCGCGCTCGAATGATCCGAACCCAGAGGTGCGCATGAAGCCGGCTGCTTCCGATGACACCCTCACCGTGCTGTACGACGGTGGCTGCCCGCTGTGCCGGCGCGAAATCGCGCATGTGCAACACCTCGCGCAAAAGCAGTCCGACAGCGGGCTGTGCTTCGCTGACATCAGCCGCAGCGACGACACGACCGTATCAGACCTCGAGCGCAAGGCTCTGCTCGCGCGCTTTCACGTCCAGCGCGCGGACGGTTCACGCCTCAGTGGTGCTGCA
>CANHUQ010000177.1 GCA_947463885.1 Burkholderiales bacterium
CTCGAAATCGATGTGCAGCGAATAGGCTGAGGCCCCGGCGATGATCAGCTTGGGACGCGCTTCACGGGCCTTCTTTTCCATCGCGTCGTAGTCGATGGCTTCGTTGGCATCCAGGCCATACGACACCACGTTGAACCACTTGCCCGACAGATTCAGCGGCATGCCATGGGTGAGGTGGCCGCCTTCGGCCAAGCTCATGCCCATGATGGTGTCGCCGGGCTTCAGAAACGCCAGAAACACAGCCTGGTTGGCCTGCGCGCCCGAGTGCGGCTGCACATTGGCCGCCTCGGCGCCATACAGGCGCTTGAGCCGCTCAATGGCCAGCGATTCGGCCACATCGACATGCTCGCAGCCACCGTAGTAGCGCTTGCCGGGATAGCCCTCGGCGTATTTGTTGGTGAGCTGGCTGCCCTGGGCCGCCATCACCGCCGGGCTCGCGTAATTTTCCGACGCGATCAGCTCGATGTGCGCTTCCTGGCGACGGTTCTCGGCCTCGATGGCCTGCCACAGTTCGGGATCGACCTGCGCGATGCCCTGGTTACGATCAAACATGATGTGTCCTTGTTGCAGTCAGGATTCCCGGCGGCATGCCGGTAACTGCCCAGGCGAACGGCCGGCGACGGACGTCGCCCGAATCCGCGATTCACGGTGTCGATTCACCCTTACTCGCCAGTCCCGCGGAGCCCCCGATTGTAAGGGATCGCGGCCCCTGGTCGGGGCGATAGGCCCAATACGGCACTGGCTTCATGGCGCAACCTGGGTGGCGGCGTCGGCCGCGGTCCCTGAATCAGCTGAACCATGCTGCCAGTGCGACACATCGCCCCAGTGCACGACGGTCAGACGCTGGCCGTCGTGTCGCAGCCGGTTCAGGCTGGCATTGGGGATCTCGACCTTGCGTGGCGCCTCGATCGGCATGCCCTGGCCAATGCGATAGACCACATCGAGCACGCCACCGTGCGTCACCATCACCAGGGTGCGGCCGGCATACCGTGCGATCAGATCGTCCAGCACGCCCTGGACACGGGCAGCAAAGATGCGCAGCGATTCGGCCCGCTCCACGGCGAAGTCCGGCTCGCGCGCCTGCCAGCGGGCAAACGACTCGGCATGATCGCGGCGCAGCTCGTCCACCGTCAGCCCCTCGAGCACGCCGAAGGTGCGCTCGCGCAGTCGCGGCTCCACGATCGGCGCCAGCCCCAGCGCCTGCCCGATCGGCTCAGCCGTCTGGCGGCAGCGCATCAGGTCACTGGTAAAGAGCAGCGCGGGCGATTGCCCAGGCAGCGTCGCGAGGCCGTAGTCCAGCGGCCGCTGACCGAGCCTGCGAGCCGCACCGTGCGCCTGGCGCAACCCTTCAGCATTGAGCGAAATGTCCTGATGCCCCTGGAAACGCCGGGCAAGGTTCCAGTCGGTCTCACCGTGGCGAATCAGGATGAGGTCGGTGATAGGGGGTTCAATGGGCATAGCAGTAGGCACCTCAGTAGGCGTTTCAGTAGGGACTTCAGAAAGCCCATCAGGCACGCGCAGGCGCCGGACCGGTTGGCGGGTCGGCGCGCAACCAGAAGGTCACGGGGCCGTCGTTGATCAGGTGCACCTTCATATCAGCGCCAAACACACCGGTCTGCACCAGCGGGCACGTCTGACGGGCATGGGCAACGAAGGCCTCGAATAGCTGACGGCCCAGCTCGGGCGGCGCGGCCGGCGTGAAGCTCGGCCGCAGGCCACTGCGGGTGTCAGCCGCCAGCGTGAACTGCGGCACCAGCAGCAGGCCACCGTGCACATCCATCAGCGAGCGGTTCATGCGGCCGCTGTCATCGCCAAAGACCCGGTAGGCCACGACCCGCTGCAACAGGCGCTCAGCCTGCTGGTTCGTATCGCCACGCTCGGCGCAGACCAGCGCCATCAGGCCCGGCCCAATCGCGCCGACCCGCTCGCCGGCCACATCGACCTGGGCCTGTGAGACCCGCTGAATCAGAGCGATCACCTCAGACCAACCACACCGTTCAGGAGACCGTTACGCGCGCTGCACGCCGCTTGCCCACCTGCACGACGTAGATCCCGGCCCCCAGCTTCAAGCCCTTGTCGCTCACCTTGTCGCCGTCAATCCGCACCCCGCCCTGCTCCACATTGCGCATGGCCTCGCTACCGGAGGCCACCAGCCCGGCCTCTCGCAGCAATTGCCCGATGCCGATCGGCGCTCCGCTCACGCTCACCTCTTCCAGGTCCTCGGGCAGCGCACCCTTTGAAAAGCGCGACTCGAATCCCTCGCGGGCGCTCTGGGCCGCTGCCGCGCCATGAAAGCGCGCGGTCATCTCACCGGCCAGTTGCACTTTGACGTCGCGCGGATTGCGCCCTGCCTCGCAGGCCGCCCTGAGACCGCCGATCTCGTCGAGCGACAGGCTCGAGAGCAACTCGAAATACCGCCACATCAGCGTGTCCGAAATCGACATCAGCTTGCCGAACATGTCGGCAGGCGAGTCGGTAATACCCACATAGTTGCCCTTGGACTTGGACATCTTCTCGACACCATCCAGGCCCTCGAGCAGCGGCATCGTCAGAATGCACTGCGGCTCTTGCCCGTATTCCTTTTGCAGCTCCCGGCCCACCAGCAGGTTGAACTTCTGGTCGGTGCCGCCCAGCTCCAGATCCGATTTCAGTGCCACCGAGTCGTAGCCCTGCATCAGCGGATACAGCAACTCATGGACCGAAATCGGAATGCCGCCTTTGTACCGCTTGGTGAAATCATCGCGCTCAAGCATCCGTGCGAGCGTGTATCGCGAGGCCAGCTGAATCATCCCGCGCGCGCCCAACGGATCGCACCATTCAGAGTTGTAGCGGATCTCGGTCTTCGCGGCATCCAGCACCAGACTGGCCTGCTCGAAATAGGTCTTGGCGTTGGCTTCGATCTGCTCACGGGTCAGCGGCGGGCGGGTGGCATTGCGCCCCGACGGATCACCGATCATGGCGGTGAAGTCGCCAATCAGAAAGATGACCGTATGGCCCAGGTCCTGCAGTTGGCGCATCTTGTTAAGCACCACCGTATGCCCCAGATGCAGATCGGGCGCCGTCGGGTCCAGCCCCAACTTGATACGCAGGGGCTGGCCGGTCGACTCCGAGCGCGCCAGTTTGCGCACAAAGTCGGCCTCCACCAGCAATTCGTCACAGCCCCGCAGCGCCACCTCGAGGGCCCGACGAACGGTCGAGGTGGCGGGCAGGTCGGGGGGCTGGGCGGGAGGATGGGGCGATGTCATGAGGGATACTTGCCTGTCGGTAAAGGAGCGCGCCGGCGCGGGCTGCCCAGTGCACCTGCGTGATCTGGAAGCCTGACGGTTCTGTTACACTGCGGCCCATGGGCTGACCCGATCAAGGGGGTCGTCGCCGACCCTGCATGCCGTGTGGTCGACGTCCTGAGCCCGAAGCAAAGAGCCGTACGTCGTAGTCCCGTGAGTCGTTCTGTGCAAGCAGCCTGCGCCAAAGCGCCGTGCAGATTGCAAAGCTGAAGATTCTAGCCTGCGTGGTCGGGTGCCCCAAGCGGCGCGCGACGTGCGACAGTTTTTTTCTGACCCGCCCTGCGGGTCTCGGCCAAGAAGATTGATTGAATATGGTTCAGGTCAAGGTCAAAACCCTTGCTTGGGTACTCGGAGCCATTGGCTCGTTAGCAGCGGTCACCGCGTTTGGTGTGGCCCCGCTGACGGCGTCCGATGCGCAAGCCACCGATTCAACCGTCGAAGCGGTGTCATTCCAGCCCGAAGTCATCGAAAGTCGCGGCACGCTGATCCAGCAGGAGCGCATCCGCCGCGGTGAGACGCTGGGGACGCTGTTGTCGCGTCTGGGCGCCGACGACGCCGAATTCGGCGCCTTTGTGCGCAAAGATCCGTTCGCCAAGAGCCTGCTTGAGCTGCGCCCCGGGCGTACGGTGTCGGCGGTGCTGGGCACCGACCGCTCCATCGATCGCCTCACCTATCGTCTGTCCAGTGCTGACCCCGTGGGTCTGGGTCGTCGGCTGGTCATCGCGCGCCAGTCCGGCAAGCTCGTCGCCTATGACGAGCCCGTACCGGCAGAGCGTTCGATCGAAACCCGTACGGCACTGGTGCGCAATTCGCTGGTGGAAGCGCTGGACGCGGCCGACATTCCCGACAATGTGCTGACCCGCATGGCCGACGTGTTCGGCGAAGACGTCAACCTGCGCGACGTGCGCCGCGGCGACCGCCTGCGGGTCGTGTATGAAACATTGCAGGAAGCCGGTAGCCTGGAACCCCCCATCGTTGGCCGTATCCTCGCGGTGCAGTTCCGTGGCGGTCAGCGCAAAATCGAAGCCATCTGGTTCAACCGCGGCGACGGCGTCGGCGACTATTACTCCTTTGACGGCCGCAACCTCAGCCGTCCTTTCCTGGCTTCACCGCTTGAATTTACCCGCGTGAGCTCGGGCTTCACCGAAAGCCGCCTTCACCCCATCCTGCGAGACTGGCGCGCCCACAAAGGCGTGGACCTGCAGGCGCCGGTGGGTACCAAGGTGCGTAGCACTGCCGATGGCGTGATTGACTTCGTGGGTCAGCAGCGTGGCTACGGCAACGTGATCATCATCAAACACAACGCCAAGCAAACCACGCTGTACGCGCACCTGAACGAATTCGCAGACGGGCTTCAGGTTGGCAGCAAGGTGCGTCAGGGTGACACCATCGGTACCGTGGGGATGACTGGCTGGACCACCGGCCCGCATCTGCACTTCGAGTTCCTGATCGATGGCGAGCATGTCGACCCGATGGCTGCGGTGCAGGCCATCCCGGTGCGTGGCCTGCAGGGCGCAGAGCGCGCGCGCTTCACGGCCCAAGCCAACGAGTACAAAGCCCGCTTTGGTCTGCTGGACACCCAGATGGTCGCCCGCTTCGAGTAATTGCGGCTGGTACCAGTGAACGCCCCTGCCCGCGTGCAGGGGCTTTTTTTTGAGTGAGTCGTGACGGTGCAAGACGCCTACATCGGCCTGATGTCCGGAACGAGCGTCGACGCCGTCGATGGCGTCCTGGCTGTCTTTGATGGCGACACTCCCAACGCACCCGTACTGCGGTCGCTGTTTGCCTCGGAACCGATCCCGGCCGCGTTACGCGCCGAATTGTTCGCCCTGCAGCAGCCTGGCCCTGATGAACTGGCACGTGCAGCGCTGGCAGCCATTGCGCTCACTGACCTCTACGCGGCCGTCACCCACAGCCTGCTGTCACAAGCCGCTCAGATCGGCTCGCCCGCGGTTCGGGCGCTGGGTGCACATGGCCAAACGGTTCGCCATCGCCCAGAGCTGGGCTACACGCTCCAGCTCATCAACGGGGCGCGGCTGGCGCAGGCGACTCGTTGCACCACGGTAGTCGACTTTCGCAGTGCCGATGTCGCCGCAGGCGGCCAGGGCGCGCCGCTTGTGCCCGCCTTCCATGCGCTGGCCTTCGCCTCGCGCACGCGTCGCCGCGCCATCGTCAACATCGGTGGTATCGCCAATGTGAGTCTGCTGCCCGCGGGCGGCGGATCAGTCACCGGTTTCGACACCGGCCCCGGCAACCTGCTGATGGACGCCTGGTGCGAACAACACCAGGGCCTGCCTTACGATGCACAGGGGCGCTGGGCGGCCAGCGGCGAGGTCATCCCCAGTCTGCTGGCACAGATGCTCACCGAGCCCTATTTCAGCTTGAACCCGCCCAAGAGCACCGGGCGCGACCTGTTCACACTAGCCTGGCTCACCACGCACCTGGATGCATTCAACGCGACACACAGCACTGCCCTGAAACCCGAGGACGTTCAGGCCACGCTTTCAGCGCTGACAGCCCGCACGATCGCGCAGGCCTGTCTGTCGTTTGATGCACAAGAGTGCCGCGTGTGCGGCGGCGGCGCGCTGAACACGCATCTGATGGACCGCTTGACGGCGCTGATGCCGCACATGGAGGTCACCAGCACCACAGCGCTTGGCATTGACCCTGGGGCGGTCGAGGCCCTGGCATTTGCATGGCTCGCACGGGAGCGGATGGCTAGCCGCCCGGCCAATTTGCCTGCCGTGACCGGGGCGGCAGGCCCGCGCGTGCTGGGTGCGGTCTATCCCGCACCCTCAGCGCTTGGATAGTCGGACGAATCAGACCGAGAACGACGAACCGCAACCGCAAGTGGTGGTGGCGTTGGGGTTCTTGATCACAAACTGGGCGCCTTCGAGCCCGTCTTTGTAATCGATTTCAGCACCGACCAGGTACTGATAGCTCATGGCGTCGATGAGCAGGCTGACACCATTTTTTTCCATCACGGTGTCGTCTTCGCCGGTTTCTTCGTCGAAAGTGAAGCCGTACTGGAAGCCGGAGCAACCGCCTCCTTGTACGAACACACGCAACTTCAGGGCGGCATTGCCCTCTTCTTCGATCAGTTGGCGCACCTTATCGGCAGCGCTGTCGGTGAAGACGAGGGGAGCGGGCATCTCTGCAACGGCATTCATGGGTGACCTCCTGAATAACCAAGTGTAACGGTCGACTAAAACCCCTGCACGAACAGGGTTAGCGAGCTAGAAAAACGAAGCCCGCCAAAACGGCGGGCTTGAGTGCAACAGCGGCTGACCGGGCCCGCCGCAGACACCGAAGTGCCAGGCAGCGAGCAGCCATGAATCAGCGCTTGGAGAACTGCTTGCGCCGACGCGCCTTGCGCAGACCCACTTTTTTACGCTCGACTTCACGGGCATCCCGCGTGACCAGACCAGCGCCAGACAGCGCGGGCTTGAGCGTGGCGTCGTAGTCGATCAGCGCCCGGGTGATGCCATGACGCACCGCACCGGCCTGACCCGATTCACCACCACCGGCCACATTCACCTTGATATCGAAGGTGCCAACCATGTTCGCCACTTCGAGCGCCTGACGGGCCACCATACGGCCGGTCTCGCGTGCGAAGTATTGATCCAGGGGTTTGCCGTTGACGACGATGTCGCCCTTGCCCTTCTTGATGAACACCCGGGCTACCGCGGTTTTGCGCCGGCCGGTGCCGTAGTTGTATTCGCCGATCATTCGATGTTGTCCTTGACTCAGATTTCCAGCGTCTTGGGCTGCTGGGCAGTGTGCGGATGGGCCGCCTCGGCGTACACCTTGAGCTTCTTGATCATGGCGTAACCCAGCGGACCCTTGGGCAGCATGCCCTTGACCGCTTTTTCAAGCGCACGACCCGGGAAACGCTCCTGCATCTTGCCGAAGTTGGTTTCACTGATACCGCCCGGGTAGCCCGAGTGCCGGTAGTACTTCTTGTCCAGCGCCTTGGCGCCGGTCACGCGAATTTTTGCAGCGTTGACCACGACGATGAAATCGCCGGTATCCACGTGCGGCGTGAACTCGGGCTTGTGCTTGCCGCGCAGGCGGGAGGCAATCTCCGCGGCGAGGCGACCGAGCACCTTGTCGTTGGCGTCGACGACGAACCAGTCGCGACGGACCTCATGGGGTTTTGCGGAGAAAGTCTTCATGTTCTGACTGGATTTGCTTAGCCGGCTATCATACCTGCGTTTCTTGTCCGCAGTCAAAAGGTGTGCAATGGATACTTTGGTGCGTTGGACCGGCCCCGACACAATGACCTTTGTCGCCGAGACCGGAAGCGGTCATGCGGTAGTGATGGACGGCGCGCCCGAGGGCGGTGGTCGCAACCTGGGGCCGCGCCCCATGGAGATGGTGCTGCTGGGCACCGGTGGCTGCACCGCCTATGACGTCGTCCTCATATTAAGAAAGAGCGGCCAGGACGTGCGAGGCTGCGAAGTGGCGCTGCATGCCGAGCGGGCCGAGACCGAGCCCAAGATCTTCACGCGCATTGAATTCCGGTTCACGGTGCGCGGCCGCGGGCTCAAGCCCAATATCGTGGAGCGCGCCATCAAGCTCTCGCACGACAAGTACTGCTCCGCTTCGGCCATGCTGGCCAAGACCGCCGAACTGGTCCTGACCTGGAACATTGTCGAGGACTGAGCGCCCGCTCTCAAGGGCGACTGATCTTGCAAATCCGCGCTGAAGGTTTCGAGCATCAATCCGCGCCGAAGTATCCGTGCTCA
>CANHUQ010000178.1 GCA_947463885.1 Burkholderiales bacterium
ATGGGCACCCTGGGGCCTGCACTGCCGTTTCTGAAAAGCGGCAAGGTGCGTGTGCTGGCCGTGCTCGGCCCCAAGCGCCTGCCCGATTTGCCGGATGTGCCCACCATGGCCGAAGCAGGCTTTCCCGACGCTGAATTCAATACCGTGGCGTGGTTCACTTTGCTGGCGCCTGCTGGCACGCCCAAGGCGATCGTGCAGCGACTGGAGAAGGAAACCATTGCGGTCATTCAATCGACCCCGGTCAAAGCCCGATTGCAGGTGTTCGGCATGGACCCCGTGAAGGGTGGCGCCGCGCAGTTTCGCAAAGACTTCGAGGCCGCCAATCCGGTCATCGAAAAGCTGGTAAAGATCTCCGGCGCCAAGCAGGACTAACGCGCGCGCGGGGCATCCCGCGCACACCTTGCCGTCGGCGTCTCGCAAGCGAGCATTCCGTTGCCGCCATCACGCGGCGATGGGGTATAACTGTGCGCTCAAATACTTGACCGATCGTGAGATGACAGCGGCGTACATGCACGCTGCATCCACCCAGCTACGGGGAGACCTCCATGCGTTTGCTTCAATCCTTGCGCACGGCGACCGCACGGTGCGTGTCGCTCACGTTGGCCTTGTTCACGCTTGCCTGCGTGACGGCCACCGCCGCCCATGCCCAAACCGCGTGGAAGCCCGATCGCCCGGTCACCATCGTCGTGCCCTACAGCCCCGGGGGCGGCACCGACGTTATGGCGCGCCAGATCGCCAAGGTGCTGTCGCGTCGATGGAACCAGCCGGTCAACGTTGAGAACACCCCGGGCGCCGATGGACTGATCGGTACCCGACGGGTGATCGACGCCAAGCCCGATGGCTACACCTTCCTGGTGCAACTGCCCTCGCTGGTGCTCAACCGTCACCTGCCAGGGTTCAAGGGCGCCGACCCGGTCACGCAACTGCTGCCTGTCTCGGCCTACTCGATCCTCTCAGGGGTCTACGTCACGCATGCCTCCATTCCGGGCAAGACGCTCAGTGAGGTGGTGCAGTACTGCAAGACCTCACCTAAGCCCTGCACCTTCGGCACCACTGAAAACACTGCACGGCTGCGTCTGCAGATGCTGGCCGTGGAGTTGCCCTCGATGATCGTGGTGAACTACAAGGGTGGCGGTCAGTTGATCACCGACCTGATCGGCAATAACCTGAACATTGCCTCGATGGGTTACACCGCCGTGCTGCCACACATGCAGTCGGGTCAGGTCAAGGTGGTGATGACCTCTGGCAAGCAGCGCACGCCCGTTTTGCCCGACGTGCAGTCGTCCATCGAGGCAGGCTACCCGCAGCTCACCGGCGAAACCTGGTACGGGCTCTTTGCGCCGTTGGGTACGCCTAAGCCGATCATCGACGCGGTCTCCGCCGAGGTGCGCGAAGCGGTCAAGGACGAGACGGTCCTCAAATCGTTCGCCACGCTGGGCGCCTCGCCGATCGGCAACACCCCCGAGGAGTTCGCCAAGCTCATCCGTGAAGAGAGCGACCGGCTGACTGAACTGGTCAAGCGCTTTCCCATTCAGTGAGGGCGTTGCATCCATGCGCACCACCTTGCCCAGCGGCTCGCCCGCCGCCCATGCGGGCCGAGACGCCTCAGCCTGGACCGTTGAAGATCTGGAACGTGACACCCAGTGGGTCGTGCCACTGGATGACGCCGATCGTGCCGACCTGTTGGCGGGTCTGAAAGCCGGGCGGATCGCCGACAAGCCGTTTCTGGACTATCGCCGAAGCGATTTTCCGTTTGGCGAGACCGTGCTGGCCAAACTGCGTTCGGCCATCGACCAAGCCCAGCACGGCCTTGGGGTGGCACTGGTGCGCGGCATGCCGCGTGCGGGCATCGACCCCGACCAGTTCGAGCTGCTGACCTGGGCCATTGGTCTGCATTTCGGCGTGGCCCGTCCGCAGGATCGCCAGACCCGCTACATCAACGCGGTCAAGGATGTCGGTGTCGACTACCGCAGTCCGACCGGGCGGGGCTACTCATCGAATGCCGAACTCGATTTTCATGCCGATGGCGGCGATGTCGTGCTACTGAGCTGCTGGAACCAGGCGCCCGAGGGTGGCGACAGCCTGTGTGCAAGCGGTGTCTCCGCTTGGCGGCAGCTGGTCGCCGAACGTCCCGATCTGGCCGCGGTGCTCGAGTCAGACCCGGTGCCGTTCAGTCGGCAGGGCGAACAGGCCGAGGGCGAAGCACCGTTCACGCTGCTGCCGGTCTTCGCGCGCACGGATGCTGATGTGTTCTGCGCCTGGAATCGCAACCGCATTCAGAACGGGCTTCAATTGCCGGGGGCACCCGACTGCAGCGCCGCACAGCGCGAGGGTCTTGAGTTGCTCGACACCATCTTGCGCCGGCCGCAGTTCATGTACCGCATGCGCTTGCAACCGGGTGATATCCAGATCCTCTCCAACCTCACCACCTTGCATTCGCGCACAGCGTTCACTGACCACGCCGACCCAGCGCTCAAGCGCATCCTGTATCGACTGTGGATCGCCACCCCGAACGGACGCAGGCTGCCGGCCAGTTGGCGCGACAAGTGGGGCGCCACCGAACCCGGCGTAGTCAAGGGCGGCATGCGCGGGCATCAGTACGACGACCGCTGCCGCGTCTTCGAAGCACGCCAGGCCGCTGACCTGGGCATGCGCATGGCCTGAGCCGGGGCCGCAACACACGAGGCATTGAAGCCATGCTGACCATCTGGGGTCGAACGAATTCGATCAACGTCATGAAAGTGCTGTGGGCCTGCGATGAGGTGGGCGTGCCCTACCAGCGCATCGATGCAGGCATGCAGTTCGGTGTGGTCGACACACCTGAATACGCGCACATGAATCCGAATCGGCGCGTGCCCACGATCAACGACGATGGGTTCGTGCTGTGGGAGTCGAACACCATCGTGCGCTATCTGGCGGCGCGCCATGGCCGCGAAGATTTGCTGCCCGGCGCACCTCAAGCACGTGCCGATATTGAACGCTGGATGGACTGGACGACCGCGAGCGTCACGGTCGGCATGACACCGCTCTTCTGGCAGCTGATTCGTACGCCTGAGGCTGCTCGCAACCCGGCTGTGCTCGGCCAGGCCACGCAAGACGCGGAACGCTGCATGCGTATCCTGAACGACCACCTTGGATCACGCACGTTCATGTCGGCCGATCGGTTCACGGTCGCCGATATCCCGGTGGGCGCCTTCGTGCACCGGTGGCTCGCGCTGCCCTGCGATCGCCCCAACCTGCCCGCCGTACAGGCCTACTACCAGTGCATGATGCAGCGTGCACCCTATCGCACGCATGTGGCCCTGGCGCTGACCTGAGTCCGAACCCAGCAACCGCTTTCAAAAAAAACCGAACCACCACACAACCGGGGAGTCGACCATGAGCACGCATCGACACCACGAGGGGGTGTACTCCCCCCTGCACCTGATCGCATCCGATCTCAAGACGCCAAAGTCGGACTGGCGCGAACGTACTGCAACCGGGCGCGGGCTGCGCGAACGCCTGCCTCGTTCAGGCCTGGGCGATTGGCAGCCTGGCAAAAAGCGCTCCGACCCGGTCGGCCTGCTTCAGGCCGGCAACGCCGGGCGCGATCCAGCACTCATTCCATTGCGCATGTCGCGTATGGCATCGTCGCCGTTTGCGTTCCTGCGCGGGTCTGCAGCCGTCATGGCAGCAGACCTCGCCACACAGCCATCGTCCGGGCTGCACGTGATGCTCGACGGCGACGCCCACTTCAACAACTTCGGACTGTTCGGCACGCCCGACGCCCAAGTCGTCGTCGATCTGAACGATTTTGACGAGGTCATGATCGGACCCTGGGAATGGGACCTCAAGCGGCTAACGGCCAGCATCGAGGTAGCAGGCCGGGAGATCGGCCTTGACGCCCCCTCGCGGGAGCACGCCGTGCGCGGCGCCAGTGCTGGCTATCGCAGCGCCATGGGTCTGATGGCGGGTGTACCTGTGCTGGCCTTGTGGCAACGGCGCACCACGGTCGAAGACCTGATCGGTGATCTGTCTGCGCAAGTGCGGGGCAGCTGGGCGGCCGATGAAGGGGCGCGCAACCTGCTTGAATCAGCCAAGAAAAAAGCACTGCAATCGAACAATGACTCGCTGCGTGCATCGATGACCCAGACCGACGCATCCGGTGCCCGTGTGTTTCTTGAGCAGCCTCCCATTCTGACCCGCCCGGACGCGGCGATGCGAGACCAGGTCGTCAATGCACTGGAAGCCTATCTGCACAGCCTGCCGCTCGAGCGACGCTTCATGATGCGGCGTTACCGCGTCGCGGACGTCTCTCATCGGGTCGTGGGTGTCGGCAGCGTCGGGTTACGCGCCTATTGCGTGATGCTCACCGGCAACGACGATACAGACTCACTCTTTTTGCAGGTGAAACAGGCTGCCCCGGCGGCGCACGCACCCTTTGCACCCAGCCTGCCTGAGCCTTTCAACCATGAGGGTCAGCGCGTCGTCCATGGTCAGCGTCTGATGCAATCTCTGGGCGACCCGATGCTCGGCTGGACCTCGATCGACGGCCAGCCCTATTACGTGAGGCAGATGCGTAATCTGAAGGGCTCGTTTGCCCCGGAAAAAATGTCGGCAACCACCTTCTCGGCATTCAGCTGGACCTTCGGTTCGCTGCTGGCTCGCGCCCATGCCCGCACCGGTGATGCAGCGGCTATTTCCGGGTATTGCGGAGCAAGCAGCCGCGAAGATCATGAACTGGACGATGCCATGCTCACCTGGGCGAAGGCCTATGCCGATCAGACCGAAGCCGATCATGCACGACTGGTCGCGAGCCTGGGCTGACATGCTGCACCGGCCTGGCCGGGCAGCAGCCATCACACCCCCGATGGCCAGGGCAGCGAATAGGTCTTGACGTTGGTGAAGCTCTTGATCGCTTCCTGCACGCCCTCCTTGTACCCGAGGCCGGAATCTTTCAAGCCACCAAAGGGCGTCAGTTCAAGCCGGTAGCCCGGCACCTCTCTCACATTGACCGACCCCACCTGCAACGCATTGACCAGCCGTGTGATGACATCGAGACGGTTCGTGCACACCCCGGATGACAGGGCAAACGCGGATGTGTTCACGATATCGATCGCTTCATCCAGCGAATCGAAACTGATGATCGGCGAGACTGGCCCGAAGGTTTCCTCGCGCACGACGCTCATCGAAGGATCGACCCGATCGATCACGGTCGGCGCATACAGTGCGCCTCTTCGTTCATGCCCAACGAGCAATCTGGCACCTTGACGCAGTGCCTCATCGACCCTGGACTCAAAGAGTCGGGCAGCCGCTTCATCAATCACCGTACCCATCTCCAGCGACTCATCAGATGGATTGCCGTAGGTCCAGGCTTGCGTCTTTTCCACCAGGCGCTGCGTGAACGCTTCGGCGATCGACCGATGCACCAGAATCCGCTTGACCGCTGTGCAGCGCTGGCCGGAATTGCGATAGGACCCTTGGGCCGCCAGCGACGCTGCCTCATCCAGATCGGCATCGTCCATCACGATCAGCGGATCGTTGCCACCTAGCTCAAGCACTACGCGTCGGTAGCCCACACGCTGCGCGATGGATTTGCCAATCCCGACCCCGCCGGTGAAGGTCACCAGATCCACATCGGGGTGAGTGATCAGCGCGTCGCTGATTTCAGCCGGGTCGCCCGTGACCACCTGAAACATGAGCGGTGGCAAACCCGCCTCATACAGCACGTCAGCCAGCGCCAGGGCCGAGAGCGGCACCTTCTCGGAGGGCTTCAGCACCATCCGATTATTGCTGGCGATCGAGGGGGCGATCTTGTGCGCCACCTGATTCATCGGGTGATTGAATGGCGTGATGGCGACGATCACCCCAAGCAGGGGATCGCGTTGGGTAAAGACACGGCGCTCACGCCCGTGAGGTGTGATGTCACACGAGAACACCTGCCCGTCGTCTTGCAGTGCCGCCTGAGCCGCGAATCGGAACACATCGCGAACACGGCCCACTTCGTAGCGCGAATCCTTCAGGCACAGACCCGATTCGAGCGTAATGAGCGCGCTCAACGCATCGACCCGCTGCATCACGATGGCCGAGGCGCGCTCGAGGATCTGCGCACGATCGGCGCGCGACAGTCGACTGCGAAACCCTTTCGCCCGCTCGATGGCGCGGCGGACATCTTCGACCCGTGCCTTGGGCACGGATCCGATCACCTGCGCGCTCCACGGATCGCTGACCTCGATGACTCTGCCATCACCCGGATGACGTTCGCCATCAATACGCATCGATTCAGCGTGAAAAGCACTGAGTTGTTCGGTTCCCATGTTCTGGCAGCCCATCATCGATTAAATCGGGTGGCTCGCGGAGCACCGGCCGCGGAGCACCTGCTTCAGGACGGCCCAGCGTATTGGCGAGCCGTCACGCAATTGTCAATGACACGTCATGAGCGGGTCATGCCCAGATTGAATGATCGAAGGCTGGTCATTTGACCGCCGCTCTCATCCGCGACCGTCCGAAGGTATGTCAGGGGTGTTGCACAGGCATGACATTGGAGTGTCCGCATGTCGCTCGCGCTGGAAATCAAACATTTGAGCAAATCGTTTGTCGGCAAGCCGGCTCTGAAGGACGTATCGCTGCTTGTCGAGCCGGGCGAGATGGTGGCACTGATTGGCGCTTCAGGTTCCGGCAAGTCCACTTTGCTGCGCCACATTCCGGGTTTCATTGCTGCTGACTCAGGTGACGTGCAGGTCTTCGGCAAGTCCGTCCAACACGGCGGGCGCGTCTCGCGCTCAGTACGCCGTCTGCGCAGAGAGATCGGATTCGTCTTTCAGCAGTTCAATCTGGTGGGTCGACTGTCGGTCATGACCAACGTGCTGATCGGCTTAATGCCTGACATGCCGTGGTGGCGGCGCATGCTGGTGCGCTTCTCCGTCATCGATCGGCGCAACGCAATTCGCGCACTCAGTGCAGTCGGGATCGCTGACACGGCCTGGCAGCGCGCCTCTACCCTGTCCGGCGGTCAGCAACAGCGGGCTGCGCTGGCCCGATGCATCGTGCAGCAGGCCCGACTCGTTCTGGCCGATGAGCCGATTGCCTCACTCGATCCCGAGTCGTCCAGAAAGGTCATGGAGTTGCTCGCACAGATGAATCGAGACCACGGCTGCACCGTGCTGGTCTCTTTGCATCAGGTCGAGTTCGCCTTGCAGCACTGCCCCAGGACGGTGGCACTGCGCGCGGGGGCTGTGGTCTATGACGGCCCATCGTCAGCGCTCACGCCGCAGTTGCTGCGCGAACTCTATGGCGCACAGGCGATCGATCTGTTTGAAGCCGGCACGCAACAGCCCGTCGAGCTCACGCCGCTCAACACCCATTCGGCTCAGCTGCAGCCGGCCTGAGCCCGCGCCTCACAGGCCAAGCACGCACTTCATCAACGCCAGGTTGCACACCTTTTTTGTTTTTCGACTGACAGGATCTTCGACATGCTGACATCCGTTCGTACTCTGCTCGCAGCCCTCAGCCTCTCGGCCGCCTCGGTGGCCTTCGCCCAGGACGTGAAGGAGATCAACTTCGGCATCATCGCCACCGAAAAAGCCGGTGCTTTGCGCCAGATGTGGGAGCCCTTCCTTGCAGATATGTCCAAGGCCACTGGCATGAAGGTCAATGGTTTTTACGCCACCGATTACGCCGGAATCATTGAAGCGCAACGCTTCAACAAAATTCAGGTTGCGTGGTACGGCAATCGCTCGGCGATGGACGCAGTGGACCGTTCCAACGGCGAGGTGTTCGCGCAATTCGTCGATCTGGACGGCACGCCCGGTTACTACTCGTACCTGATCACACACAAGGACTCCGGGATCACCTCACTCGACCAGGTGCTCAAGAACGGAAAATCCTATTCGTTCGGTATCGGCGATCCGGCCTCCACGTCCGGCACGCTGGTCCCGACCTACTACGTGTTCACGATGAACAAGCTCGACCCGCGCACGCATTTCAGAGTGACGCGTTCATCCAACCATGAAGGCAACTTCCTCGCCGTGCTGAACAAGCAGGTCGACGTGGC